>NZ_SJPX01000006.1:602073-903926 GCF_007860175.1 Rubripirellula reticaptiva | reverse complement strand
TACGGCCAGGGCAATCGCACGTTGATTTCGTTTCGGTCCAAGGATTGCGTTGTCATCGCTGAAGTCAAGCCGCTCGTTGTTGAGTGGCGTGTTTCCCGCACGGAGGTGCCAAGCGATGAACGGACCAGCAGCCATTGTTTCCAAAAGCTTTGTAAATGTTACCGACCCACGCCTTGAGCGTGGCCATAACCATGACTTGCTCGAAATGATTTTCATTACGCTCACTGCGACGATCTGTGGTGCCAACAGCTGGACTGATGTCGAGCGGTTCGCCAATGGAAAGATCAAGTGGTTTCGCCGCTACACAAAATTGGATAACGGCGTACCCAGTCACGACACGCTCGGACGGGTCTTCAGTCGACTCGATACCGATGAATTTCTCACCGCGATGCACCACTGGGTCGATCAGTTTGCCGGTTCGCTTCGAGGTAAGGGCGTCGCCATCGACGGAAAGGTTCTTCGTGGATCGTTTGATCGTGCCGCTGGCCAAAGCCCGTTGCACACGATGACCGCGTTCGCTTCCGAGACGCGATTGGTCATTCGGCAGTTGTCGGTCGATGATAAAAGCAATGAGATTCCCGCAGTACCAAAGCTCCTTGAGCTGATGGAGATCGAAGGTGCGGTGATCACGCTCGATGCGATGCACTGTCAAAAGGAAACTGCCAAGGCAATCACTGACAAGAAAGCGGAATACATTTTGACCGTTAAAGGAAACCAGCAGAAACTTGCCGAAGCGATCGGTAAACGCTTTGTTGCGTACGGAGAGTTGGACAACCAGGTTGAGGGACTGCGACGTCACGTGACGGTTGAGAAGTCTCATGGACGCGAAGAACGGCGTGAGTACTTCTGCATTGCGATCGACGACGATGAGATTTTCGACGATTGGGCGGGAGCCAAAACGATTGGCATGATCTACCGTCATCGCGAAGGTAACGTCGCCGAGCACGATGAAACGATGTTCTTCATCAGCAGCTTGCCACCGAAAGTGAAACGCCTGAGCAAATTCATTCGAGACCATTGGAAGATCGAAAACAGTGAGCACTATGTCTTGGATGTAACTTTTGCCGAAGACGCCAGCCGAATCCGACGTGGAACATCCCCGGAAATTTCAGCCGCGATTCGTCGCATGGCACTGAATATTCTGCAACGCGACACTACTGTGAAAGACAACATTCGCGGCAAACGTATGCGAGCGGGATGGGATGACGCCGTCCTGGATGGCATTTACGCCGGATTTAACCGCACTTGAACGTGCGATTGCCCTGCCCCCCCCCCCCTGCCACGCTTAAAACCATTTAACGGTCAGGTAGCGAGCCACAAACGGAGATCAGGATGAAAGTTGCTTCGGTGCTAGTTGCAATCTTATTGGCAACCCCCGTTTGTTCGGAAGAAACAATCAAGCTTTCCGTGGCCGAGCGAGACGAGCTTCCGATGCTCGGCGAAGTTTCCATCACGGAATTTCCTGCACCGCCACCGGTGCTAGAGGCCGCTGACAGTTTTGTTGATGAGACTATCACAACGAGGGTTCGGGTTAACAACCAACTTGGCCACAGCATTACGATCCAAACTCTCAAAACCACGTGCGGATGCACAGCGGCCTATCCACGCGACTCAATAATAGCGAGTGGCGAATCTACGGAACTTCTTGTAAAAATAGCTATAAGCAAGCCAAATGAATTTGGAGTTCAAGTCGTCATAAAAACGGACAATGGAAGTTATCCCTTTAAAATCCAGGGAGTGTCTCAGACGCGGGTGTCCGCAGTTCAGTCAATCTTAGAGCTTGATAAAGACAAAACATCTGTGCCGTTTGCGTTAAGGGTGAACGACCGTTCCATCAATCCGAAGTCGTTAAGACTTCGTGTGGCTGGACGTGAAGCCGATCGCACTTCGATTGAAGGGGATGTCGTTTCCTTCACGGTTGCAACCGCGTCGTTGAGCGCGCAGGTGTTGAATCGGTTCATACCGTGGGTCGGCAAGAAAGAGCTAACGCCCATCGAAATCAAAGTCGTGCGAAAGGGATTTGTGCGTCTGGCAACGACGAATGTTTTTGTATCAAAGGGTGATCCGTCTAGTTTCCGCTTGCTGATGATTGGCGACATACCATCCGTAACGGATAGTGAATTGAAAGGTTCTCTGGAGCTAGCGTCTGAAACACTTGAGTTTAACGCCATTTTAAGCAAACGCGGCCGCGCGGCGGTGGCTGATTGCACCATCGTGACGGAACGTCCGTTTGATGGGGCCAACGGCACAATGACTTTGGGCGATATGCAGTTTATGGTAAATCTTCGGGATCGATAGTCATGAGATACGTCTTAACCTTTGGCATGCTGCTAAGCATGTCCCTATTGGCCCGTGCAGAAGATGGCTCTTCTGCGGAGGTCGATACTGATACAACTGGTCGATTCTATGAAATCGTCGGAGATTTCATGGTTAACCAGGACAAGCTGGAAGATGGAAGGTTCGCATTCGTCGCCAACGGAACAAGAGTTGTCACCGATGGAAAACAATTCCAGACACATTCGGTCATTTGGATTGGCGCCAAAGAATCGTCAGCCAAGCAACTCGATGCCAACTCAATCACGATGCCAACAGGGGATGGGGTCGTGCTTGAAAGGTGGCGACAGCGAATCGTGGACAATGGAAAATATTCAATACGTGGAATGCCGTACACGGATCGCCCAACCAAGGAATTTGATAGCGAGGAGGAATATCACGAGATCCGACAGGATCTGGTGCCTCTTAGACCGCTCGATCAATCACTGTCAATGGCTACCTCACTCAAAGCGGGAGGTACGCCAAAACGGATAATCGAATCCTTTCTTCGCGAGAATGCGGTGTTACTTTACGCGAAGTACAACAAAGAGTTGGATGTGGTCGCTCGGATGCGTTTCGATCATCAGATGCCCAGAACCGTAGATCTTATCTTTGAGCGTACGTCAGGCTACATGCCAACAGAAGTGCGTCACACCATTGACGTGCGGAAAGACATCAGCGTCGTAGCTTCATTCACTCGGACGTCATGGAAGAAGGTTGGTCCTATTTATGTGCCAACGACAATGGAAGCAACTCTGTTTTCTCTCAATCAACGCGATACCACGCAATTTGACTTAGAGCTCGAGTGGAGAATTGGCGAATCGTTAAATGGAATTTCACTTGTTGATTTGGAACTCAAGGACTGGCGCGAACCCGTCCGTGTTTTATTCGACCAGGATTGGCAGCGGGCGAGCGTTCGTCCTGCCCGACTGGCAGATTTTGGAGAAGAAGAATGAAGTCTCTAACTCTCTTGTTCGTTTTGATGGTCCCTCTGAACGCATTTTCTCAGGGCGGCGGACCTTGCTACTACTTTTACTGCGACACCCAAGGCTGTGATCCATGGGATAATTCATGGGACCTGCAATCTTGTCCTACAGCGTGCAACAACGATCCAAATGACCCGCTCAGTGACGCTTGCGCAGGAGTTATTGAGTGGTTCGCAGATCAAGGCCCCGACTGGGACTACACGAATGGAGTGTCATCGGGATTCCAATTTGGAAAAACGTCCTATCATAACGCTATTTCGAACATAGATATTTATAACCTATGCATGGAGGAAGGGAGCTGTGCATGTGACTGGATCTACAATGCCAGTACTGACGAATTTTACGTCGGTTGTGTGCGTTCGCTTGAACATGAGTGGACCGACTATACAGTACGAATTGATCCGACATGGGTCTGCGACCCAGAGTTTTGGGATCCGAATTATGGCGCTGGCGACGACGATGGTTACGGCGAAGAGCAGTGAGCTTGCCTAAGAACCTGACCTCGCATTCGTCACCCATTCGATCCTTGGTTTCCTGTCGCTGGTTGGCGGGAAGAGGTCAATCGGGTGAACGAGTTGTCAGGTATCGATTTGGCTGTTAGGACATCGCTGAACTGAAAGATAGAGGGATATGGAATCGTGAACCCGACTTCATCGGGTATCATCGTGGCAGCTGATCGCGTAAAGATAGATGCTTGCTGTCTGGAGCCGGTCAAGCCACGTTAAAAACGTACATTCCTGTGTCGGCTGTATTCCATGTTCCGTCGTAGATGTCGCCGGCAGCCAGAACAAAGTTGACTTTTTCACGCTCGTCCAAGTCCGCCAAACTTGTCAGCGCCTCGCGCACGGTGCCGCGAATTTGGTCGACGGGCCCGTCGCTTGCCAGGCCCCGAAGCGGACTGTCCAGGTGGATGTCCGCGGTGTGAATGAACTTGAAGATGGTTCCGTCCTAGGTTCGTTGGGGCGCCGCAGTCAATTGAATCGCCGTTCACCGAATCACAGCCGACAACTCGTCGCGAAGATTCACTGCGGCGATCGCTTAAATCGCCTGTGGTCAATTCTATTTTCAGAAGCCACTGAGGAACAGCGGTGGCCCCTCTTCTTCGCCGTCCAAACGTCCCAGACGGTGATGAACCCCCGTCTTTAACGACGTAATCGTGACTCCGACAACAAAACACGCCAAGCCGGACTGGATTGGCAAGTTTGCACCGCGAAAGGAACCACTTCGATACGCGGCCGTTCCCAGAAGTCCAGCAAGACACGCCGCTTGGAATCCGGCCACGTACCACCATCCCGTTCGTCGCACCAAAACGGAATAGGCGAGCGAGACGAATACGGCGACGCCCAAAACAATCATCGCTACCGGGGCTTGGCCACCGGCACCGGCGGACCAGAAATGCCACGTCACCACACCGCCCGTCGCGATGACGCCGGCAATGCCCGAAATGAATCTCAGAAATTCGGCGAGTTCTCCATCGAACACCGCGCCGATCGTCATCATCGAAGCAATCGCAAACCCGCCGCTAACGACCCGCCCGGCCTCTCGTTCGCCGTAGGCTCGAAATGCCATCGCGATTGTCACGGTGGTGATCCCAGCAAACGCGATCCACAACTGGTCGGAACGCCAAGTCTTCAAACACATGATCAAGACAATGGCAGACGCAAGCAACGCGAACATCCATGATCGCACACCGACCGCTTCGGCTGCGGGTGGTACGGTTCCGAATCCGCTGATCATCATCAACGCGGCAATCGCGGCGCGATTTGCCAGCGGCACACGGCGCAGGCAAGCGTAGCCGTAGAATAACGCGACCAGCACCATGCAAAATGTTCCTGTTGAACCGAATGCGTCGCGTAGATCACTGAGGAATGGCAGGTGACTCGTTCGTCCCGGCGACCAACTTCCAAGCAGCATCAGCGGTGCCGAAAACATCGCCAGCTCCGCGCAGGTTGGCGATTTCTTGTGCGCATCGACTTCTAATAGCAACACAAGAATCGCAAACCCAATCGGCAACAGCAGCAGTGGTTCGAATTGCACCGGTGCGCCGATAAAGCCGAACGACATCCAAATCGCATGGGACCGGATGGCGGCCAGCACAACCACGATCACAAACAGCGAAATGGGATACAGCGGCCACGACCAAGGCGAACCATTGTCTTGGACCAGTTCCGCGCCTCGCCGTACCGCAGGGATCAAAACCAACAGCGCCGCAGCGATTGCGATCGAAAACAGCATGGCGCCCCAATTCGTCAAACCGGCTTCGCCCTCAGCCACCGCACGACCCAAAACCAGCGGCGTCGCAAAGAATACAGCCAGCAACAAGTAAAAGGACAACCGAAACCAGGACGGAAACTTCAACCGACAAAGTCTCAATAGCGACTCGGTAACAACGACCGTCAATGCCGCGCCGGCAACCATGATCACCGCGGCGCTGTTCCAGTGGACGACGCACAGTTCATCGAGCCCGATTGAAAACGCGACAAAACTGATGGCGACGATCAAAAAGATAGAACGCGCGTCGTCCCAAACTTTGCAAAGCCGAACGACTGCGACACAAGTCACCGCCATCAGTAACGTGTAGGCGACAATGCCGCCAGACAACATGATGGATCGCGAAAACAGGTCGCTGTGTGCGACCGCCGCAATCTGCAATCCATACAAGATCAGAAAACAACTGATCAGATAGAACGGGTTCTGCGTGTAGAGAAAACGTGCAAACGAACGAAGCTGAAAATCATTATTCATCACCGACTCCTTCACTAGAAAAGACCCGTTGGCAGAATTGCCAGTCGGGCAGAAAGTGTGCGGTTCGATTGATCAAATAAGACGTTTTGTCATTATACCGAAATGCAATGACCCAGGCGCAAGAAAGTAGGTCGACCAGAGCACTGATCGACCTACATGATTCGGTTAGGTTTTGTTCACGCTGCGGCTAAGCTGTATGGATCGCACGATCTTCGACGTCGAGCGCCGCCTCGTGCATCGCTTCGGAAAGAGTCGGGTGAGCGTGACAGGTTCGTGCGATGTCTTCGCTCGACGCGCCGAACTCCATCGCTGCCGCGGCTTCGGCAATCAAGTCGCCCGCGCGGTTGCCAATGATGTGGACACCTAGCACGCGATCCGTTTTCGCGTCCGCCAAAATCTTGACTCGGCCGCCCGTATCGCCAAGCGTCCTGGCCCGGCCGTTGGCACCGAATGGGCAAACGCCTTTCTTGTACTCGGTGCCGGCTTCCTTCAGTTGCTCTTCGGTTTTGCCGACCATCGCAATTTCGGGGTTCGTGTAAACGACCGCCGGGATCACGTCGTAGTTCATGTGGCTCTTGATCCCAGCCATGCGTTCGACGCAAACGATCCCTTCTTCCATCGCTTTGTGAGCAAGCATGGCACCGCCGATGCAATCGCCGGTCGCGTAGACGCCTTCGACGGCGGTTTCGAAGTTTTCGTTCACCGCAATAAAGCCTCGCTTGTCCGTTTCCAGCCCGATCGATTCCAGTCCCAAGTTGTCCGTTGACGGAGTCCTTCCGGTCGACAGCAGCACTCGGTCACACTCGATCGCTTCGCCGCCCTTGATCGCAACCACGCACTTGTCGCCAACCACTTTGGCCGATTCAACGAACGTGCTCGTTCGGAAGTCGATGCCTTGCTTCTTAAACGTGCGATGAGCCAGCGAGGCCAGTTCGTTATCGAGTCCGGGCAGAATTCGGTCAAGCGCTTCCAGCACGATCACTTCGCTTCCAAGCCGGTTCCATACACTGCCAAGTTCCAGCCCGATGTATCCGCCACCGATCACGACCAGCCGTTTGGGAACTTCGGGGAACGACAGTCCGGTGGTGCTGTTGCCAATCCGATCGCCGTCCTCTTCGACCGGACGCAGGCTCGCCGGTCGGCTGCCTGCGCAGATCATCACCTGGTCGGCTTGCAACTGAATCGTCTCGCCGCCGTCCGAAGGTGAGACTTCGATGGTGTTGACGCCGCTGAACTTGCCGCGACCGCGATACGCCGTGACGCCTTTCTTCTTGAACAGCATGTCGATGCCGCCAGTCAACGCATCGACGATCCCTTCTTTGCGTTTCATCATCGCCGACAGGTCCAGCTCGACGCCGCCGACTTTGATCCCGTGGTCGGCCAGACTGTGCTTGGTTTCTTCGTACAGATGGCTGGATTCAAGCAGCGATTTGCTAGGAATACAGCCGACGCGGACACACGTCCCGCCGAAACGAGCGTTTTCGTCGATGCAAGCGACGTTGATGCCAAGTTGAGCCGCTCGGATCGCGGCGACATATCCAGCGGGGCCGCCACCGAGGACTACAAGTTCATGTCGCACCGTTTTCATAACGAATTTCGCTTTTCCTAGAGTAAAGTTCTCGCCGTCCGAGCCCGGCCACTGATCGCCAGACTGCTCCAGTTTGGCGCTAAAACAGTAACCTTGCCAGGACGGGCAATTGCGCGGAAATTTTTGGCTCATCAGTGCGCTGTTGCTTCACAGTCACTGCGGTGATTTTCCGCTGGCTAGCTGGGAATACTAGGCGGATGGCTAAGTTTCTTCTCATAGAACATCGCCCTTCCCATTTCCGGATCGAGCTCGTATCCGGCGAACCCAAACTTCTGGTAAGCACGCTGCGCAACGTGGTTCCCTTCCAGGACTTCAAGCGTCAATTTGCAGCATTTTCGTTCGACTGCTACTTCCTGGATCTTGGCAAGTAGGTCCATCGCGATTCCCTGGCGGCGAAACTCGGCAGCAACGACGAAGTCATGGATGTTCAAGATCGCTTGGCAGGAAAACGTCGAAAACCCTTCGAAGCAGATCGCCATCCCGGCTGGCACGTCGTCCGCCCAAGCCAAAACGACGACGCAATTTTCTCGGTTCCTCAGTTCATCGACCAGATGGGTTCGCGTGTGCGGCGACAATGATTTGCCGCCGCCCATAATGTCCGCAGCGTAGGTTTCGAGCAGAGACAGGGTTGCCCCGGCGTGTTCAGGTGACGATAAGTCGGCGGTTGAGATCTCGATCATGTTGGTTTCGGATCGCAATAAAGTTATTCGATGTTGGGTTGAGGGGGCAATTCTACTTTTGGGTTGCACAGCAAGTTGTGCTGCAAGTGCGACCGGAACAAAATTAGGCTGCTTGGGAAAATGGTAGCCCGACGCGGTCAAATTGTTCCAGCGGCACTAGTCGCAGCCGCAGTTTGGGGCCGATCCAGACGAAAAGGCAGACCCGTTGGTGGCATCGCCGTCCCGTTTCTACTAGTCGAGTCCGCCAATCAATTCCATGACGCGGAATCCCAGCTTCGGCATTGCCAGCGCCGCTTTAGTCGAGCCGTTGCAGCCGATGCTGTCACAGTAGGTGGCGATACGATACTTGGCGTCGACCTTTGATTCACGACGCCTGTAAAGCACGGCAGGTTCGGTAAGAATACAATTGAAAGTGCCTTAAGTTTGCGGCAGCAATCGGTTGCAAGAATTAAAGTAGACTTAGCAACTGTGGCATGGATTCCGATCTGGATTCGTCGCGGATTACTTACTTCTTTTTGACAGCTTCGTGAACAAACACCTCCTAATTTTCGTGCTGTTGATTGCGAGCGCATCCGCGAGGGCTGAAGAACCCAGGCCCAACATTGTGCTTTTCTTTGTTGACGATTTCGGTCATCGTGATTTGGCTTGCTACGGGAGCTCGCTGTACGAAACACCGCACATGGATCAATTGGCGGCGGATGGCATGCTTTTTACCAATGCTTACTCTGCCTATCCTCGGTGCGTTCCTTCGCGACAAGGCTTGCTAACAGGCAAGTATCCAGCTCGTGTGGAGTCCGATGCGGCAAAGTCGGGGCACAAAGACCACCATGTTCCGCTAGCAGAAGTGACGTTCGGCGAAGCACTCAAAGAACATGGCTACCAAACCTGTTACATCGGCAAATGGCATCTCGGACACGAGGGCGGCGGGCCGGCCGCACAAGGTTTTGACACGGTTGTCCACTCTGGATCCGCCGGTGCAACCGGCAGCTTCTTTCATCCGTTTTCGGTCGAGAAAGGTCACTCGGTAGAAAACCCGATCGACAGCAAGGAAGGCGACTATTTGATCGATAGAATGACCGACAAAGCGGTTGAGTACATTGAGGCTAACCAGCGCGAACCGTTTCTGATGGTGATGGCGCACTATGCCGTTCACACACCGATCGAAGCCCCCGAAGACGTCACTCAAAAGTACATCAAGAAGCTTCGTAAGGCCGGGGTTCCCGTGGGGGGAAGACGCGACGATGCCGATTTTGTACGCGATCGCGAAGGGATGACGAAGACGATTCAAAACAATCCAACTTACGCCGCAATGATCCAGCGCACCGACGATAGCCTCGGCCGAATCGTGAAAGCGATCGCAGCAGCGGGGATTCAAGACAACACGGTTGTCCTTCTGACTTCCGATCATGGCGGACTCTCGACGCGCGGTCTCGAAAACGGCCGAGCGGTTGCGACTTCCAACTCGCCGCTGCGACAAGGCAAGGGGTCAATCTTCGAAGGCGGAACACGGGTGCCGCTGATCGTGAAGTGGCCGGGCCACATTAGCCCTGGTTCAACGTCGCCTGTGCAGGTTACGGGAACCGACCACTACCCAACGATGCTTGAAATGGCATCTGCTGAACTTCGGCCTCATCAACACGTTGACGGACGCAGCTATGGCAAAGCGCTGCAAGGCGAAACATACCAGCGAGAACCGATGTTCTGGTACAAGTGGCAAGCTCGTCCCGACAGCACCGGCGATACACGTGCGATTTCCTTGATCGATGGGAACTGGAAAATCATTCAATGGATCGATGAAGATCTCGTGGAATTGTTTGATTTGAACGCCGACGTCGGCGAGCAGACTAACCTTGCAAGCGAACATCTCAAACGCACTCAAGCGATGCTGAAAACATTGCTAGAGACCGAGGAGTCGATCGGCAATCTTCGACAGAAAGGGCGAAAGGAATTGGATAAGCGGCTGAAAAAAGCGGCGGACAAGGCTGCTAAGTTCGGCGGTCGGAACGGACAGTAAAGCTGATTTCGCTAAACAACCGCATCGCTTCGTCAGCGCTGGCGATTGGGACCAAGAGATGGTCGTGAAAGTAGGCCGAGATAGCGTTACCGGTGATGCGGCGTTTGGCGAGCGGTTCGGTAACCGAAGCAAGAAAACCAACAGCATTGATGCTGGAGTGAATTCGCAAAGTGATCATCCGGCAGGAATAGGTATATTCGAATCCATGTGCCTCGGCATCAGCTCGCGACACGATTAGGGTCAAGCCTTCGGGGTCTTGAAACTGGCATACGGCCGAAAGTAGCGGTTCGGCCTCGAATGCTGGTTTCATCCTTGCTGGCTTCACCGTGCAATACACAACCTCACCTTCGTGAAGTTCGAGCTGCATCTATTGCAGCAATGTTCGAATGTTGGTTTCGCCGCTCATGAATCAAGCATTTGCAAATCACGAACGTGGTTTCCGTTGCTAAGCTACTTTTAAAGTGCTTATCGGGACAATCAACGAGACGATGTCATCAGCGATGCCGATTGTCGCGGCAGCCTGACCAAGAGGGTATAGCCAAAGAATTCATGAAAACGAACTGCATTGTACTGTTGGGCATCGGCCACACAAACGCCGAAGTGTTGGAACGGTGGGCCAAATCACCGATTCCGAACTGTCGGCTGGTTTGTCTGTCGAAGTTTCCGTTTGCAACTTATTCAGGGATGTTGCCTGGGACACTTGCGAATCAGTTCTCGACTGATCAAATGCAGATCGCTCTTTCACCACTGTGTCAGCTGGCGGGTGCCGAGCTGATTTTGGACGAGGTTACTGGGCTGGACACTGATCGAAATGCAATTCAATTCGCCAACCGATCGCCGCTTGCCTTCGATGTTCTTTCGATTGGGATCGGCTCAGTCCCGATCGGTGGTGACCAATTCAGCTCTGCGAATATGGTTCCCATCAAGCCAATGCAGACCTTCATAACGCGTCTGGATGAACACCTCGCTCAGTGGGCCCCAACCAGCAAGCCAGTGCGGCGAGATGGACGCGACTCGCCAGTGATCGCGGTCGTTGGCGGCGGGGTTGCCGGAGTCGAAGTTGCCTGCTGTGTTCGCGCACGGTTGCTAGAACGTTTTCCACAACGCAAACCATGCGTTCGGATCGTCACCGGTGGACAAGAGATTGCTGGCGGCATGACTGACCGATCGATCGTTAAACTTCGGCGCGAGTTGTCGAGGCAGTCGATCGAAGTCGTCACTGGGTTTCGTGTGATTGACGTCCAGGATCGTTGCCTCGTCGACGCAGACGGTCATGTACAACCAGCAGACGTCGCGATTTGGGCTACCGGAGCAGATGCGCCACCTTTGCTTCGCAAACTTAATTTGCCGACGGACGATAACGGTTTTTTGGCCACCGATACGACGCTACGTACGACGGCCGGGAAACCAATCTTTGTGGTTGGTGACAGTGGAACCATCGTATCCCACCCGTCGGCGAAAGCTGGCGTTTACGCCGTTCGCCAGGCGCCCATCCTGTGGCACAATCTGAACGCAATCGTCAATGGCCAGCCTCTGATTGAATTCATTCCGCAAAAAGACTTTCTCAAAATCCTAAACACCGGCCAAGGCAAGGCGCTTTTGCAGTACAGACAATTCAGCTTCCACGCACGCTGGTGCTGGAAGATAAAGGCTTGGATCGACCGAGGGTTCATCAACCGTTACCAAACATGACGGTCCAGCCTGTCCACCGCGAAACCTCTTCCGCCCGGATAAGCGGGACGTAGTTCATTGGTTGAGATTCAATTCGTTTTGATGCCAGAGAAGTCTAATGTTCCTTAGAAGGAATCTGACGCTATCTTCGGCCGATCTCGCCGGTGAGGGCTGCCAGTCGTTTCCCCCTTAAGTATCGAATCGAACATCCGACAAGCGATCGGGACGCAACCTGATAAGGCGACGTCAGTCCCCGCCCAGCGGGCGACAAACGAAATGCGGAACCGTAGTTCCTGGGACCTGCACTGGAGCCCAAACTTAAATAAACGCATTTTTCGGAGCGGATCTGATGCGACGTCGGCCGATTCCAATCAGCAACAGTAGTCCTAACAGAACGCCAGATGCCGGTTCCGGGACTGGAACCACTCGTGTGGTAAAGCCTATGTCAGTGAATGAAGCAACCGTCATATCACTAATAAATGAATTGGTGTTCAGCCAGCCTGTCATCAGTTCATCACGCATGTCGCGTCCCATGCTGTCCGTGATTCCTGTCAGGCCGTCGCCATTTAAGTTCTCGTTCCAGTGTCCGCCGATCGTGCCAAGACCACCTTCGACTTCAACATCTGCGGTTCCTGTTTGGGAAAACTCGTTTTGCCATGCCAACGTCGCGTTGGTTCCCAAGAATTCGCCTGTTCCATTGACGTAGACGTTGTTTTGAGTCCAGAGGCTGCCGAAGCCAATCGCGTGGGCGACTTCGTGATTTACAAGTGCTTCGAGCTCTGCGAGTGAAAGCAATGCAATGTCGTCCGAGTCAAATTCTATCGTCGCATCGGTTGCCAATACGAACCCTAAGGTGTCTTGTGCGTAATGTGTTACGCTCGCGTGTCCCAATCGGCCGCCGACTCCGTCATCAGTTGCGACAGACGCACTGATGAATACGCTGGATATCGTTTGACCGGTGTTGTAGGAGCTGCCCGGCGATGCAAAGAGCACGGTCCCGTCTTGGTATCCAGACAACCGCGATTCCCAGGTGAGTTTGGCATTCACGAACGCTGGCGCGTACGCTGGGGTTCCGGCATAATTGATGTCGATAACCAGGGCTGCGTTTGCCGCCGTCTGTCCTCGGACGCTGGCCCAAATTGCGACAAACAGCAGAGCCGAAATCAGACGCACAACGGAATGCCTTGATCGTAAGAAAGTGCCATTGCGAGCGTGAGATCACAATGGGAAACACGGCCGAAATATCTCAGTAGAAGAAGCCATGACAATGCCATGGCTTCCCTACTCAATTCGCGATACTTAGATCTAAATGATCAAGAAATCGGAACGCGTCGACGTCGTCGAATGCACCATCCTCCAACGCCGACGGCCAGGATCGCAAAGCTGGCAGGTTCGGGTATCGCTTGGACCGTAAATGACTTTGGAGCCAATGTGAGTTGTCCACCGGCAAGGTTGTAGCCGTTGACGGGGCCATTGCCAAACGTGATCGTGTTATCAAACGCACCAACGTTGGTGAAGCTAATGTTTGTGACGCCCGCGTCAGCAGCTCCAACATCAAATGAAAACTCCGCCAATTGGTACGGGCTTGCAACCGGAATTGTGATGAACGGGAACGCATTCGCGGCAAGGACACGGTTTCCACCCGAGTAGGTTCCTGCCGTGGGTGGTAAAATATTAAATCCAGTCCCATAGGTTTCCAATCCGATCGCACTGTCTACCGTCGTCGCAGCTGGGCCCGCGGCTTGCAGAGTGACCTGGAATCCTCGGAGGTCATCCGCGGTGAAGTCGGGCCCCGTTCCGGCAGCATCCACCGCACTTAAGCGAACGGTAACCGTATCACCGATTGCAAAGTCGTCGGAGAGGGCGGCGCCTTTATAGGTGTCAAGTTGCAAGACGACCGCAGCATCGCCATCGCCGGCGAGTGAGGCAATCAAGCAGATTGCAATAAACAAGCGTGACATGATTTTATTTCCTTCGGGTGTTGATTGACTGAGTGTAGCCAGGGTGGGGGGGGGCGGCAAGGCAATTCCTATAAAAGTGCTAGAGCAAATCGCCCAGCACATCAAGCAGTGCCTCGTCGAAGATATTGGAATCGTCGTCGTCTTCATCGTCCTGGACCGAATCGATCATGGCGAGTGCCATCGATTCCACCGTCGAGTCTTCCAGAATGTCTTCGTCGCTAGAGGCCTCAATCAGTGGGAAGGTTACAGGTGGGCTGCCAAAGAAGTTGCCGAAGGCGACAGATAAGTCCGACGTGTCAATGAACGCGTTGCCGGTAAAGTCCGTGAAAATGGAGTAGTTGCCGGCCGGGCCCTGGAAGAATTGTCCAAACAGGCTCGCAATGTCGGCCGTGTCCGTGATGCCGTTTTGAGTGGCATCACCCGGATTGACGACAAAGTGGAAGCTCAGTTGATTACCAGGTGATCCGGTTGCAACCGCTCCGCCGGACGGCAATGCGTCGCTGCCGTTGGTGAAGTCACCATCCAGCGGAGCCCCGCCAACCGACAGAACCGTGTCGAGGATTTTGATACTGTAGTTATCTTTTGCCAGGGCTGGAGTGGTCGCACCTGGAGTCGTGATTTCAATCAGCAATTGATTACCCATCACAGTCACGTTGTAAGTCGGCGTCGTGTCAAAACCTTGCAGGACCACGTTGGTACCTGGAATGACCGACGCGGGATCGATGTCCTTGCTGAACGTCACGATCAATTGGTTGATTTCCACCCATGGCAATGGATTGACCTGCGTTCCAGTGCCGGTCGGGATCGAGTAGCCGACCCCGGATCCCGAACCGAGTGCTTCGCCGTCGGCTAGGTCCTTGAAGTCATCGAGCCAGTTCGTCGACGAGACTTTCACATCGGTGACTTGCATCGCATCGTTGTCGATAATCACACCGGCGCCGACATCTGTCAGATCAAGTGCTGGTTCACCGACACCTGGGACGTAAGTTGATGTCATCGTGATACCGAACGCTTCGATCGATTCCAACATTGGATCGTCAACGATATCGATGGCAACTTGCAAGACCGTGCCCGCAAGGTCACCAGGGTTGAACGTCACGGTGGGTGACGCAACGGTGAAGTCTACGCCTGGGGTTGCTCCCAGAGGTGTGAAGTTCAACGTCACCGGAATCGCACTGGACGTCACCGGGATACTCGTTTGCAGAGTTACGCTTACAAAGACGGTTCCATCGCCTTCGTTCGCGGTCACATTGCCAACTTCAACGACGATATCTCCGAAGTCGTTGTCCAAGATAGTGATCGTGTCCGTGTCACAGTTGCCAGGGTCGACCTGCACCAAGTGAATCGGTGCACCGACAAGGGTGGTCGATTCGGACGTGTCGTCCAGCGTCAATGTGACTGTTTCTGGTCCCTCCGACTCTGAGTCGTCAAATGGCAGGATGTCGATTGGTACTTCTGTCACGCCTGGTGCGAAGAACACCGATCCAGCGATTGCGGTGTAGTCAAGTGTGTTCAGGGCCGAATCGCTGCTGATGTCGTAACCGACCGATACGTTGAAAGCGATCGGAGCTGGTGTGCCGAGCGGATTTGTCGGCGTAACACTGCCAGGCACAACCGAGCGTACTCGGAAGGTTGCCTTGTCGATCGGATCACCTATGCCCGTTTCGCTGGCCACATCATCAACTCCGTCAATTGACTTGATGATCAGCATTGCTGAATCGTTGTCATCAATCGTGCTGACTCCGCCAAGCGGCGATCCCAGCGTGATGCCAGGATCTCCCGCGGCGACCGCGCCGCCCGTTGTGCCGGTCAATTGCAGGTCAACGGTTTCTTGCACTTCGACGACAACATCGTCGACTACACGAAGTTCGATAGCGATCGAATTGACGCCCGCTGGAATCGTCAGTTGAGTTCCGGTGACTTCGGTGAAGTTGCCCGCACCATCGTCGGCCCAGATAGTGTAGTCAACGACTTGGTGAGCATTTGGACCAGCGATCCGTCGGGCCGTTCCGCCGGTGTTAAAGTCAACGGTCGTTGGCGTCGAACTGGTTGTTCCAGGTGACAACGCGAGTGTGTACTCGGCCTTGTCGATAGGTCCGCCTTCAGTCGTCGTGGTGACAACGGGTATCAGCGATACTTCGGCAGTGTCATCGACCGAGATTTCGATGTCTCCGTTGACCGTCACGATATCGGTGGCGTTCACCAGTCCGCCCGGCACCACGTTCGACAAGACAATGTCCAGCGTTTCACTTGGTTCGATAATCATGTCGTCGATGATGTCGACCGTGAACGTTTGAGTTTCGCCAGCGTTGCCAGCAAAATTCAAAGTGGTGGTAGGTACGGCGGTGTAATCACCAGGAGCAATAGCAGTGCCGTCCGCCGTGGCAACATCAACTGTGAAACCACCTTGGACGGCTTTGTCCAATTGGACCGTGACGGTCACCGTGCCAGCATTTTCATTGACGACTTGCGATACAACGCTGACGGTCGCTGACGCGTCATTGTCGGTGATCGAAACGGAACCATCGACAGTGCTGATCGCGCCAGCAGGTGATCCGAGAGCAAGAGGATTACTGAGCTGGATGTCCAGCAACTCAGTGCCTTCCAAGACCAAATCTTCGGTGATTGGTACGGTGAACGTTACCGTTTCACCGGCTGTGCCGGCGGTGAACGTCGCAGTTCCCGTCGTAGTCGAGTAATCCGATCCACTCGCCGTGTTGTCAGCGGTGGTGTAGTCGACCGTCAGGCCACCCTGGAAGTCCTTGTCCAGCGTCAATGTGACTGTGGCCGTTCCGTCACCTTCATTCACGGTCGTTACACTGGCCGACACGGTGGCCGAGCCATCGTTGTCGGTGATCGAAACCGAACCGTCGGCGGTGGCGATCGGACCCGCGGGTGTTGCGATAGGCAGAGGATTGCTGAGCACGATGTTCAGCGACTCCGTTCCTTCGACGATTAAATCTTCGGTGATTGGAACGGTAAATGTCACCGTTTCACCAGCTGTTCCGGCGATGAACGTTGCTGTTCCCGTGGTGGCCGAGTAATCCGAACCATCCGCTGTGTTGTCAGCCGTGGTGTAGTCGACTGTCAGGCCACCTTGGTAGTCCTTGTCTAGCGTCAATGTGACTGTGGCCGTTCCGTCACCTTCGTTGACAGTCGTCACATCGGCGGAAACCGTGGCGGTACCGTCGTTGTCGGTAATCGAAACCGAACCATCGGTGGTTGCGATCGGACCAGCCGGTGTTGCGATAGGTAGTGGATTGCTGAGCACGATGTTCAGCGACTCCGTGCCTTCCACGACCGAATCTTCGGTGATTGGTACGGTGAACGTCACCGTTTCACCAGCCATTCCAAGAGGGAACGTTGCGGTTCCAGCCGTGATCGTGTAGTCCGACCCATCCGCCGTGTTGTCGGCCGTGGAGTAGTCGACCGTCAGGCCACCTTGGTAGTCCTTGTCCAGCGTCAATGTGACTGTGGCCGTTCCGGCACCTTCATTCACGCTCGTCACGCTGGCGGAAACCGTGGCCGTACCGTCGTTGTCAGTAATGCTAACGGTCGCATCGTTGTTCGACGGATCAATCGATGAGAACGATACAGGAGCGGTATTGTTGGTCACGCCGGTCAAGGTCAGCGTGAAGTCTTCAAGGCCTTCGACGATCAGATCTTCGTTGATGGCAACCACGATCGGAACAATCTCACCGGCTATGCCAGTGAACGGAATCGATCCAGTAACGGCACCCGTTCCATAGTCATTGGCAACACCATTGGTGGCTGTGCCATCAGTCAACGAGTAGTCGACCACAAATCCACCCGGGACTGCCTTGTCGACTTGGACGTTCAACGTGACCGTTCCGGCAGCTTCGTCAACGGTCGTCGAAGCAACGGTTAAGCCGATTAAGGCCGAGTCATCATCGTTGATTTGAACTGTGTTGTTCACAAGGACGACTTGTCCGCCGATCACAAATGGTGATGCCGAGGTGAAATTCAGCCCCAAGTCGACCGTTTCAGGACCTTCGACCAACAAATCGCTGGCCGGTGTCAAGTCAATGGTTCGGGTTGCACCGTTCAAGTCTGCCGACGTGAACGTCAGGGACTGAGGTGTGAACGCGTAGTCGGCCGGCGTGGTAGCGGTGCCACCAAGGTTGTCAACGGCGTTCAGCGTAATCGTGACACCTGGGGCAAACGCTGCTGGTGCGGCGGTCGTTCCGGTTGTCGTCAACTCTACCGTGACAGGTTGTGTGCCGAGTTCTTCCTCGACTGACTGTCCCGGAACAATTGTGAACGTTGCAAAGTCGTCGTCGCCAATGATGTGCGTCGTGTCATCGTGGATCGTGGTGCTACCTGAAAGACCAAGTCCTTGGTCGGCGTTGCCCTGTTGAAGTGCAACACCAAGTCCTTGCAACTCTACCGTTAGCGATTCGTTGCCCTCGATGAGCGAGTCATCCTTTACGTTCAAGACAGGATCGTTACCACTGACGCTAGCGAGTACACCGTTCTCATCCCACAGCGTCAGGTCAAACATTCCCAGTGGGTTGCCTGCCGAATAGTCGCCTTCGGGGACGACGAACATCGCAGGCAAAAGTTGCGCTGGGTCGCTTCCGAATAGGTAGTCATTGCCAGGGTCGGCGGTGCCACCAAGTCGCTGTAGCGTTATTGTTCGATCGGCGATGCTAGTGCCAGTCAAGTCACCACGCACGATCAAGGTAGGGCCGTTTTCGCCCACGATGGGAACAACCCCAGCTTCGTTCTTGATGGATGATCCCTGCAAGAACTCGATAAGTGCATCTTCGTTATTGATGATGCCTTCGCCAACTGCATCGACGATTGCAACTTGAGGAACCGGAATGCCCAAGTCTGTGCCTGGTCCGCCGGTCAGTGGGTTAGGCGTACCTGCATTCCCGTTGTAGGTGGGTTCCGACAACGTGATGAAGAAGTTTTCATCTAGTTCAACCGCGTTGTCACCGACAACAGGAACGCTGAACGTTGTCGTCAGGTCGCCCGCAGCGATGGTGACCGTTTGTGTGGTGGTCACATAGTCGTTGTTCGCCGTCGTGGCAGTTCCGTCCGACGTCGTGATGTCGATTGTGATCGCTTGATCTGCTGGTTTGTCCAACGCGATGGTAAAGGTCGCCAAGACATTGGGATCGCCCGTGTCTGGCTCTTGCACTGTCACATCACCTGGGTTCGCCGCACCGTTGTCATCCACCACCGAGACGTTGGCAGTGTCGTCATTGACGATTTCTGCAGACTGAGCGGTCGTGATGATATCCAGCGTATCGAGGTTCGGATCTGCGTTTTGAGCATTCGACAGTGTGACCGTGAACGACTCGTTGACTTCAGCTATGTTGTCGCCTTGAACAGCCACTGTGATCGTTTTGGTGGTTTCACCCGGACCAAACGTCACAGTTCCGGATGGGAAGGCGTTGCCAACGAAGTCCAGTGGGCTGGCCGGATTAGGACCGCTACCGGTAACGGCCCAGTCGACTGTTGTGTCTTCAGTGGAACCTGTGATAAATCCTGCACGAGTGACTTCAAAGGTGTAATTGGTTGTGCCTGTGTTGCCTTCGACTTGTGGTGTCTCTGGCGATGGTTTTAGGTCCAGATCGATGTCATCGTTCAGGATCGTGATCAATCCCATCGGTCCGGTTGGCGGAGTCGTGGTCAGGATCACTCGAGCGGCATCGCTATTGCCGGGAACTGCCGTCAGGATTCCAGTTGCGGTCGTGCCGTCGTTGAAGCTGACCGTTACGGTCGCCCCGGCGATCTGATCACCAGTCACGACATCGTCGAGCCCTAGCGAATCCACATCGACTTGCCATGTCAGGCTCTCGCCTTGCATGAAATCGCTGAAGTCCATCGTCAGCAGCGAGCTTCCATCAGCTAACGTCACTGGAGTCAAGCCAGTGTCGACGTCACTACCGACGGTTGGCGTGAACGCTTGACCTGCGGATGTTCCGCCGGTGTCAAACTGAAGGTTCGCGGTGCTCAGATCAATCTGGATCTGATTAATTTGTGTAGCGGGGTTCGACGACGTATTAGTCGCTGTGAATGCATCGTTCGGTGTGCCGCTAAAGCTGTTGGCTCGGAAGAAGACGGCTGAACTGACCGCCGTATCACCGACGTCTGCAATCGCCAATTTTATCGTGTGGGCACCGGGCGTTAGGTTCAACGCTTGTGCAGTGAAGACATCCGTAAATCCATCGAAACCAAATTCGGTTAGGAATTGCGAACCTGGATCCTCATTGTCATTGAAGAACTGAGAGTTGACCGCTCCAACACCCGTATTATTTGGACCATTATTAACAGTGTCAATCGAAACGGGTGTCGTTGTTCCTGGGATCAACGCGATGTTCTGACCGTCAAGGAAGAAGGCAAATACATCGTTAAATGACGAAAATACGAAATCACTGTATTCGTCTGATGCGAAGACGAAATCGAAGAACAGGTCCCCACCTTGCGAGATGAAATCAAACTCCAAGTACGTCACATCCTCGGTGGTGTCGCCGGTCAACCCGAATTCGGCATCAAGGTCCGCATCCCCGAGTTGCGACGATTCACCGGACGACGTGCCGCCTGGCTCGGCTTCGATCGCATCTGAACCGGTCGTCAGAACGATTCCGGTTTCAATTTGAATTGACGAACCGCCTCCGGTGAAGAATCCAGACGAATTCGCGCCGCCTACATAGACTGCCGATCCTGGAACTGCCGTGATTCCGGATCCTAGTAGTCCAGCGACCAGTTGATCGGCGTCATTGGTGGTCAGCGTAATGTCAACAGGTCCGCCAGTCGGCATCGGCGGCGGGGTTTCGTTGAACGTACTACCGTCGATCGTCAGCGTGAGCTGCGAATTGAGCGGAATGCCTGTTCCGTTGATCTTGACGTCAGCCGGGTCAACGTTCGGGTCGGTCGGAACCACGTTGGAAAGTACGATGCGAAGTTGTTCGTCTGGCTCAACCACGTCATCGCCGACGATGGTAACCGTCAATGTTTGAGATTCCCCAGCAACGCCAGTGAAGGTCAGCGTGCCGCTGTCAGGGATGTAGTCATTGTTAGCGACCAATGCCGTGATGTCTTCAGTCGACCAATCAACAGTGAATCCACCTTGGACATCAACGTCCAAAGTGACGGTGACGGTGATCGTGTGGTTCACCGAATCTTCGTAGACCGTTACATCGCTGGTCGTCAGAATCGCCATGTCGTCGTTGACGATCGTGGCAGCCTGGTTGTTGCCCAGCAGGTTGATGATGTCAGCCGGGACCGTTGAAACGCCTGGCGTGTGGTTAGCGTTGGAAAGCACAACTTCAAAGCTCTCGTCAGGCTCGACGATCAATTCCTCTTCCAGTTCGACCGTGATTGTCTTGCTTGTTTCGCCAACCGCGAACGTGACGACGCCGCTTGGGAACACCCCACCAGCAAAATCAGCCGCGGTTACGGCACTGCCAGCGGCAGCAACGACGTTGTAGTCGACTGTGGTTTCACCGTCTGACAAACCGTTGCGAGTGACCACAAAGGTGAATACAGTTGCGTCACCAGGATTGCCTTCGTCTTGGCTGGCTGGTGATGCCGAACCCAGTGTGATGTCAATGTCGTCGTCGAGGATCGTGACCGTCGCATCGTCGGTGGCGACCACATCGTTGTCATCGATACTGACGTCAGTAGCATCACCGTTTGAGAGCTGAACCAGGAAGTTTTCCGTTGGCTCCACCACGCCGTCGTTGGCGATCGTGACGGTGAATGTTTGTGTTTCACCATCCGTCCCAGCGAACGTCAGCGTGCCAGTGGTTGCGGCGTAGTCGTTGGGATCAGTCGCGGAACCGTCGATGGTTGTGTAATCGACGGTGACTCCGCCCTGGACTCCACCGGTCAGCAGTACCGTCAAAGTCACCGTGCCATCGACCTCGTTGACGGACACATCTTCGACTGTGAAGGTCGCCGTGTCATCGTTTTCAATGATGGCGGTTTGGTCGTTGCCAACCAAGTCGACCGAATCGGCGGGATTCGAATCCACTTGGCCTGACAACTGGACCGTGAACTGTTCGTCCGCTTCGACGATCAAGTCTTCGGCGATCTCGATCGTGACCGTCTTGACGGTTTCAGTGGCAGCGAAGGTCAAAGTTCCCGCAGGCAGCCCACCATCAAAGTCGGCCCCATCGGCTGGCGCGGCACCGGATCCGACGACCGCGTAGTTGACCGTTGTGGTTCCGGTCAGCAGACCTGTTCGTGTGACCGTGAACGTATACGACGTTGTGTCACCAGGGTTGCCTTCGGCCTGTGTTGCGGGTGTGATCGGCGAGAGCGTCAGGTCAATGTCATCGTTTACAATCGTGACAGTCGCGGTTGCCGAAGCGTCAATGTCATTGGCGTCGATGTTGATGTTGGTAGGAGCAACGGTGTCAAGCGATACGTTGATCGTTTCGTCGTTTTCAACTTTGTCGTCGTTGTTGATCGTAATGACGAACGTTTCTTCTTCCCCGTCGGTGCCAGCAAAGGTCAAAGTACCTGCTGCCGCGTTGTAGTCGTTGTCGGCAAGGGTCGCGGTTCCGTCGGCGGTTAAGTAGTTAACGCTAACGCCACCTTGAACAGCACCGTTCAGCTTGACCGTAACGGTTGCCGTCCCGGCAGCCTCGTTGACGCTGATGTCAGCGATGCTGAAGAACGCTGAGTCGTCGTTTTCAATGATCGCCGTTTGTGGACTATCAACCACATCCACGCTGTCGGCCGGAGTCGAATCGCTCTGACCCGATAACGTCACGGTGAACTCTTCGTCCGCTTCGACGATCAAGTCTTCTTCGATTTCGATCGTGACTGTCTTGACCGTTTCGGTAGGAGCAAACGTCAATGTGCCAGACGCCAACCCGCCGTCAAAATCAACGACGTCAGCCGCCGTGGCACCGCTGCCGGTGACGGCGTAATTGACAGTCGTGGTTCCTGTCGTCAGACCCGTGCGAGTGACGGTGAAAGTGTAAGTCGTCGTGTCGCCAGGGTTGCCTTCGGCCTGAGTCGCAGGAACGATCGCCGAGAGAGTCAGATCAATGTCGTCATTCAGGATCGTGACAGTGCCGATGTCGCTGACATCGACTTGCGATGGATTTACCGTTGCGACCGGTGGCATGACGTTGTTGTTGGTGCCGGGCACAATTGTGCCGAGTTTGACCGTAAAGGACTCGTCGTCCTCGACCACGTCGTCGTTGAAGATTGGGATCGTGATGTTGACCACTTCGCCAATCGTTCCATTGAATGTTAGTACTCCGCCAGTGTTGTTGTAGTCGTCCGGCAGTCCGCTGCCGCCAGTAGCTGTGTCACCTACCATGCCCAAGGTATACGGCACCGTGAAGCCGTTCTGTACGGCCTTGTCCAAAGTGACCGTGATCGTTGCGGTTCCATCAGCTTCGTTGACGGTTACGTCGCCCACGGTCAGGACCGCAGCATCGTCGTCAATGATGTCCAAGCTGGCGGAATCGGCAACGCCGATTGTGACGTCGCCCGAATTGAGTGTGGCGCCCGATGGAATGTGCGGTGCGACCGTGAATCCCGTCAGTGTTGCGACCACGTTTTCGGTGCCTTCGATGACCATATCGTCGATCACATCGACCGACGCTATTTCGCTTTGGTCACCCGCCGAGAAGTTCACGACATTCAGCGAACTGTTTTGGTAGTCCAAGTTGCCGATGCCAATTCCCGAATTGGATGCGGTGCCGTTATCGTTCAGTGGATTGCCGACGCCATCGGTCAAAGTGACCGAGATGATGTTTTGGCTTGGGTTGGACAACTTGACTTCGAACAAACCGTTGATGATTGCTTCGTTGGTTAGTGCACCATCGTTGCCTTCTTGCGCGTCCATCAACTTCATGATGGTGATTTCAGTCGTATTGTCATCGACGATCGTCGTCTGAACCGTGTTAGGCCCATTCGCTGTCACCTGTGGTGGTCCACCGACGCTGCCACCCGGATTCGAGATCATGATCTCAAAGGTCTCGTCGGGCTCGACATAGTTGGACAGGTGCTTCAGCGGGCCAGCACCCTGTTCAAAACCATCGTCTTCAAATGTATTGAGTTCGATCGTCAAAGCCGGTGCTGTCGTGGTGCTGTCGCCGTAGTAGGTGACCTTGCCAGCACTGAATCCAAACGAATTGTCATCACCGGTAGTCGTGCCAGCAGCCGTATTGTAAGCATCGACGGCATCTTGAACCGCCATGCCGAGCGGATTGAGTTCGTTGAGCGACTGGTCGGATTCTTCATCAAAGTCATTCAACGAGATCGGTGCAAGCAGAGCCATTCCGATCTGGATCGTTGCCGTGTCGCCAGCTTGCAAAGCCGCATTGCCCAGCGGCATTGCACCGCCGGTTCCGTCAAGTGTCAACACATAGGTTGCCGCATCACCTTCGTCGATAAATCCAGACGACGTTTCAACCAACGTCCAGTTTACGGAGTCATTGTCGATGATTTCCGTTTGGACACTGTCTTGTCCGCTGGCGACCGCATCTTCATCGACGCGAATATCGGCACTCGTCGTGCTGCCTGCGTTGTCGATCACCAGCGTGAAATTCTCGCTGCCTTCAACGAGCGTGTCGTCGATGGCCGTTAGCATGACGACGATGTCAGCCATCGCGGTAACGCCGTCACCGGTGTAAGTAAGCTTATTGCCAGTCAGATCAAGATCCGCACGACCGGCGGCAACAACGCCAACGGCAGCTAAAAAACTGTCGTAGTCCGACGAATTGGTATCAGTCGGGGCGGGACCATCGACTTGAGCCAAGTCAATCGTGGCGGTTTCGCCGGCCTGCAAAATGAATGGGCCAGTCCCAAATCCGTCGCCGTCTAAATCGACCGTATAGGTCACATCGTTTCCTTCCACAACGGAGGGAAGATTGCTGCTGATCGACCAAGTAGCGAAATCGTTGTCTGCAATGGCCGTTTGGACGCTCGCGCTGCCGGCGTCCAACTGAATATCAGCGTTTGTCGTGGTTCCGGGAGTAGCCAGGGTGACCGTGAAATTCTCTGGTCCTTCGACTAGTGAATCTTCAGTTGCGGTAATCGCGACGACAATGTTTGTCATCGCCGTTGCACCGTCACCGGTATAGGTCAGCACGTTTCCGACAAGTGTCAAGTCGGCGCGACCCGCGGCGATTATCCCCAACTCGGTCAAGAAGCTATCGTAGTCTGCCGATGTTGTGGGATCGGCCGGACCGTCAGTTTGAGCGACGACGATGGAGGCAGTCTCACCAGCCTGCAAGACAAATGGTCCAGCACCAGCTCCCGTAGTCGAACCGGTCAGCGAGATCGTGTAACTGGCATCGGCTCCTTCGGCCACGTTGGCGTCGCCAACGATCGACCAAGTCGCCAAGTCATTATCGGCAATCGCCGTTTGGACGCTTGCGATGCCAGCAGCCAACTGAATGTTGGCGTTGGTCGTGGTTCCAGGAGTCGCCAATGTGACCGTGTAATTTTCGGGACCTTCGACCAAGAAATCTTCGGTCGCAGTAATTGCAACCACAATGTCAGCCATTGCCGTCGTGCCATCACCGGTGTAGGTCAGGACGCTACCGGTCAGGTCCAAGTCGGCGCGACTCGCGGCGATCAGACCCAATTCGGCCAAGAAACTATCGTAGTCCGCGGACGTTGTTGCGTCGGCAGGGCCGTCAGTTTGAGCGACGACGATGGAGGCAGTCTCACCAGCCTGCAAGACAAATGGTCCAGCACCAGCTCCCGTAGTCGAACCGGTCAGCGAGATCGTGTAACTGGCATCGGCTCCTTCGGCCACGTTGGCGTCGCCAACGATCGACCAAGTCGCCAAGTCATTATCGGCAATCTGTGTTTGAACGCTCGAATTGCCAGCATCCAATTGGATATCAGCGTTGGTCGTGGTTCCAGGTGTCGCCAATGTGACGGTGAAATTCTCAGGACCTTCGACCAAGAAATCTTCGGTCGCCGTGAGATCGTTGACAACAATGTCTGCCATC
Source organism: Rubripirellula reticaptiva (assembly GCF_007860175.1). Classification (NCBI taxonomy): domain Bacteria; kingdom Pseudomonadati; phylum Planctomycetota; class Planctomycetia; order Pirellulales; family Pirellulaceae; genus Rubripirellula; species Rubripirellula reticaptiva. Next base: position 878,008 of record NZ_SJPX01000006.1, on the reverse strand, counting down.
GCAGTCGCACCGTCACCGGTGTAAGTCAGCACGTTGCCAACCAGCGTCAAGTCAGCACGTCCAGCAGCAATCACTCCAACCGCCGTCAAGAAACTGTCGTAGTCGGCCGCGGTTGTTGGGTCGGCAGGACCATCGGTTTGCGAAATGACAATCGAAGCAGTCTCACCAGCCTGCAAGACAAATGGTCCAGCACCAGCACCCGTTGTCGAACCCGTCAGCGAGATCGTGTAACTGGCATCGGCTCCTTCGGCCACGTTGGCATCGCCGACGATCGACCAGGTTGCCAAGTCGTTATCTGCAATCGCCGTTTGAACGCTCGCGTTGCCCGCATCCAATTGAATGTCGGCACCGGTGGTCGTGCCAGGAGTTGACAAAGTCACCGTGTAGTTTTCGGGACCTTCGACCAAGAAATCTTCGGTCGCAGTAATTGCAACCACGATGTCGGCCATTGCCGTGGTGCCATCACCTGTGTAAGTCAGCGTGTTGCCGACCAATGTCAAGTCGGCACGACCGGCGACAATGAGCCCTAGTTCGGTCAAGAAATTGTCGTAGTCGGCAGCTGTGGTCGCGTCGGCAGGACCATTCGTCTGGGCCAAATCGATGGTGGCCGTTTCCATGTTCTGCAAGATGAACGGTCCGGTTCCACTTCCCGATCCAGTCAATGAGATCGTGTAGGTCGCGTCAGCGCCTTCGGTGACATTGGTAGAACCGGTAATTGACCAGGTTGCCAGATCATTGTCCGTGATCGTCACGGTGTCATTTAGCGTGTCGACTTGACTGTTAAGTCGTCCAGTGGGACTAAGAGCACCCGGGTCAACTTGACTTCGAACGTTGACGATTTCTAGGTCAACGGTCTCGGGTCCCTCGACGAGCGAGTCATCTTCGGTCGTCAGGTCGAACGGCAACACCAAGGCGCCATCTGCCACGAAATCGTGACTGTCGTCCAATAAAATCGTGTCGTCAACGAACGAATAATCCGCCGGTGTGACTGCAGTGCTGCTGCCTGTGGCGTCTTGGATCGTGAATTCGATGGACGTGTTTGGTGTTAGGACGGCGGTGTTGTCGAACGTGACGCCGCCGTCGGTGGAGGTTTCGACGATGATATCGCCGGTGACCGGGTTGCCTTCCTCGACGGAATCAGGATTCGCAACAATGCTGATTCGGATGCGATCATCATCTTGGATGATGTGCGTGGTGCCGGAACGTTGTCCCGAGTCGCCGTTGATGTTGGCGACTCGCAAAGCATCACCGAGGCCATTGGTGAAGTTAAAACTGAGACCTTCGTCACCTTCGATCAAATTGTCTTGAAAGATTTCAAGTACCGGGCTAGTGAAACCTGCGTCACCGCTGACACGACCAAGCGAGTCGACTTTGGTGAGATCGAATTCACCAACGGTCGCGCTATAGTTGCCCTCGGGAATGACGAAGTCAGGATTGGTAGGATCTAAGTCCAGCGTGAAATCGTTCGCTGCACCGGCAGTTGCGGATCCGGCAGTCAACGAGAAGTCCAGCCCGCGATAGCGAGCGGGGATGCCAGTCAGATCACCACGAACCAAGACGGTTGGTCGTGTGTTGGTGGGTGACGATGTTTCGCCATCGGAGCTGCTGGCTAATTCAAACTCGACCTCGACAAGCCCGGCGGTAAACAACATCACATCGTTTTGGCCAGTACCACCGATATAAGTCAGAATCAAATCACGGCCACCCAACGTGATCTGCGATCCTTCTGGCAGACCGGCAAAAGTACCGACCACAGGGTCAGTTCCATCGTTGTCGATGATCGTGTAGACACCCGTCGCACTCAGGCCACCAAGCGAAGAGAGGCTCAATGTTGCACCAGTGATGTTGACGCCACCCGTGCCGCCGCTGATCACCACTTGGTCGTGACCACCTGGATTGCCAGCTCCCAGCGAGCCATCGATTTCGATGGCAAGCGTGTCGCCGCTATTAAGCGTCAAACTGCCCATCGTTAATGTGCCGATGCTCGCACCAGGCGAGACAAGTCCATTTTGGCTAAAGTTGACACCATCGACTTCTCCGATGATTGCCAAGTTTCCCTTCAACGTTCCGTCTTCGATTACAACAGTTGCGTCGACAATGCCGTCGCCGGTCAGCACATCCGGGCCTAGCAAATTTACAGTCGTCAAAGCGCCGATCGCCGTCAAAGTTCCGTCAACGGTGGTCATCGGGCCAAGCTGTGAACCGTTCAAATCAGATAATTCAAGCGTCGCCCCGGCATCTACTGTGACATTCGCACCAGTTCCGGAATATCCGAGAATGGCAGAGACATCACCTATGGCCAGCGTTTGTCCGGCTGTGTCGGCGTGAATGATCGCGGCGCCGGTTGCGGTCATGGCTGCCGCAACGGTGCCGTAGCCGGACAGGGCCTCACCGGTCAGGTTCGCAACGCCGGACGTGGCGCTGTTCAGCCCAGTGATCGTTCCACCAGCGAGCGTGTACGAGTCGGTTTGGTTGCCGCCGTTGATGAACAAGTCGCCAGTGAAGTTCGCTGTCAAATCAACGACTTCGATATCGTCTGCGCCATCACTCAAGTTGACCGTCATCGACCCGCTAGGTGCTGCAAAGGTAGTGTCCTCGAATGTGCCGTTGAGACTATCCAACAATAAATTCGCTCCGCTGGTTGTCAGCAACACGTCGTCGCCTGTTGCGGGCAAGTTGAAGATCACATCCGTCGGCGTACCCGCAGCGATCAATACTGGTTCGAGCCCTGTGAAGCTGATCGTCTCACCATTACCAACCCCTGCACCACCATCAAACACCACGTTCCCGCTCTGCGGTCCGGTGTGGTTGATCGTTTGCAATGATGACGATCCGCCGATGATCTCAAGTTCATCGTTTTCGCCAGCGCCACCACTGCCACCATTAAAGGTCACAGGGACGCCAATTCCGCCGGTCACGTCGACGGTCAGCAAATCGCTGCCTGGACCTCCATTCACCGTAATGGTCGCTGGCGTAGGTCCACTAATCGCCCTTCCATCGCTCGATAAAGTCCAACCAAGAGGAACGCTCTTAAACTCCGCGCCGGTAACGTTGGTTACATGTTGAACAGTAACTTCCCCTCCGCTTTGCGAAATGAGGAATTCATTATCTGAATTGGCGCTTAAATCGGAGATGACTAAATTCCCGGAATTTAACTGTGCATCCAGATCGCCACTAAGCGCATAAACATAATTGGTTTTCGTCACGTCAATATGGTCTCGAACCCACGCTGATCTAGCTGGACCACCGGAAGGATCATCGTAGCCCGGAGCTCCAGTGTCGAGCTTGTAGTCTTGACCGAAAGGCGGCAGAGTGGGTTCACCCCATCCGTCGTATAAACCAGTTTGAGTGGGAAATCCCGTGTTGTTCACAGAGATCAAATAATCAGAGATGTCCCCACCAAAATTTAATACTGCTGCCTCTCTTGCGGAATAAACGGCTGGGTTAGTGGTCCAATGCGGTCCATCGCCAACATCGTAGCTTCCGATTAGGTTAGCAGCCAGCAACATCCGTTGCTCAAGCGTTTCAGGGTTGAGTCGACTTCGTGTTGTGCTGCTTCGCTTGCTGCTATCTCGCCGCTTCTTGTTCTTGTCTTTCTTTTTGAACATGAAGGGCAGTCCCATCATGAACGGTGCGATGGGTTGTTGGCGTCGAACGATCGTCACGGGTGGGTTCAGGATGAAGCTGATGATGGCGGCTAGACCTAGTCCGACTCGCGTTAGCCAGGCGCCGCGCAGCGCTTTACGGTAACGCTTGATCCTTGCCTCGCGTTGTTCGACCCATCGCACTCGGCGCGCTTCCAATTTTGCCGCCCATTGCATCGACCGCTGGCGAATCTTTTCTCGTCGGCTGGAACCCATGTTTGCCGAACGGAATGCTGCTGAAACGAATCGTGATGTCATGGCTGGCTCTCTTCAATCTTGGTGGAGTGTCTTGGACTTAATGACGCGCGAACTGTTGGATTCGCTGCTGAATGAAGGCGTGTTGAGAACGTTTCAAGTGGGGGTGAAGGTGGGGAGCAGGACTAGTGGCCTCTTCCGGGTGTTGTCGATGCACCCACTCCGTATGGGTGGTAATGTACCTATGCCCCCCACCAGTTGCAACGATTGCAACGAAAATTCTGTCAAGGTTAATTTTTTATTTTTTAACGACTATGGGGGCTTTGGTTCGGAATCATGCCAAACAACGTGAATTCGCCAGTGCTTGACGGATCGGGTACCCCGAAAATCTCTGGTTTTTGAGGGAACTTTTTTCTTGGCTTCTCTAGTGAGGTGTCGGGGATACATCAAATGGGTGTCCCGGATGGCTCGGTTCGGGGTCTGGTTTAGGTGGTCGTCAGGAACTGGGGGGTAAGCCTGGACGCGGAATGCGGCGTGATTAAGCCCGAGATGGACTCTGTTGCGAAGAAGAACTTGGCCGGTATCGGAGGTGGCTTTTGTGAGTGCTGTAAACTTGTTGCGATCACAAGGCGTTGTCGCCGCCAGATCGCAACGGAGAGATGGGAGAGGCGCGAAGCTTATCTGGAGCACGTCGCAAACTGGGGCAGGCTTGTTTCGCGACAATGGACAATGTCCGCGACTGTAGGAATTTGCTCGAATGCAATGTGGCTAGTCGTGGCGATCAATGTCGACAACAACAGGGAATGGAGTTGCCGACGGCAACCGTTATCACGAACTTGACGATGTTTTGAACGTAGTTGCATCGTTTACGCTCAGGCTCTCTTGCTGTCCCCCGATGAATCACCTGCATTGCGGGTTATGACGATTCGTCGCAGATCGAATCCAAGACAATGAAGTGATCGCGATGAAGCAAACTTTGCCGGTGGCGGAGGAACCGCACGTTGCGCCAGTCAGCACAGCTTCGCAACAATGACGGTGGTAGCGGCAATGCCATGTGAATCATCTCGCCATGACGGGGGCGGTGATTTCGGACGATGATGGTGATGCGGGGCACCGGTTCCGTCGTCGTCGATTCAGGATGAGTCAGTGGCGTAGCTTGTTCGTTCCAAGGATGGAATGTTATGTGCTTGAGTCGGGGCATCCAGTACTCGTTCGCGCTGTTTGCGGTGATGCAGATTGTCGGCAGCGTGACTTATGCACAGAACTACGAACGCTACAAACCACTCGACATCTCAAACATTGATGTCGTTTCTCCCGCGCTGCCTGAACAACGCGATCTGCCCGAGGCTGTCGAGGACGACCGTATCTTGGTGGAGTCGCTGGAAGCCGTTGTGATTGTCGACACGGCTGACAAAATCGCAACTGACGAAACCATCGATGATCTCGAAGGCATCCACTATCGATTCGATAGCAACGATTCGCTGGTTCATCAGTCGCAAGTTCGATCGATTGTCGCGGCCCAGATCGGTCAACCGATCACGCTACGCCGCATCAATGAACTTACTCGTGACATCATCAAGCAATACCGTCGCTGCAAACAACCGATCGTCGATGTTGTCATCCCTGAACAACGCGTCACGGGTGGCACATTGCATCTAGTCGTGATCGAGTCTCGCATCGGCAGTGTCAAAGTAAAGCCCGGTTGTTACTTTGATTGCGAGGAGGTTTCGCGTTGGGTTGAATGCACGAAGCCAGGCCGAAAGATCTATGAACCATGGATCGAAAACGACTTGTTATGGATGAACCAAAACGCGTTCCGGCGAGTCAGCGTTGACTTTGAAAAAGGAGCCGCTGAGGGAACGACCGACGTCATCTATTCGGTAAAAGACCAGTTCCCGCTGCGTGGTTATGTCGGCGTCGATGACTCGGGTGTCGAAACGCTGAATTACGGTCGATTCTTTGCCGGCTTTCAGTACGGCAACTTGTTTGGCCGTGGCGGAACTCTGGGATACCAGTACACCGCCGACGAAAGCTTTTCGCTGTTGGAAGCTCACTCACTTAGTTTTACTCAGCCGATCAACCGAGACTACTCGTTTCTGACGTATGGAAGCTGGGCCGGCGTGTCTCCGATGCTCGACGGTGGTCTCGATCAAAACGGAGAAAGCTACCAATTTGGATCGACGCTGACTCGGCATCTGGAAAAGTCCCGCACGCATTTTCGCAACTTGACCGCCGGATACGAATTCAAAGCAACCAATAACAACTTGGAATTTGCTGGATCCACAATCAGTAACTCAGTCGCCGATCTCTTCCAACTGCGTTTTGGATACGACGATTACATGCGGATTGATGCTGATCAGTTTCGCAGTTTCAACGTTGACTGCTTTATCGGTCCGGGTGGCGGCATGACCGGCAGCCACTCCGCGGCGGCGTTCAATACACTGCGGCCGGGAACTTCACCCGACTACGTTTATGGGCGGATGCGATACGAGCGCGCCGATTCCGTTGGCCGCGATTGGTTGTTGTCGAGTCGCTTTGCCGGGCAAGCTTCATCTGAGCGATTACTGTTTAGCGAGACCTTGGGGCTGGGCGGTTTCGACACCCTTCGCGGCACCGACCAGCGCGCCTACAACGCAGACCACGGCTGGATCGCCAACTTCGAATTCGGACCTAAGACCTATCGCTGGGGATGTCAACATGACCCGCGAACCTTCCGTGCTTACACGTTCGTCGATATGGGCAACGGCTATGTTGCTGATCCGATAGATGGCGAAGACGCTTACACATTCGCGCTCAGCACTGGCGTCGGCGCCAGGTTCCAGATCAGCGACCGTTTGATTGCTCGCTTTGACTACGGTATCGGCATCCAGGACATTGCCGACAACGGGCGTAGCGATCGGGCTCACTTTGGCCTGACGTGGATCCCGGGTCGCCGGCTTTACTAAGTTCACGGCGGACAGGAAAGATGTTTTGGTTAGCGTAGTGCTGTTAAAAGATCTCGGATCTGTTCGTGGACATCAGAGGTGGCTCGCACAACAAGTACCTTTTGCATGGCAAAGTACTGCATCGCTCCGTTACCGCCTCGAACATCCCAAAAATCGGGAGCGATGATTCGCTGGATCAGTTCGACCAGTCCCCAGCCCTCGGCCTCGCCGAGCACTCCACCCGCGCTGCCAGCTAGGTTCGCGGTATCGCCTGTCAGCAGTGCGTCGACTTGTGATGATAATCCGCTAGGCCGCGTGATACCGTTGCGATTGAGCGATGCTTCGCGAGACTGTTTCACTTGAATTAGTCGTCGCCGAATCCGGGTCGCTGCACCTTGCAGCATTTCGCTGTTTGGGTACCTCGGATCATTGTGAATGACCACGAATAGGTCGCATAAATTCATCGCCACCATGGTTGCTTGCGGACTCTGACGCCGACTATTCTCGCGAGACACTTTGGCTTCTTCGCGAAGCAATTCGCTTGTTTGGACGCGTAGTTCCGTCAGCGAAACGGGCTCGGTTGCCATGGCGGGCGAAGAACAAAAAAGCACTGCCGCAGCGAACACTCCAGCGGCTAGACTAGGGAACTCTGACCGACGCCTCATCCACCCAATCGTTTTCATGAAGTTTCCTTTTTTAAATCGTTCGCACAAAGTTCGCTTGGCCGTTGCCAGTCTGGTCCTCGGTGCACTCAGTCTACCGGTGCTGTCGCCGGCTGCGGTATCACAAGAAACAGCGACCGAAAAGTTTTCGCCTGCGGTGGTCGAGAAAGCCGACAAAATATTGGAAGACGCAAAGCTGCGTCGTGTGGGCAAGGTGATTCAGTCGACTGACACCGCCGAGATTGGGCGTGCGATCAGCGGACTATCCAAGACTCGGCGCGAACTTAAACGCATCTACGACGACTGGAAAGCGGTTGACCAGCAGATCCATGCGATGGAGCAAGAGTTGAAGCGTTTGAATGTGCAATATGGCGAGCTGAACTTGCAACTTGCGCGAGGCAACGTCACCTCCCGAGCTCGCGACCAGGTGGTTGGGATGATCAACGCGGGGATTGCCCGTTCGAAAATTCTAGAGAGTGAAAAGTCGGCTCAAAAGGTGCTGCTTGCGTCGAAACGAGCCACCCTGAATTCGGCGGAAGCAGAATATGCCGAAACGGTGCTGGCGATTCGAAGCGACTACAAGAAGTTGAAAGAGGAATTGGACAAGCAACTGATCACGTCGCCGGTTCAAATTGCTTTGCGAGTGATGCATGCTAACTTTGACACGCCGGAGGCAATGACGGCCGATGATATTTTGTCCGTCGTTGACAAGCGACTGCAGAAGATCGAGCAAGAAGTGTTTAGCGAGACGATTGCGTTGGAGGTGGTCAATCAGTCGCTGTATGTGAATGTTGTGGTGGGGCGAGTATCGACGCGGATGGTTGTCGACAGCGGCGCATCGCTGATCAGTCTGCCAAGTAAGACCGCGACAGAACTGGGCATCGTGGTTCCGCCGGATGCTCCGCAGATGCGAATGATCATGGCCGATGGTCGTGAGATTCCGGCACGCGGGGTCACGTTGGCTCGGGTTCGCGTCGGCGAGTTTGAGGCCGAGAACATCAATGCAGCGGTTTTGGATGCAGCCGCAACCGATGCCGAACCGCTGCTTGGGATGAGCTACCTGGGCAACTTTAAATTTGAAATCGACATGGCCGAGAAAAGCCTGAAGATGTTGCGAGTCAAAACGGACGACTGAATTTGCGAGAGTTTGCGGTACAAAGCTGATTGAAGTCCCGGGTCATGCTTCGCTGTATCGTTTCAGTTTGCGATCGAGCGTACTTCGTTCGATCCCTAGGATTTGAGCAGCTCGGCTTTTGTTACCTTCGGTATGCTGGAGCACGCGTTCGATGTGTTGTCTTTCGAGTTCCGCAAGCGTCGTTTCGATCGCGGTGCCGTCCGAAATGTTCGCAGGCGAAGCGGAGTCAGCGGCCGGCGTTAGCGATAGATCCGACTCGTCGATCACATTTTTGCGGTTCAAGACGACAGCCCGCTCGATCACATTTTTGAGTTCGCGGATGTTGCCTGGCCAATGGTAGGCACGCAGTTTTTTTTTCGCGGCGTCGGTGATGGACTCAATTTTTCGGCCCATTTCAGCATTGAAACGCTGCAAGAAATATTCGGCCAGCGTAACGACGTCCGAACCTCGCGCTCGCAACGGAGGCACGATGATCTCGACGACGTTGAGTCGATAGAAAAGGTCTTGTCGAAACTTGCCATCTGCCACCATGGCCTGCAGGTCGCGATTTGTCGCCGCCACCACCCTTGCGTCCACACGAATCGATTCGTGTCCGCCAACGCGTTCGAAAGCATGCCCTTCAAGCACCCTCAGAAATTTCGCTTGAATGTCTGCACTCATCTCGCCGATTTCGTCGAGCATCAACGTGCCACCGTCGGCCATCTCGAACTTGCCACGTTTGCGGTCGGTCGCGCCCGTGAAGGCGCCTTTCTCGTGACCGAACAGTTCGCTTTCCAACAATGTGGGCGAAAGTGCAGCGCAGTTCAAACAAACTAGCGGCCCATCTTTTCGCTTGCTGGCATGGTGAAGCGCGGCAGCCACCAATTCTTTACCAACCCCTGACTCGCCACGCACCAGCACGGTTGCCGACGTTGGCGCCGCCAGCGTGATTTTTTCAATCACTTCGGCAATGGGCTCACTTCGTCCAATGATTTGAACTTTGTCGCCAAGTTGGTTTTGCAGTTGGCGAATTGTCCGTCGGCTCTGGTTTAATGCCTTGCCAAGTTCTTGTCGATCAATCTGGTTAGCAAGCGACTCGGCAAGGATTTCGCAGGCGGCGACCGCAAATTCTAAGTCGCTTGACGCGAGCGGACGTCCACCGGCGGCCGTGGTCAGATGCAGCATTCCTCGGATTGGACCATCAACGCGACGGATCGGAGCCAGGATCAGACTTTCAATATCAATTTCGCCGCGGCTGTTTTCCGTGGCCAGTTGCACATCACCTAAGACGTTGCGTGCCAGCGTTGCTTGGCCATCGTCGGCAGCAACGGACTTCAATAGCGACTCGGGCGGTCGGCGATAGCTTCGCGGGCCCGTTTGACGCGTTGACACCAAAGGTATGTCGATCGCGTCGGTGTTTGTTTCCGAATCGGTACTGTTCAAATACACGCCGGCCGTGTCGATCGCGACATTGGCCGTCAAACATTCCAGCGTCGCTTCAACTGCGGCGATGGGATCGTTTTCGCGAGCCAGGGCGAAGGCGAGTTGCAGAAGCGGCAAACTGGCCCCACCGATCGCTGGCAAAGTCGAAGAACCTGAATGCAGGTATACGCTTTCGCGGCGTCGGTCGGTGATCGACGCGGGATCGATTTCGAGGGTAAGTTGATCGTCGGTCGCATGCGGCGCTGATTCGGTGGTTTTGTCCGTCTGCCTGCCGTCGATCCGATCGGTGAAAGTGATGGCGAAACCGGCGATCGTGATGAGGTCGCCTGTTTTTAGCATCGTTGGCGACTCAATTCGCTGGGAATTGACGAAGACCCCATTGCGGCTGCCAAGGTCTTCGATTTGCCAGTTCGTTGTTGATGCGGTGGCTGGTTTTGTTGCCGGCTTGGCGGTTTCACTTGTTTTTTCGCCAACCCAGTGGATTCGGGCGTGCCTGCGACTGGCTTGGTCGCTTCGCAAGACAATTTGATTCGCCGAGGAGCGGCCGATTACCGCTTCGGCGGGCGGCGAAAGCCGAAAAACGTCACTCCAACGCCCAGCCGAGCGCAGCACCAGATAGGCCCCCTGGCGAGCTGCCGAATCGGCGACTGGATTGGGCGGTGGTGACGATTGCGATCGTTGGGATGATGGTGTGTTCACGAAGTCTCGTCGAACCGGAAAAGCTTCGGTTGCTGGATGTTTCGAGGCTAACTATCTTAATGGACGATAACTTGGCTTCTGGCAGGAATTTGCTCGAAATTTGGGCCCGTCGCAGTCAAACTAGCATCATACTCATCGACTTTCGTACGTGGGACGTCCATCTGGACGCTACCCCAAACGGCTTTTACCCGGAGATCCACCGCGATGGATTTGGCCCCCCGAACTTTGCGTTCAATCAAACAACTCTTCATGGTCCCAGTCTGTTCAGCCGCAATCGTCGGCGTGGGCATGCTTGGTGCAGCCGTTTCCGTTCATGGGGGGATCACCGGCATTGGATCCCAACGATCCGTCGGGGGCGTGATGATCGACGCTGCCGGGGTCGTGCGAACGGCAACGCTTGACGAGAAACAAGAACTCGCCAATGCACTGCGCCAAAACATTGTGCCCGCCGAGGGCATGCTGAATGATACGACCGAATTGCGAATGATTTCGCTGGCTGGATTGCAGAAGGCGATTTTGCAGCGAGATATGGACGGCCAACCGATTCCGGAAGACATCGAGTTTCTCGCTGGACTGCAACAGATCGATTACGTGTTCGTCGACCAAGACAAGCATGACATCGTGATTGCTGGTCCTGCCGAACCTTGGAAAATGCTGGACGACGGATCCGTCGTGGGCACCGTTTCAGGTGACTCGACCATGCGATTGGCTGACTTGGTGGTCGCCATGCGAAGCGTCGAAACCGCGCGTCAGGCTGGTATCAGTTGCTCGATTGAGCCAACGCCGGAAGGCCGTCGCCGATTGCAACAAATGCTGAGCCGCGTGAAGCTGCGTCCTGGGCAAAACCCTGTCGCGATGGAAGCTTCGATGAAGGAAGCGTTCGGACCGCAAATGATTCTGTTGACCGGTATCCCCGGCGACAGTCGTTATGCACGCACGATGGTCGCGGCTGACTTTGAAATGAAACGAGTCGCCATGGGATTGGCTCCGTCGCCAGTCGCCGGGCTGCCAAGCTTCTTAGAAATGGCCAAGAACGATCGCCAAGCGATCAGTGCCAACCCACGTTGGTGGATGGCCTGTGATTACGACGCGATGTCCAAAACCGATGATGGCTTGGCCTGGAAGTTGGCCGGTCGCCGTGTCAAAACGATGACCGAGCAAGACCTGGTAGCATCCGATGGCACCGCAAAGGCGTCAGGCCGGAAAGAGAAGATGGCTCAGCTTTGGGCTGACAAGATGACCGAGTCGTTTTCGGAGCTGTCCAAGGCGATCCCCGTCTTCGCTGACCTCGAAAACGTGATGGACTTGACCGTTGTGGCGACCCTGATCGTTCAAGAAAACTTGGCGGCCAAAGCTGGCATCGACTTGTCGACGCTTTCGCAGACGGAAAACTCGATCGAACTTGCGCAATACTCGGTTCCTCGCAGTGTCGATCCTCAGTGCAGTTTCATTCACGGCCGCAACGGATGGGTCGTTACCGCATCGGGTGGCGTTGACGTCAACGCGTTCGAAATTGTTGAAAAGCAAAAGGTTGACGCATCGATCAGCGAGACTCGCCAAGCCGCTTTGGCGTCGGCCGGCGATCGTTGGTGGTGGAACAAATAGTCGTCGAAGTCAAACGTATTTCGACGGAATCAATTCGATGGGATCATGGGGACCACGAACGTTCGAGGACGACATTGCGTGCGATTGGTTAGAAGACCTATTGGATTCTGACCCGATCGCATTCTTTGATCACTGCCTCGATTTGTCCGAGCCGGGGGCGCTCGGCATGTTGGCATGTGTTGGAATTGTCTGCACGGCTGAGATGATTCGTGGCTTGCTCTGCGGGCCGCGAGAAGGGTTGCCCGAAGCGGCGCATCGTTGGCTGGAACGAAACAACTCGTTGGACGTTCTGGTTCAGAGCCTGGTTCCCAGCACCGTTGATGGGCTAGACCGTGTCCTCAACGATGATTCCGAGATGTACCAACAGTGGGAAGACGCTGGCCCCGAATTGGACGCCTGGCGCAGGCAGATCGAATCGCTGAAGTACGAGCTTCGCATGTGCGTTTAACAGCTGGTTTTACCGCCTAGCGACTATTCAATCATCGCCCGCTTCTGCGATTCGCGTTCGGGCATCTTGCCAGACGGCTTCGCTGGCTCGGCGGCACTGTGTTTGTCATCGCGTATTGCCTTGTCGCAAGGCGGGAGCATTGCCTGTCCAACTGCTAACAACAACTATTGCGGCGTTTCCGTTCAGGAAACGCGATGTTATGCATCGCTTACCGTTTGCCAGGGTGGCGTTTGCCGTTGCGACGCATCTGAAAGTACAGCAACGAAAGCATTGCAGTTAGCCCCATAAATTGACTTGGCTCGGGCACTGCGGTGACGGCGAAGCTTGCTGAGAATCCGTCAGACACTCGACTGGATGACCAGTCCATTTGCATTCGCAGAATTTCACTGTTGCCTGACAACGGGCCGAGGGACACCGGATTGTCAGTGAAAAACGACTGAGCGGAGGTGATATCGTTGAACGTCCATGCGTCGTTAAACCCGGTACTGCTTATAGAAAGTATCAGGGTTTCGAAGCCATTTCCGGTCGAAGAGAAATCGTAAAATCCGATCGTTGCATCTTGCCCCGCAAAAGTTAGGTCCGGTAACTCGAACTCAAGAAAAGTTGTGAACGTGTGCTGTCCAGATCCGTCGGACGGATAGCCACCACCAAAATGTCCAATCCCAAGAACCACGTCGCCATCGATTGCATTCTGGATGTTGGATTGAGACGCAAGCTCTATCTGGACGTCAGAAAGTGTCGGTGACATTGTCAGAAGCGAGTACGCATTTGCATTTGTCACGTCAGAGGCTGACCACATTGTTCCATCGACCGCTGAATAGCTTTCGACACGACTTTGGCTACCGACATTTGCGGTTACCGAATTGGTAAAGCGGATGGAATCTAAGGTTCCGCTGCCGAGGGTGACTCCGGCCGACGCTGTGATTGCGGTTGAATTGCCATTCATGCCGTCAGCAATCGAAACCGCGCGCGACACTCTGCCCTCGGCGACTGCCGTCGAAGTCGCTGTGCCGCTAGCGGAAACGCTCGTAGCAAATGCTTCTGCAGCACCTGAGCGGATCGAGAGGACGTTGCCGGCATCTGAAACAGCATAACCTGCGATGGATTGCGCATTGGAGGTTGCGACTTGATTGACTCCATTGGCTTGTGCAAAGGAAATTGCGCTCGTGTCGCCACCTAAACCGCCCAATGTTGGTTGTCCGCCGGTTGATCCACCGTCGCCGCCGTAGGATTCGATCGAAGATATCGCACTCATGGTTTGTGAAATACTTGAACCGCTAGCTCGCGATTTACCACCGTCCGCACCTGATGCACCGCTAGTGCCGTTACCGCCCTGTCCCCCGAAAGAAAACACTTCGACTGTTGCATCACCGATATTCTGGAGCGTTACGTCCGCAGTCGCTTCACCGGCGGCGCCACTGAATCCGCTCAAATCGTTTCGATCGCCTCCCTCACCGCCGTAGACTTCACTCGTCAATGCGGAATTGAAATTTGTGTTGCTGGCGTTCAGTTGAGACTGCGCCGAACCACCAATGCCGGCGGCACCGCGTTCCGAATTGCCCCCCGCCCCGGCTTCAACGACTTGAAGTACCGAGCTTTCCCCCGAACTTAGATTGCTGATCGCCGTAGTCGAGTTGTCGAGTGAAATCGAAGCCCCGTGTCCGCCGATGCCAGAACCTCGTGCCGAGCCCCCTGAGCCGGCGAGATAAAACGCTTCGACACTAGCGATACCGCTGGTCGTCGTTGCGGCGACGACGCCTTCCGCAGTGCCACCGTCGCCTCCGGAGCCTTCAGCTGTTCCAAAAACGTCTCCACCCCCACCGCCCTGAATACTTGAGAATGCAAACGCGCCTGTCGTGCCTATCGCCGTCAGATTCGAAGTAATATTTCCACCCGCACCTCCGTTTCCAGTACCAGAATTTTTGAAGCCTCCGTCGCCGCCTCGTGCGGAAACGAAGGCGTCCACTTCATCAGTTGATGACATCAGGTTCAACGCGCCGATTGCACTGCCACCATCGCCTGACGACGCGCCACCAAATCCAAACCCGCCATCTCCACCGCGAAATTCATTGTCAGCAACAATCTCGCCCGAGTTCGAGAAGCTGCCGATTGATGTCGTGTCTCCACCGGAGCCGGCAGCGCCAGCTGTGCTATTCCTATTCCCACCTCCGCCGGCCTCGGTCTGCAGAATCGCGCGAACGAATGAAGTATCGTTGCTGGCCGTCAACTGGTTCGTTGCGTTGCCGGCAGTACCGATCGATCCAGATTCTGCCGAACCAGAGATCCCGCCGTAGGCGCCTTGGTAAAGGGATGCGATGCCTGTGACGTCAGCGGTTGCACGAATGGCGTCAATGACGGTGGCGGAACCACCATTTCCTGAGGCCCCGTTCCCTAATGCATTACCGCCGTCGCCACCGTTGGCTTCGACTGATGCATTGGCCTCGGCGTTACCTGTTGCAAGAGTGTTTGCGACAATTGCAGAGACACTTCCGCCGTTGCCGCCCGATCCTCCATCTACGATTGCCCCACCTCCTCGTCCACCCGTAAGCAGCGCGTCGGCGTTAGCTTCGTCGTCGATAGAATTTGCGACCACCCCGGGGGCAAGCACAGCTGCTGCTCCGCCGTCACCACCTCTTCCCGCAATACCGTCGAACGATGATGAGCCGCCAATTCCAGGGACTCCGCCGACGGCCCCATCGCCACCAAAGGCGTTCAAGAAAGAAGTCACAATGCCCGACCCACTCGAGGCAACTGAACCTTCAGTGTTTCCACCATCTCCTCCGCGTCCCCCATTTCCTCCGGGGAAACTGCTCGAGACTGCATTGCCGCCTGCACCTCCTTTCCCTCCCGTGCCGCCACTAATCGCCAATCGGTTCTCGACGTCGATGGTCGCAACCGAAGTACTAATAGCTTCTCCAGAACTACCGTTAGCTCCGGCTTGGCCAGGATCTTGGTCAGCGCCGTCGGCACCATCCATTCCTGCCAATCCAATGGTAGTTACGACTGCCGCATCGGATTGGGCGCTGAACCCAATGCTTGTCGCGATAAGTACGAGTAAAGTCAAAAGGCAGCTGTTCGCTATTTGGACGTTTGCGTTTTGCCTGCTGCAGATCTTGCCGGACAAGCGACCATTTAAAATCGGTTTGATAACTAAATGATGCACAGATCACCTATAAGATGAGAGTCATGAATGCGCACATTTTATCTGACCCCGGTATCAAACGCGAGCTAATACCGGGGGACTTCAAATTTCGAATGTCGCCCTCATGTAGAGCTGAACCCAGCTTCGTTTCTGCGATGCGATTTAGAATAGGTTGTCAGGAGTGAGCACTGAGAACCGCGATCAAAATGGGACGTTCAAACGACCCTCAGGCACCAGCTAGACCAATTGTCCGATCGCGATCTGCTTGGAATTTACGTATCTTCGATGTGCTTTGAACCTTTATGCCGCGTGGGAAACCACCTACGTCTGGATTCAAAATTTTGTGAGGGCAGCTTCAAGTGGGTTCGGGGCATCTCTTCGGTACTTCTCGGACACTTGTGGTCGGCAATGGTGACAAGTGTGTCTGGGAGCGTCTTAAAAATTCGCTTCGAACTTTTTTCTTTTGGCCTCGCTCCGCCAACCGTCTTGCACCCAATTAAAGCCCCGGCCAGCTCACGGCTGTCGGCCTTGTTTACTCCATCAACCCAGTCCAAAGTCCCGCCAAAACCAGCACGACTTCTGCAAACGTCGCGTCATCTGCTTTGACTTGGATGGTCGAGTTATCGATTGAAATCGCCAAACGATCCGCGAGCCCCGGTCGGTGGCTAAGGATCTTACTGATGGACTGTCGAGTGCGGTGAGCGGCTGCGAGGTCTGTGTTTTCAAACGTGACCAATAGTTCGGCGCTTGGCGGAAATCGCCAAGATGCCGTTACTCGGTCGATGTCTCGCGCCATCGCGCGTGGCGAAATTTCGATCGGCCAAGATGGCGGCAACTGCTCCGGCCACAGCGACACCAAGTCGTCACGAACTCGATCGGGTAGTGCGATCGCCATCGAATTTGGATACTCGTCGGTAGACGCAAGAGCTTCGATCAGTTTGGATCGCCCGGCCACCTCGGGAACTAAGACACGTTGTATCGCCTGCGGAACACCAATCAGCACGAATCGTTGATCCGTTCGTAATTCTAGTTTTGCGCTCAATTTCGGTAAGTCATCCTTGATCAACCGAGCCAGATCAGTCGCATTGGATGGGTTTTTGCATGGGAAGACAATTGTCGGCGCGGCTTCGACCAAGGACCTTGGCGACGCGATCACGTAAACATCCGACTCACCACAGACGTGAATCGCGAGATCGATCTTGCGCTGGATCCTATCGCGATTGGTCTTCGCATTTCTATTTTGGGGCAACCCAGCCCACGCCGCAATCGCTTCGGTGTTTACATTTTTTAGACTAGAACGAAACAACAGCGACGTCGATGGTTCTAGGTACGCGATCACCGGATGATGGTTTACCGCACGTTGTTCGACATCATTGAACAGAACGTTTCGTTCGAGCGTTTCTGGCAAGTTTTGAGCAGCCAGAGCGTTTGCCAGGCTCACACAGATGATGAGGGAGATTAGGTTTCGGATTTTCATTTTACAACTTTCAGGGCAACATGAATGGTCGATTTGGGCTCGGCGGGAACACCGGTGTCGTAGGAAACCACGGCATGATCGGCGTGAGAAAGCTGGTAGCCGAAGGGCAACGCGGTCAGCGGATTCAACCAGGCTGGAACTGGACGCAGACCGGAAAGGGTTTCGGGCAATTGTCCCGTGTCATTGGCGTGCATCCGAATCGCTTCGAGCAACATCAATCGGTTTCGTGTCAGTTCGGCTCGATAGCTCGCCGAGATGGGCAAGCTTAGCCGTGCAGTCACCGTCCACGCGACTTTGTCGATGGGGTCTAAGATTTCGGGTTCGTTGCCAAAGGCAGCGTCACGCTCTGTTTCATAATTCGTCCACAATTCAGGCGGCAACATCGTCCACGCCAAGTACCGGTCTCGATGCCGTTCCCACCGCAAACGAATCGATCGTAGCACTGCTTCGGCAGCCGACAACTCGCTTGCTCGTTTTTCCCCAATCGCTGTCGCCGCCAACAACTCACGCGAGGGTTCCGCCATCGCGGCGACATAGACGCCGCTCATCAGTCGGGCCAGTTCGGGCTCGGATTCACCGCCGTTGTTCGCGCGAATGAAATCGTCGATGGTTATCGCGAGAGGTTCCAATCGTGCGATCGCAGCATTCCGGCCAATCGGTTCGTTTGTGAATTCGCCTGTTTGCTGGATCAACTTGTTCAGCAGCACCGACTCGTGCTCGAGCGACTCGTTCATGCGAAATAGTCGGTCGCTTGGCATGGCTGCTAGCGCCCAGTAAAGATTTGGGAAATCTTCACGAATGATTGCCGTTTCGATCACCGCAAACATCCGTTGCGCGATCGCAACGCCGATCAACTTGCCGACCAAGAAATGGGTGCTGTTTCCGGCCGCGTCGGACAAACGGAAACCCAATCGCAGTGTCGCGATCGCGTCGTCGTATCGTGACTGCCCAATTTCCAGTTTCGCACGCAGTTCGATTAAGCGAGCTAACAAACGCATGTCCTGCAGTTCTGGCACAACCAGCGACGCGGTTTCCGCTGCGGTCAAGTTATCGGTGTCGAGGCTGTATTCGATTCGCATCGCGTTTTCGATCGACGCTAATTCATCGAGCGACTGCCCAAAGTAGGCAAGCGTCTTTTGCACTTCTTCGATCGGTAACTCGTCCGGCGATGTATCGGCCCAGGATTCAACTTTTTCCCACGCTTCGTCATCTGGTGGCGTCTGTTGGTACAGCATGATCAGCGCGCGATTGATCGGATGCATTGGATTGAGTTCAGTGCGGTCGTGCGGTCCAGGCCAAAGCCGATATTTCATCATCGGATCGGGCGCCGCCATCGGGTGCAACGTCACCACGGTATCGTTTGCCTCGTCGCCACGAGACGAACCTGCGTGGACAGCCGTCAACACGAAGACCGCGAGACAAAGGGATCGAGCGAATCGCATCAGTGATTCCTGTTGATTGTGCTGGCAGAGAGATCGAGGTCACGAACCGATAGTGTTTTTGGATCCGCCGATCGCGATCGTGAGTTGGTTGTCGCGACGGAAATTTCGTCGCGGAAGACCGGGGAACGGTTAAACGCGGTAAGTGTCGCTAGCGGATCGGGCTGGGGCTGCATGGAATCGAGCGACCGCGACCAGCGATTGACCGGACGTTTCAGTACGGGTTCCGATGCAACTTCAGATGTGACGATCGAGACGATCGCCGGTGGTTGCGTCGCAACAACGGGCTGCGTTGTTTTGTCTTTTGGCTGATTCGTGAAAGATTCAACATCCGATGTTCGTCCTGCGAAGAATCCAATTGGGCCGATTGCCGACGCGGCCAAGCACGCGGCCAGTGTCAAACCTCGGTGACAACGATTCCGCGGGCTTGACGGCTGCGACGCAATCGCGGCACTGTATCCGGCGCGATAGAAAACTCCCGCAACATCGATGCGATGCTCGGTTGGCACAAGACGCTTCAGTTCGTTTTCAAACGAGTCTTGTTCATCATTCATTGCACGCACGCATGGATTGGGGATCACGATCACCTGAAAATTGTTGTCTTAAGATCTGCATCCCAGCGGTGTAGCGACGATGGGCTGTTGCTCGCGAGATTTCTAAGACCTCGCCAATCGAATCGAACGACATTTCACCCCACAAATGCATGACGATGATCTCACGCCCCGGTGAAGACAGTTTCATCATCGCAGTGGTGACGTCTTCAGCGTCCAGTTTTTCATGCAAGTCTGGTTCGAACCAAGGCTTGTTTGTTAAAATCGATTCGCGAAGGTCACGCCTGACACCTGAGCGAATCGATTGCAGAATTTGATTCCGAACGACACAAACTAGCCATGCTAACGGATCGTTTGGTAATTTGTCTTGAACAGCGAGTATGACGTAAGCTTCTTGAACGGCGTCTTCGGCCAAAGGAGTGCGACCAGGGCCAGCAATTGATCGAGCGACCAACAACAAGCGGCTGGCATGCTGGTTCCAAATCTGCGTTAGAGTGGCTGCGTCGATCAAGTCGGTCTCGTTTCGATTCCGCTGAATTAGGCCAGTGTGTGTCGGACCGATCTACTGCAAGGATGCCACCGAGGGTGGACGATCTCAAACATTCTCAAAAACACGCGAATCTTTCACCTCAATTAGGCAAACATCCAATGGCATCGATTCTTTTTAAGGTTGTACCGAAGCCGGTTTGGGAATCGGCAACCGAAGCAGGCTTTTTTGCCGGACATGGAATCGATCTCGTCGACGGCTTCATCCACTTGTCCTTGCCAGAACAGGTCGCCGAAACTCTCGCTCGTCACTTTGTCGGTCAGACTGAACTGATGTTGGTCACAGTCGACGGGGAACAGTTGGACGAAATGCTGCGATTTGAACCGTCGCGAGGGGGAGATCTGTTTCCGCACGTCTATGGTTCAATTCCCATGGACGCAGTGATCGCCGCCGAGCCGCTGATGATCGGCCCCGACGGTCTGCATGTGCTTCCGAGCTAGCACGTGCGTAGAGATGCGTTGGCCAGAGATTCCGGAAGTCTAATTCTCGTACAAATCAGCATGAGATTGAACCATTTTTTCCACTGTGAACTCGGTCGCGATTCTCTGTTTCGCTGCGTCACCCAGTTGATCGGCAGTCGCTTTCTCGTTGAACAGTTCGATCGTTTGGCGGGCAAAGTCTGCGGTGTCCCCGAGCTTGACCAGCATCCCGGTTTGGCCGCTGACGACGAGATCGCGGTTACCTGGGATATCGCTTGCGATGACCGGTACGCCCGCCTGCATCGCTTCGATCACCGAATTGCTTTGCCCTTCATATTCGCTTCCAATCCAAAACGCATCGGCATGCGGCAACAGATCCGAAACGTCATCTCGTTGACCGGCAAACCGAACTCGTTGGGGCGTCGTGACGGCGTCGCGATGTCGCAGCAGCTCACCCGACTGAGGCCCATCGCCGATGATCACTAACGTCGTGTCTTCTCGTACGGTTCCCGTCAATTCGGCCGCCCAAATCAAATCTCGATAACGTTTTTGCGGCCACAGTCGTCCCACCGCTAGGATTAGCTTTCGATCGGACTCAACTTTTAACCGAGAAAACGCTTCGTCGCGATCGATCGAAGAAGTCTTTCGCGGCGGGATGCCGTTGGGGATGATTCGAAACAGATCGCGATCGATTCCGTGTCCCACGTAGAAATCGCGGACGCCTGTACTGTTGGTCGTGATCGCATTCGTTCGCTTTGCCAGCGTTCGATCAATCATCAAGTGAGCCGACGTCTTCCACGGGTCAACGCATCGTTCACTGGCGAAGATTTTTCGAACGCCGGCCCATCGAGCCGCGGCGCGGCCAAAACTGTTGGCGGCAAAGAGCCAAGTGTGGACTGCATCGGGTTTCAGTCGCATCAACTCGCGACGCAATCGAAACAAGGCTGACGGATCGGCTTTGAATCGTTTGCCGATCACGGTGACAGGAATGTCAGCATCACGAAGGCTCTGGCTGCGAGGCCCGTCGTGGGTCAGCAGCACGACGTGCACGTCGAACTGATCACGCGGCAGGTGTTCGGCGAGCAGGCAGAGCTGTTTTTCAGCGCCGCCGCGATCCATCGTCGGGATGATTTGCACGATGCGCTGGGTCATGATGCTGCCTCGTCCGTCGCCCCACGGTTGGATCCTTTCTTTCGCGAAATCGTACGCTCGATCGTGTCGATATAGGCGTCGATGGTCGCCGAGATCGGCCGGCTTCGCAACCAGTGACGACGCATCTTTGCCGAGCGGTTACGATAATCTGGTAGATGGTTCAAAACTTGCGACACCGATTCAACATAGTTCGTGGGCGAGGGATCCTTGATCCACTGGACCCAATTCGATGGCCCATCTTGTTCGGATGTGTCGACAACTGATCCTACCAAAATCGATCGAACCGATTCGGATTCAACGGCAATGATCGGCAATTCGGCGGAAACAGCCGTTGGCAAAAAGTGATCTAGGCCTGATTCGTCGGTTTGAAAGTAAATGTCGGCCGCCGCATAAATTTCGTCAGTGTCGACGAAAGAGCCTGGCATCGCGATTGATGCGCGAACGCCATCCGCTTTCAAATGTTCGTAGATCCAATCGCGGCGTGGACCATCGCCAATGAACCAGACTGCTAAGTTTGGATGCCTGTCGATCATGCGATAGGTCGCGTGGACCAAGTCCTGGATGCCGCCATCGCGAGTCATCGGAGCGTTACAGAGAGCGACGATAGTGTCCGGATTGGTCCGCAAATCTGAGTTGGCGGTGGCCAAAGATCGACGCGCACTTTCACGGTTCGATTCGGACGTGATTGGTCCAGCCGAAAAACCGGGTTGAATGCGGACGATTCGTTCTGCCGAGTATCGATCGGTCAGCAGCGCGCGATTGCAGGCCGCGCTTTTCGCGATCACCGTGTCCGCCATCTTTCCGATCGTTCCGCACCGGCGTGCGCCGCGAGTGGTTTTCCAGTATTCGCTGTCGGATTGTTTTCCCCACCCCGAATAACGCAGCATCGTTGCGGTACCCGTCAATCGCGAAGCTTCGATTGCCGCAATCGCTTCTTCTCGGATCGCGTCGACCAATACCAGGTCGTAGGCATCACCTTGCGACCGAATCCACTGAGTCAGATGGCGGGTGTAACGTCCGATCGACCAGTCGCTTCGGGGCGGCGGAGCAGGCCGGTGGACCGGGATTTCTCGCAGCCAGTATTTTTCTGGCCACGAGGTCGCGTAGCGAGGCGTGCAGACCTCGACTGAGATATCTCGGCGGTGAAGTCCACAGGCAAGCTGAAACAGGAACGCAGCCGAATCGATGGATCCATGTGGCCAGAAATGGCGGCCGATCAACAGCACCCGCCGACGGCTCACGATTTTGCTTCCGCCGCCGTTTGCTCGATCTCGTGAGGTTCAAGGATCGCTAGATACGGCAGGTTGCGATACATATCCATGAAGTCCAGCCCGTAGCCAACTACAAACTCGTCCGGAATCTCGAACGCCTTGAAATCAGGTCGTAGCTCAACGATGTGATCCGTTCGTTTGTGCAGCAGCACCGCCGTCTTTACCGACGCGGCGCCAAACTCGCTCATCATTCCACTGAGCCGATCCAGCGTCTTTCCGGTGTCGAAGATGTCATCGACTAGCAAAACGTCTCGGCCGGCTACATCAATCAGCATCTTCGCGTCCACCGTTAAATCGCCAGACTTCAATCCACCGCGGTAGCTCGACGCTTGAACCACGCCGACTCGTTGAGGCATCGACAGCCGACGAATCAAATCCGCGAACAACACCAATGATCCAGTCATGATGGCGATCACAGTCAACGGACGGTCGCCGAAGTGGTGGTCGATTTCCGTCGCCAGTCGTTCGACCCCCTCTGTTAATTGAGCTTCGTCTAACAGGATACGCATTCGGATCAACTTTCGATTTTGACTAATAGCTAGCAAGGCTGTGAGGTGGTTCCCAATCGCACCGCCGAGGGTGGAGAGCTCTCGAATACCAATTCTAAACGTAATCTCGATCAGTGAGAGCCGGGCAATGGCTTCAGGTGAAGGCAAAATGCACAAAGTGGGTTCAATTTGCGTAGTTTGGGCCCCACATGCCGACAATGCCAGATGGAGTGATGGTGCGAGCGTGAAACGGTCGATGACTCGAGGGTGGGCGTTCGGTTTCGGCGCTCGCAACGACGTCACGGACCTCTAGATCCCGTCGCAAACGTACCACCTTTTGATCTGAATGAATGACGAATTCTCAGCGATTGGCGACCGTCCGCGAGTGCTTCCTTTGCTGGACAGAGGGTGGCGAGATTGAGTCCGAATCGATACTCATTCGCAACGAATTCTTTTGTGGACGCCGTTTTCGATCGTCGAACCATCATGCGGTTTGGTTTATCGAAGAAGACACGCTAAAAATCTTCGACCAAGACAATCAGCTCGCTTGCGTGATGAGAGGCGACGAAATCGATTCTTTCGTGGCTTCGGAAGACCAAACCGACCACAGTGCGCCCACCATTCTGGCTATCCCGACACGGCCCACTGCAAAACCAGCAGAAGAGTCAAGCGACGAGTTTGGCGATTCGATCCGCCGCGCGGCCTAGTGATTCTAGCGGGCCGGCGGCCGGCTACGACCTGTGGGGCTCTGCCCAGTCTGCGAGTTGCCCGGCCATTGGGATGCTCGGAAACTAAGCGACGACATTGAGCCTCCTGGGCCGAGTCAGCCTATGCTCGATCTGTCAAAGTCGGGTAAGCTTCGGAGTGTTGTTAGCGCCAGCCCGTTGGTGGTGCGGTAAACCGTTGCCGAAGGTTCGCGTGTTCGATGACTCGATTGATAGACTCCATCGTTGACGTGTGTTGCGGTTCACCGGACGAACTGTCGCCGCGACAGCACCGGATTCGGCGCGGCTGGGATTTGACGTCCCATTGCTGGCGTCAATTGCAACGACACCGGGCCGAAGGTATGGCCGCGGAATTGACCTACCGAACAATCTTTTCGCTGATCCCGGTCGTCGTACTGGGGTTGGTCATGTTTCGCATTGTCGGTGGTCTGGATGAGGTCCAAGGGCAAGTCGAAAACCAGCTCTATTCGTTTTTTGGCGTTCCCAAAATTCCCGGGTCGGGTGACAACGATGTGTTGGTGCTACGACACAAGCCCACCGAGGAACTCGAGGAGGCGCTAGAACCAATGATCGGCAAGCAGATCATTGGCGATGTCGGCAATGAAATAGATCCAATTCTCGGAATCAATATCGATATCGACGAAGCGATTTCGTTGGCTGAACGTGAAGCTCAGAACAAGGAAGAAGTCCGCGAGGAATCGGTTCGCCAAGCGCGAGCAAGTATTCGCCGAACGTTGACTGAATTGACCGCGAAAGTTGCGTCGATCGACTTCAAATCCATTGGCGTATTCGGTCTGCTGTTATTCGTCTATGCAGCGGTCGCGCTCGCCAACGCGACCGAGCACTTGTTCAACCAGATCTACGACGCACCGTCAAAACGGCCAATCCATATTCGTTTGGCCATTCACTGGTCGATCATCACACTCGGCAGTGGGCTGTTGGCGATGAGTCTGTACATGTCGGGGCAGGTGGTGGAATGGTTTTCACAAATCGGCGCTGGATCGGACTTTCGATTGGTACTGATCCATCTGCTGTCGATGATGGCAAGCTGGGTGTTGCTATTCCTGCTGTACGCGTTGATGCCAAATACTAGTGTCAGCGTTAGGGCGGCGGTGATCGGATCGCTTGTCGGATCATTATTGTGGGAGTTTGCAAAGTTTGGATTTCAAATCTATGTGGCCAAAGCCGTTCCCTATACCGGGATCTATGGTTCGATTGGACTGATTCCGTTGTTTCTGTTTTGGATCTACATCACCTGGCTGATTGTCTTGTTTGGCTTGATCCTGACCTACACGTTGCAAACCATGGGAGCGCCAACCGAGAATCGAACATCTTGGGACGACATAGAGTTGCCGCCTGGAGATCCAGATTGGATGTTGCCGATCATGAGTGAGATTGGAACGTCGTTCGAGGCCGGCGCGACGCTCGACAACCAGGAACTTGCTGACCGAATTGGATTGAGCGGTCGGATCGTTCATCAAATGACCGACCAACTAGTCGAAGCCGGGCTGTTGCGACTTGTCGCCGGCGGACCGGGCCAGTCGGATTCTTTGACGCTTTCGCGACCCGCGTCGAAAATCGAAGTCACTGAAATTCTTGAACTTGCGCATCATATTCGCCCGACCAGCGATCATCCGGCCTGGCAGTCGCTGGCGAGATTAAAGACAGCCGAACGCGAGGCTGCTCGCGGAACGACGCTGGCCGATCTTGGCTAATAAGGTTGCTCTTGCCGTTTCAGCGAAATGACGTCGCGGCAGCCAATGTCCAGGCAATTTGGATCGATTCCGTGGCAATCTGGGCATTGATAACGGTCGTGCGGCGTGGGCATGTGGTGATCGCTGGTTTTGCCATGGCAAACTATCGGTCCTTTCGCGTCGATAACGACACGACACCTTGTTCGGTTTCCCCACAAATTTCTCTACGATAACGGGATCGTTAATGCCATTCCTACGCGGAAGTCTTGGTTTCGAAAGGTTCAGCGTCGCTGGGTTCGATGCGGACACGTTCGGTGAAGAACACATCGAAATTCTGGCCAACAACGCAGCCGGGCGGCACGAGAGTGCTTCCACTGAAAATGTTCACGTCGGCTTCTTGGGCGGCGATCATCTCTTTGATCAAGATTTTGACCTCGATAAAAATTTGATCAACAACGCCGTACATTTGTGCGTTCGCGTTGACACGAACCAGATTCCCGCAGCCATTCGTGCTGCGTGGTTGCAAATGGAATTGGCTGGATACGCCAAGGACAGCCCGTCGGGCGTGGCGACGAAATCACAGCGCAAAGAAGCTAAAGAAGCAGTCGAGCAGCGATGTGAAGTCGAAGCCGCATCGGGCAAGTATCGGCGCATGCAACAGTTCCCACTGCTCTGGGATCACTCCAACGGATTGCTATATTTCGGTGGATCGGTGGGCACCGCCAGTGCCTACTGCACCGATCTATTGGAGAGAACCTTCGAAGTTGAACTGCGTCGTCTCGGCGCAGGAATCATCGCTCAGGATTGGTCCGTCGAAGCTGATTGCTTTGCCGACTTGGACGATCTACAGCCAGTCAGTTTTGTGACCGGTGAAACGGCTACTGGACATGGATGGGCAAACGAACACTCACAAGCACCCGACTTTTTAGGTAACGAGTTCTTGATGTGGTTGTGGTGGACGCTTGAAAACGAATCCGACACGATCGTGTTGCCCGATGAATCCGAAGTCACGCTGATGTTGGCGAAGACTTTGTCGTTGGAATGCCCGCTTGGCGAGTCGGGGAAAGAAACAATCACGGCGGAATCGCCTGTCAAGTTGCCCGAAGCGATGCAGGCAATCCGGTCAGGCAAATTGCCTCGCAAAACGGGCATGACCATGGTTCGCGATGGACGAACGTTCGACCTTGTTCTGCAAGCCGAAACGTTCGGCATCAGCGGCGCTAAAATTCACCTGGACGACGACGAGGAATTCGATGACGACGATCGCATCGACGCCATCCGCACTCTTAGCGAAACCGTCGACGGCTTGTTTCACACGTTCTGTGATCGCCGAGTAGACGCCGACTGGAAAAAGGATCTCAAGAAGGTCACCAAGTGGCTCAATTCGACTGGTAAACCAGCCCAGAAAGCCGCAGCCTAAGTTTCACAGGCTGCCAGTCTGAGTAGCTTTGTATCCCGGCGGCAGTTCGGTGAAGACTGAATTGCCGCCGCTAGTTCTGTGCGGTCCACCTAAACAGTCTTATCTTTGCTGCCAGGCACCGCCACCGGATATTGGCCGTTGGCGTCAAGTTGCACCGGAGCGGTGTCGTCGAAGCTGTACATTGCGTCAACGTTTGCCAGCGATTGTTTGCAGTTGATTGCCTCGTCCCACTTCACCACTTTGCCGCTGTAGGTAGCCATCCGGCCCATGATTGCCGTCATTGTGCTTAGCGCACCGTAATCGGCCTCGTTCGGCGTTTCGCCACGTCGCAGGCTCGCGAAAAAGTCATGGTGTTCTTGCTGCCACCCTTTGCCGCCCTTGGTTTCCTTAGCGTCGCTTTGCCAAATCTTGTTCCCTTGCCGGTCGCGAATCAAAGCGTCACTGATATCGCATGTTCCGCGACTGCCGTGTACATGCTCGCTGACGTTATTCCAGCAGCCCTGGATGTGCCGGCATTGGCTCAACAGTTTGAAACCGCTTGGGTAGGTAAATTCAACCATGTGGTGATCAAAGATTTGCCCGTGGTCGGTACCCTTGCGAACTTCGCGTCCACCCTGCCCTTGAGCTTCGATAGGATATTCACCGAGCAGCCAGTTGATTACGTCTAGATTGTGAACGTGCTGTTCGTTGATGTGGTCTCCGCAAATCCAATTGAAGTAATACCAGTTGCGGACTTGATACTCGAGTTCCGTTTGCTCGGGCGTTCGCGGACGCACCCAAACGCCGCCGCCATTCCAGTACGCGCGGCCGAACATCAGGTCGCCGATTGCACCGTCTTGCAACTTTCCGATGCACTCGCGATACCGAAATTCGTGATGTCGTTGCAGGCCGACTTGAACGCCTAGACCTTTTTGTTTGGCTTTTTCGTTTGCCGCTAGGATACGGCGAACACCCGGTGCATCGGTGGCGACTGGTTTCTCCATAAAGACATGCTTTCCAGCATCGACGGCGGCTTCGAAGTGCAGCGGTCGGAATCCGGGTGGTGTCGCCAGGATGACGAAATCACAATCGGTTTTTAGCAGTTGCTGGTACGCGTCAAATCCCACAAAGCGGGTCGCGTCGACATCGACCTTGTCCGGGTGTTTGCTGTTGATCGTGCGATAGGCGGTTTGGATGCTGCTTTCAAAGACATCCGCCATTGCAACGAGTCTTGTTCCGCCGCCCGCAGTATTGAGTGCTTGGATCGCCGCGCCAGTCCCACGTGCGCCACATCCGACCAATCCGATTTTGATAGTATCGCTGCCATAAGCGTGGGCCGCGCGCGCCACCGCAAGGTTGCCGCCAACGATCGCTCCGCCCGCCAACATCATGCCGCTGCCTTTGATGAAATTGCGGCGCGATGGGACTGTTGTTTCGTCGATGCTAGGGTCGACGACAGCGTTTCCGTTTGCTTCGGCAGTTGCTAACGCATCCGCTTTGGCTTGTTTGGCTAACTTGTTGGCTTGAGACCGGGCAGTCTTCTTCATCGGCGATGATCGCGATCAGTTAAATTAGGCAGGGTTAGGCGGGGTGTCGAAGCCGCTATTTTAGCCGAGCAATGGTCGGCCAGCAAACATGGCGACCAAACCATGGCGGTTGGGCCGCCCTGTGATCGCTGAGATCATCGTCCTGGCGGCGTAAAGTACTCGATTTCAGGAAGGACTTCGGGGCGCCGGATGACGGTCGCCTCGATGATCCGGTCGGGAGGAAGCAGGATGGCGTTTTTGTCTTTCTCTTTCGACGGGTCAATTCGCCGCATTCGCGAAATCGCATCCATTCCTTCGATGACACGTCCAAAGACGGTTTGATTGTCTGCTGAAACCGCCAGCGGAAGAAACGAAATTGCAAACTGAGTGCTAGCAGAATTGGGAATAAACTCGCCGTTTTCACCGATCGGAATTTTGGCCATCAACAGTGATCCGCGAAACGGGCGTCGCGCGTCAGGACGGTCGCATTCGTCGATCACAAACTTGCCACTGTTGCCACTACCCAAACCTGTTGCGTCGCCTGTCAGCGCAAACAAGTGATCGACAACTTGATAGAAATCTAGTCCGTCGTAAAAGTGACTCTCGACTAGTTTGATAAAATTGGCGACGGTCGAAGGAGCTTGGTCTATGAATAGTTCAATGATGACGTCGCCCTGGGTTGTTTCAAGTTTAACGCGAGGAAGACGGTCTTCCTTTGCTTCGGCGGCTTGGATCATTGCTTCGGCTGCAAATCGTTCGCGATGTTTTTCTAGATAGGATGCCAAGCTCTTGTCGACGGTCTCCATCGGGTCGACTCCCTCTTCCTGACTGGCAAGAACTTCGTACAGCTTCTTTGCCATGTCGAATTCACCCACCACCATCGCGGAACGTGCCGCCGCTTGAAACATCACGGCAAGTTGCGATCCGCCGTCGATCATTCGGGTCGCGCCTTCAAGTGTGGCGAGGTCGTAAATGTCGCGTTTGAATCGGTGATCGATCATCGTCACTAGGTAGGTCGCGGCTTCTTGGTCGCCCGTAATGCGAGTTAGATCGAGCGC
Organism: Rubripirellula reticaptiva; assembly: GCF_007860175.1. Classification (NCBI taxonomy): domain Bacteria; kingdom Pseudomonadati; phylum Planctomycetota; class Planctomycetia; order Pirellulales; family Pirellulaceae; genus Rubripirellula; species Rubripirellula reticaptiva. The sequence goes on along the minus strand of NZ_SJPX01000006.1, from coordinate 848,386 downwards.
CGCCATGTAGGTGTCGTCCATTTTTTTAATCACTTCAATCCGCTTGGCCGTGTAGGCTTCACGACTCGATGGCGTTCGGTCTTCGTGATTGACGTATCGCATATACAGCGTCCGCTGTTCAAGGATGGCATCGCGAAGATCCGCTTTAGCTTGTTGGAACACTTCGGTGCGACGTTCCACTTCGGCGATATAAGCGGGGTCGTCGGCGGTAGTAAACCCAGGTAGCTGGTCGGATGGTTCCGCAGATTCCACGGACGTTTCGGATGCTGGGGCACTGTCACCGTCAACAGCGACGCCTGTTTCGTCGCCGGATTCATCGGATTCGTTGGTGACCTCCGATTCGGACTTGTTTTCTTGAGCCGCGGCGCTGGCCATGCCAGCGGAAACTAGCACGACAGCCGTCATGACGATCAGGGCCGTGAAGAAGACTCGGAATCTCGCGACTGAAAAACTCATACAGGCTCTCGAAGTGGCTGCAAAAAAACTAGATCCATTGCTGCCTTTACGCTGCTCGACCGGTTTAGGTTTTGCACCCTGGCGACTTTCGACGGCCGACTCGCCCAAGTGCTGCGGTTCGCTATACTTAGCCCGATGAAACGACCAGCAAAAGAATCGAAAAGCCGATCATCTCGATCCCAAACCGACCCATCGAAATCCAAACCGACGAAATTGCGGATCATCGGCGGGACGATGCGAGGCAGGACGGTAATCTATCACGGCGAAGACTTCACTCGCCCGATGAAGGACAATATTCGCGAAAACGCGTTCAATATCCTGCTAAAGGCAGCTAAAGGGGCGATTTGCTTTGACCTGTTCGCGGGCACGGGGGCGATGACGTTCGAGTCCCTCAGTCGGGGTGCTTCGCGGGCTGTCGCGGTCGAACTCAATCGGCGAGCGGTTCGTTACATTCGCGAAACTGCCGATTCTCTTGATGTGACCGACAAAATCGTTGTGGTCAGTGCCGACACGTTCCGCGTCGCCGGCCAGTTGCTGGGGCCACCGGCTGACGATACGCCCTGGATCGTGTTTCTTTGCCCCCCCTACATTTTGTGGCACGAACGACTCGAAGACCTCAACGCGATCATTCGCACAGTTCAGCTTAACGCGCCGCCCGGCAGCGTTCTGATGGTCGAAACTGAAAAGACGTTCGATCAGGATCTGTTGCCGCCCGGTGATTGGGATCGGCGGACGTATGGCGGCACGACACTTGGGTTTATCGAGCCGGCCCAGGTCTGCGGGATGAACCTTTGATCTTGCCGGCTTGGGCATCTTGGTCCAAAGAGTCCGCTGCGATCCAGCCGCTCATCATCACCATTGGCATTCCGGGGCCAGGGTGCGCCGCACCGCCCGCTAAGTACAGTCCCGTCAAATCTTTGCGTCGGTTCGCAGGCTTGAACGCACCGACGTACTTGCCGTGGCTTGCCAGTCCGTAGATCGCGCCGTTGAGTACTCGGTATCGGTTGTGGATCCCTTCGGGCGTTAGCGATGATTCGTGGACAATTGCATCGCGAATGCCTGTCATCCCAGCGGTTCGTTCCAGCTTGTCAAAGATTACTTCGCGGTACTCAGGCAGCATTTTTTTCCAGTCATGCCCAGGCCGCAAATACGGCGTGTGGACAAGGATGTACAACGCTTCGCCGCCATCCGGTGCAACGTCTGGGTCGCTAATCGACGGCGCGCAAACGTAAGCACTTGGGTCCGGAGCCGGTTCGCCTCGCTTGTAGATATAGTCGAACTCTCCTTCGGGATCTTTTGAAAACACAAAGTTATGATGCAACAGTTGCTCGTAACGCCGATCAAGGCCCAAGTACAGCACCACGCCGCTGCACGCGGGTTCATAGTTGTTTGTTCGTTGGAACCGTTTCGACTGTGACGTGTCTTTTAGCAGTTCGCCGTAGGTTCGAACCGCATCACAGTTGCTGACCACTGCATCGCAGGCAATTTCCTCGCCACTAGTCGTAGCAACACCGGTGACTCGTTGATCCAATGTCGTGATCCGCATCACGTCGGTGCCGGTGCGAACTTCAACGCCAAGTTCTTGAGCCAATTTGCATAAAGCTTCGGGGATCGCACGAGTTCCTCCGATCGGGTACCAAATTCCCTCGTCGGTTTGCATGTGAGCGATGCTGCAAAGCACGGCGGGCGAGTTGTAGGGCGACGAACCAACGTACTGCGTGAAGTGGTCCATCATTTGCGCAACGCGTGCATCAGGAACGTAAGAACGAACCACCGAAGCGACACTGCGGCCCATTCGCAACGACAAAACGTCTTTCAACACTGCCGCAGAAAACGCGCCTCCGACATCCATCGTGTCAGCTAGTCCTCCGACGCTGCGCCAAAAGAAGAAGCGATCCGAGACTCCGTGCAACTGCTCGCTCATCCGCATGAACCGTTCGTATCCATCGCCGCTGGTCGGTGTTCCGGTCAGCTCGGCAATATTCTTCTTCATTGATTCGGTGTTGGCGACCAAGTCTAGCAAGGTATTTTCGGACGTTGCGCCGGATGCCGACGCGCTGCCTTCAAAAAAACACCTCCATTGAGGATCCAGCGGGACCATGTCGATGTAATCGGAAAGTTCCTTTCCGGCTTCGCTGAACACTCGTTTCAGCACGCTTGGCAGCGTTAGGATGGTTGGCCCCATGTCGAACCGGTACCCGTCGGCGGTATGGACCGCCGCCTTGCCGCCAACCCATTCGTTCTTGTCCAACAAGGTGACGCGGTAGCCTCGGGCAGCCAGCACGCAGGCAGACGACAGTCCGGCCAACCCGCCGCCAATGATAACAATGCGAAGCGATTCGGGATCAGCAGCGGGCATCGTTGTCCTCTCTCTCTGGTCGAGTTGCAAAGTCAGTTTCAGGCACTGTATTGGGCCGGGTACTGGCACTGTAGAGCGCCGGGCGATTGCAGCAAAGAACAGGTGACGGATTGAGTCCGGGGTGGCGATGCTGCCCAAAACGATGACAATGGACGACTTACAGATGACCGAATGGACTTTTCACAGCGGTGGCCCAGGCGATGTTGAAGTTGAGTGAAGCGGACGCCGAATCGGCGCGGCAAAACACGCGAGCGTGGTCTCATCAGTCGACAATATCGTCGGAACCCACTCCGCCCCGTCCAAGTTCGTCCGCGCGCTGGATCGCGATCGGTTTTGTCATCGCGATTGTCGCCGTGTTAGCGTGGTTCTTTCTGGATTCGGAAAGCGACGCGCCCGTCGATTTGTCGCCTGCATCGGGCGCAATTCCGTCGGCGTATCAACCTGACCGGGCGATGGGTTATTTGAATCAGCTTTGCGAATTCGGATCTCGTCCGTCCGGATCAGCCGCGATGGCACAGCAACAGCAGTACCTGCGGAAGTTCTTTACCGACCAAGGTGCGGTTGTTTCGATGCAAACTTTCGACATTCGGCACCCCGAAGACGGCTCAAACGTTTCAATGTCAAATGTGATCGCGTCATGGGGGCTGGATCGTCCGAAACGTTTTTTGCTTTGCGCCCACTATGACACTCGCCCTTTCCCGGATCAGGATCGTAACAATCGTCGCGGGGTTTTTGTTGGTGCGAACGACGGTGCCAGCGGAACGGCGGCGCTAATGGAAATCTCGCACCAATTCGTCAGCGGTTTGCCAAGCGATGTGGGTGTCGATATTGTTTTGTTCGATGGCGAGGAGTTTGTGTTCAGACAGGGCCGCGACGATTACTTTTTAGGGTCGACGTTTTTTGCCGAGAAATACAAGTCGTCACCGCCAGCGATTCCTTATCAAGCCGGGATCTTGCTGGACATGATCGGCGACCGCGAATTGAAAGTCTTCTACGAAACCAACAGTCTGAGGATGGCGAGGGACGTCACGAAGAGCGTTTGGGCCGTGGCGGCCGATCTGGGCGTTGACGCTTTTGTGGCGCGAACTCGCCATGAGATACAAGACGATCATCTACCGCTGAACCGAATCGCGGGCATCCCAACGACCGACATTATCGACTTCGACTATCCGCGGCCGGGGATTGGTGCTCCTTCGTATTGGCATACCGAGCAAGACGTTCCCGCAAACTGCAGCGGTACGTCGATGGCTGCGGTCGTATGGGTCGTGCACTCGTGGCTGAATCGCCAGTGATTCCCTGTCAAGTTGCAGGTACTGCGCGCGCTTTCGAATCACCTTGTTCATCAAGAAAGGTTTCCCGATGTTCGCCGGTTCGCTGATCTTGGCCGTGACTCTGATGGTGTTTGCGGCGTGGCTGCAATTCAATGAGCAGCGTGGGTGGGGTGACGAAGACGACTGCAAAACCGATTTGGACAAGCAATATCACAAGCGCCGAAGCCGGTCCCGGCGCCGTACGAACCTGATGGTCGGAATCTGCGGTCTGCTGATCCTCATCGCTGCCTTCGTCGGGCCTGGACCCGTTTGGATCGCGGCTTGGCTTTGCGTCCTGCTATGCATGGTGACGGTGATTGGGTTAGCGGCGCTCGATGTCCTGCGTACTCATCGGTATCAAAATGCGAAGATGCAGAAGCTCATGAACCAGCGTGACCGGTGACAGACACTGATCCCGTGTAGCGTCGCTCAGTTTCACGGCGGTTGGCTGGATCTGCATTGACATCAACCCGCCATCGTCTCTAGATTTTGGAAAAGTCGGCAATTTGTTGTCGGTTCCCACGACGGATGTCTTGCAAGGAAGCTTGAACCGTCCTCCAGATGCGTTTCCAGTCCGTTTTCGGCTGGAAATCTCTCATCCGGAGGACCTAGACGCATGATGCAGTCTCAGTTTGGACCAAAACGATCTAACGGAAACGGTCGGCCGCTGGCCGTGCCGAGTATTCGTATGTCGCTGCGTCCTGCTGGTTTTGGCGCATTTGCCGGACGTCGCAGGCCACTGGGGGGCATGGTCGCGCTGGTCGTGCTTGTTCTGCTGCAATCCGGATGTGCGGCGCCGACCTACCTGACAAATCGCAAATTTCGCGATAATGCTTTGACCCAGACCCTGCATTTGGTCGGTCGCAAGGGCCCCGAGGTCAGCGAGCGAACCTGGCACACGCTGCGGCGATTTGACTTGGAAGACGTTTACCAGAACGACCATAAAATCTGTTTTGCTCAAATTCGCAGTCGCGTCCGAGAAACCCCCGAAGCCGAACTGATCTACGCACTTAGTGAGTTGGCGTATGTCGAAGGCAAGAAGGCCGAGAAAGCGGGCCGGTCCAGCGATGCATTAAACCAATACGGTATCGCGCTGACCAACAGCTACGACTATCTGTTTAGCGATGATCTTGGAACCTCACGTAACTTCTATGATCCGCAGTTTCGTGGCGCATGCGATCTATACAACGAGTCGCTTGAAGACACATTGCGATTGTTATGCAAGAAAAATCAGATCCAGCCAGGGCAGACCTACACAATCAAGACTCCTGATCGTGAGTTTGTCGTGCGAACGGAAATGCGTGGGCAATGGAAAACAGACGAGTTCGACCATTACGAATTTGTGAGCGATTATGAAATCCAAACTTTGCGCAACCAGCATACGACCTATGGATTGGGCGTGCCGCTGATCGCTGTGCGAAAAACACCTGAAAATGGCGACAGCCGCGAGAAGTACTATCCCAAGGGACTTAGCTACTCCGTCAGCGCGATGATGCGCTGTGTTGAACCGCACGAAGGGGCTCGTGCCGGCGAATCCAAGGTTTGCGTTTTAGAGTTCTTTGACCCTTTAAAAGCAAACCAAATTCAACTGTCTAATCAGTGGGTGCCGCTCGAAACCGATCTGACGACTCCGTTGGCGTACTTTTTGGATAGTCCCGAGTATCGCAAGCGGGACGAGGCGACCGAAGGGCTGCTCAACCCAAACGAATCGGCAAGCCATCGTGGACTGTACATGCTGGAACCGTATGATCCAAAGCGAATACCGGTCTTGATGGTGCATGGGCTATGGTCCAGTCCGATGACGTGGATGGACATGTTCAATGACTTGCGCAGTTTTCCCGAGATCCGTGAACGTTACCAGTTTTGGTTCTACCTATATCCGTCCGGCCAACCATTTTGGTTGTCGGCGACACAGCTGCGGACGGACCTGACCGCTATGCGTAAAGTGTTCGACGAAAGTCGCCAAGATGCACCGATGGACGATATGGTTCTTGTTGGTCATAGCATGGGCGGTCTCGTTAGTCGGATGCAAACGATCGATAGCGGTGACGAGTTCTGGAAAATCGTCAGCAATCAGCCTGCAAGCAGTGCCGATGAGGCAATCGCGAAGCTACGCGGTGATGATGACGATCGATACAAGCTAGTAAGTACTCTGTTCTTCCGCCCGAACACCTCTGTCAAGCGTGTCATTACGATCGGAACACCGCACCGTGGCAGCGAGTTCGCGAACGACTACACCCGCTGGCTTGCCAGAAAGTTTATCAAATTGCCAACGATGGCGATTCGAACCGGCAATCGGCTTGCCGAGCAGAACCCGACTGTCTTCAAGGACACCGAACTGTTGACCGTAGCCAACGCAATCGATTCGTTGGCGCCTGAGTCGCCGATCTTCCCCGTCATGATGCGTGCCAAACGCGCGCCGGGTGTTAAATATCACAACATCATCGGTGTTCTGGAAAATCCATCGCTGATAACCGGGCGAACCGTCAAGGGCGACGGAGTCGTTGAGTACGACAGTGCGCACATGGATGACACGGATAGTGAGTTGATTATCGATGCGCCTCACACTTCGGTTCACATGACCTCGAAGGCAGTTTTTGAAGTGCGAAGGATCTTGCTTGAACACCTAAGCGAACTTGATTCGAATGATCGAGTAGCCCAGCTCGAGTCGGTTGAAGCCGAATCTGCGGGTGGTCCGATGCAACCGGTTGTTATTGAACGCTAAGAGTGCAGTTAGAGTTTTCCTGTTCTGCACAACATTGGCAGGGTTTCAGGTTGCTGAGTTGATTGAAAATCTGAAGCGTGATCCGCCCAGGGGCGAGTCTTCGATCCAGATCTTGCCGTTGACTCGTTCAAGGATGCGTTTACAAATCGCGAGCCCAATTCCGGTCCCCTTATACTGGCTTTGACCATGCAGGCGTTTGAAAATGCCGAACACTTGATCACGATACTCGGGTGCGATTCCGATTCCGTTATCGTCAACCGAGAAAACATGGTTTCCGTTGTCGGATTCACAACTGATATGGACTCTTGGGCTCTCGTCGCCGCGATACTTAATCGCGTTTCCAATCAAGTTTTGAAACAGCTGGACCATCTGGGAAGGGGGGGCCGAGATCTGCGGCAGTTCGTCAAAGGTGACGGTTGCGTCTGATTCTTGGACTGCCGTGGAAAGGTCATTGATCGCGACGCTAAGAGCGTCGTTCATGATCACTGTTTCAATTCGGACATCGCCTTCTTCGATTCGCGAGTACGCCAGCAAGTCTTGGATTAGCTTTCGCATCCTGCGGGCCCCGTCCATGATATAGCCCATGTACATCGTCCCGTCTTCGTTGAGTTGGTCGCTGCAGTCTTCCTGAAGAAGTTCGCAGAACGATGTCACCTTCCGCAGTGGCTCCTGCAAGTCATGAGACGCGACATACGCGAACTGGGCAAGTTCTTCGTTGCTGCGAGCAAGTTGTTCGTTGGACTTCGCAATCGCCAGATCGGCTTCTTTTCGATCTGAGATGTCAGCTGCAACGCCCAGGTATCCAGTAACTGTTCCAGAGTTGTCGCGGATTGCCGTGACGGTAAGAAGCACCGGGAATCGAGTCCCGTCTTTGCGTATGTAGGTCCACTCACGTTGTTCCATCGCACCGTCGGCGGTCATCGCGGTGAACACTTCGAAACCCGGTTTGATCTCGCGGCCCAGTTGTTCGGTCAGCTCGGCTGCTCGTTGGATGATCTCGTCAGCATCATGCAGCGGGGCCGGCGTTTTCTTGCACTCCAACTCCTCACGCGAATATCCAAGCATCGATTCAACTGTCTTGTTTACCGATAGGATGAGGCCTGACTCGTTCGTGGTAATCATCGAAACGCCAGCGGCGTCTTGGATTGCCGATTGTACGCGACGGGTCAAATCAAGTTCTTGAGTTGCTTCTCTGGTTTCGGTGATGTCAGTGTCTGACCCGAGCAATCGAATTGCACGGCCATCCGTATCGCGAAAGATCACGGCACGTGAATGAAGGTGCCGGTTTTCGCCGTCTTCCAGTTGGATGCGATATTCTGAATCAAGCGTCTCGCCGTCATCAATCTGGCCGCGAAAAGCGGCTTCGAGCGCCGGGCGATCGTCTGGGTGGATGCAGCCGAGCACAGACTCGTAGGTCGGGGTGAATGAATCCCGGTTCTGTTGAAAGAGTTTGTACATCGCATCGTTCCATTTGAATTTTTTCGATTCAATGTCGATATCAAAGATGCCGATTTGATTGACGCTTGCCGCTAGGCTAAAGCAGGCGAGTTCTTCCGTCATTTGGTCGGCTAGGCCGAGCGAGCGGCGAGCACTTTTGGAGATCAAGTAAAAAAGCCCAAGTAGCATGGCGTTGATCAATAGCCCTGCGACTAAGATTGACGTTGATTGGCTGCTGTCGATGGATTGACGAAAAGAACGGGTGCTTCGGACATCAAACAGCCACGTTCGGCCGTACAGGTCGAGCGAAATTTCTTTTCGAACCAACGGACGGGGATCGAAATCGGGATCGGACTTCACGTGCTCGTCGAACAAGACTTCCGACATATCACTGATACGAATGCCGATACGTCGTCGGCTCTTTTCTAGCGTTCCGTATATCAGCTCGCGCACGACAAAGGGGGCGTAAACGAGTCCTTCGAATGTCTCGGACGCATTGGGGTGTTGCGCGGATGTGGGCGTCCGATAGTAAGGCGCAAAGAAAAGGAATCCAGGCGTTCTCGTTGCATCTTGGACCAAAGTGATCGGCCCAGTGATCTGAGTCGTCTTTGTGTCACGCGCTTTCCTCGCTGCAGTGATACGGTTGATTTCGTGCATCATATCAAGGCCCACCGCTTGCTCATTGCCCGCGATTGGCGAAATGGCAAAGATCGGCCAGTGCTCGTTTCCATCAACTTTGGGATGGACAGTGAAGGCCGGGCGGCTGACGCGTTGATTCTTCAGAAATGGATCTAGGTCGGTCGCGCCCAGGGACGCGATCAGTCCAATCCCGTTGATGCCGGGGTACCGGTTGTCAAGCTTTAGACATGCGGCGTAGTCGTCCCATGTTTGGTAGTCGACTTCGCCGTTGATGGTTGTCACAAACGCCACCCCCGACCAAAGTGCTTCTTCGTAGGTCGCCATGCGATCGACGACTAGCGATACCGCTTGGTCAGCTTCACGATCAAATTGAAGCTCGATTTTTGCGTTTTGTTGGACTCGAGCGTAGTGCCAGGCAAAAAGGGTTAATCCCAGCGAAAGCCCGATGACGAGCCAGTGAAACCATTGAAACGAACCGGTTCGCTCGAGTTTTTGGCGAAGTCCATTGGTCGTTCTATCGTAATGATGAATCATGCGTCATTCACGCACACACGATTTCGGCCGGTGTGCTTCGCGCTGTATAACGCTTGGTCAGCTCGGCGGAGGGACTCATCGAGACCCTCTTCGTTGCGGACAGACGTCAGCCCAATGCTCGCAGTTACCGAGATCGACTTGCCATCAATTTCCAGCGTCGCATTCTCGATTTTCGATAACAGATCCGACGCATAGTCAACCGTTGCATCGATACCTGAGTCAGGAATCAACAGCGTAAACTCTTCGCCACCAAATCTCGCCGCTTGAATGTTGTTGCCTGCATTGTCGCGGACGAGGCTAGCGACGTGTTGCAGAACCCGGTCACCAATTAAATGCCCATGCAAGTCGTTGATGGTTTTGAAATTATCGATATCAAGCAGTGCAACGGAAAGAAGGTCAAACTGGTTGGACATTCGGTCGAAGTCGCGGCTGAGCAAGCGTCGATTGGGAAGCCCCGTCAGCATATCAGTTTGCGCATCGGCAGCATGTCCGAGCATTGTGTTTTGGCGTGCGATGGCAAACAGGAGTGCACGCGAAACGGTACGACTATTGACAAAGTCTTTTGCAAGATAGTCTTGTGCGCCAGTCTCGATCGCGGTCAAGCCATTGTTTTCGTCATCGTTACCGGTCAACACGACAATCGGAATGCATCCGTCAACACTGCGAACCTGGCGAAGCGATTCGATGCCATGACCGTCCGGCAAGCCAAGATCCAACAAGCAAGCGTCAAAGCTGTTTTTACCTAATTGCTCGATTGCATCTGCTAACGCTACCGCAACGGTGACTGAAAAGTTTCCATATGCAGAATGCGATAATAGTCGTGTTACGACAATCGCCTCTGCCTGCTGGTCTTCAACCAGTAGGACGCTAATTTGTTTTTTCATAGTGTGCCCCTCTTCACTGTCAGAGTTACTCTGCAACAAAGAACCTTTCCGCGAGAAATTCGATCAGTTCGGGCCTAAGTGGTTTCGTTTCAGCACCAACAATTCTTGGGATTCGTTTGGCATACTCGATTTCAGCCGGTCCCACAGTCGTTGAAAGGATCACAATAAGTGGTTTTTCGAGTTGCGGGTCCCATGATGATTCGAACGCATCTAGAAATTCGAATCCGTTCATGCGTGGCATGTTGATATCGAGGCAAATCACATCGACTGGTTCCATGGAAGAGCAGATGTACTTTAACGCTTCTTCTGCCTCTTCGAATATGATCAGATCGTCAACTAAGCCCGAACGCTGAAGCAATCGGCTATGTAGGAAGTTGTCGGTACTGTCATCATCGATTAGCACGAGGCGACGGATTGTCTTTTTCTGATTTCCAACATTCGGTTTCATAGAACACTCTTGTGGGGAGCCCTGCCCAGTTCAATCAAATCCTGTTTTCAGCCAGCGATTTCTCACTTGCAGATCGACAGACACTAAGACGCCAGGCCGAATGCCCTTGTGATTTGTGCCCACACAGCGTGCATAGGTAATTAGCTACGGCAACGAAAGGGTTGCACTGGACTTAGTCCAAGCGGGCATATAATTCGAATTTGGGCTCGCGATGCTCAGGTTCAGCCGATGGCATGTTCGGATTGTGCAGTATTAGCCGGATGTGCTTGCGGTCGCACTCGCGGCGGCGGCAGCGATTGCCCAGCCAATGACATCCTGCGGGGCTGGCAGTCATCCCATCATAACTGACGCGACTGCGCGTACCTGGCTCGCTGCAGTCGACCCTCTTTCTTCATTTCTGCCGCTTGTCTCGCAGGATTCACATCCCTAAGAATGAATCCTATTGGTTTCGATCAAAGAACTTGATTGCGTTGGCCGGCGTGCAACCATTGACGCAATGCTCAAATGGAAACGCTTCACTGACCTTCCATCCTGATCGTTTCTCACCGCTCGACGCTAAATTCGTTGCCGTCAATTCGTTGCCGTGTGAATTTGCGTCAGCTTGCCGACACGAAGTTCGCCAGCGGTGCTCGTTTCATAGTTACGTCGTCGCCCGATCGTTTGACGGTACCAACGAACACCTTCGCGTCCGAATCCGCTGTTGCAAATTTGGCAATGCGGTTTGCGGGCGATTCTGGCGAAGACTCTTGATGTTTGCCGGCTTTGGCCGTCCTTTTCTTGACCGAACCATTGCTGGCTAGGTTATCGCTGTTGGGGCGAGCAAAACGTTGGGGTTCGGGGTGAGCGAAGATTTCAGCCAAATCGTCGATTTCGACGTCGCCAGCCATTTCGATCTCGATTTCTTGCTTGGTCGTCTCAATCCGGGGAAGTTCGCCGCGGACGACACGAACGCTTCGAGGTGCTTCGACACCGATGCGGACGCTGTTGCCGCGAACGCGAATCAGCGTGATTTTGATATCGTCGCCGATCAGGATTTCTTCGTTAACTTTACGTGTTAGAACCAACATGGCAGAGTCCTTTGCGTTGAGATTGCTGTGAATAGCGTTGTCTTGTCGTGTCTTGGTTAGGTCAGCCGCCTGGCTGATGAGAAGCTTTTAAAGCACAAGGCGTGCCAAAACTAAATGAGAAATGCTCGGCGTGTCGCTAAGTCTTTATCCAGAAACTACTTACAAGTAATGGTTGGGTTTCGCCACTTTGTGTTTGAAGAGGTTGTTGCGTCATTTCTACAATCGTTTGCAATTCTGGGGACTCCTCGGGCACCGGCATGAGCCAAATACTGGGGTTGTCGGTAGAATCAGCAAATTGACCTTGACCTCAATCGCCCGCAATCTCAGAATCCGGCCAGCTTGCAGCGGATGTCCTTGGCTGATCAACGTAGTTTGATCCTAGCCTTGTTCATGTGCTGGTTCGCAAAGGATTGCACGAATCGAAATTTACCCGGCTTCAAATGGAAGCCGGCTGGACCGATTGAACAAGTTTCGCCAACTTGAATAGGTGAGACGAACGAGGAAGGATCCGCGCAAGCGATTCTTGTGGGCGGGTGCCTTGATGCGCACCCTGCCCTGCCCCGTTTGTCTGGTCTCGGCAAGTGGTCGCATTATGGAGCTCCTCGTTTGTCCCTCCCGACGGACCTTGATCTGAAAGAACGAGTACGTAGCGCCGTCGACATTGTCGATGTGGTAGGCGCGACGCTGGAATTGCAGCCTCAGGGTCGCAATTTTGTGACTCGATGTCCGTGGCACAACGATCGTCGTCCCTCGATGACCGTCAACCAAGAACGTCAAACGTGGAAATGCTGGCCCTGTGACATCGGCGGCGATGTCTTCAGTTTCGTGATGCGACGTGACGGTGTTGACTTTCCCACCGCGATCCGAAGTCTGGCCGAATTGGCCGGCATTCCGCTTGATCAATACACGCGGGGGCAAAAGAGGACTAACCCTGGTGATCCCGACGACCGAGAAACACTTTTTGCAGCGATGAAGCTGGTTTGCGAAGACTACTTCAACATTTTGGAGTCCGGCCAAAGCGACGACGCCAAGATCGCTCGCGAGTATTTGGCGTCGCGAGGCATTGATGACGAAAACCGAAAGCGATTCCAAATTGGATTTGCTCCTGACGAGTGGTCGTATGCGGTGGACTTGCTGAAGGAAAACAATTTCAGCGGCGCGGTTGCGCAGGCTGCTGGAATCGCATCGGCGAAACGATCGGGGACCGGCGAAGTCGACATGTTTCGTGGTCGGTTGATGTTCCCGATTCATGATCTGCAAAATCGTCCGATCGCGATGGGCGGTCGTCTGATCCCCGCCATCGCGGCGAAGCACGGCGAAAACGCGGGAGCGAAATATTACAACGGTCGCGAAACGCTGTTGTTCCGAAAATCGCACCAGTTATACGGCTTGCAACTTGCTCGCGAAGCGATCCGCCGCGAGGGGCAGGTTTTGGTGATGGAGGGATACACCGACGTGGTGGCGGCGCGCCAGTCGGGAGTTGAAACGGCGGTCGCTGTTTTGGGGACCGCGCTGGGCGAAAACCACGTTAAGATCCTAAAGCGATTTGCGCAGCGAGTTGTGCTGGTACTCGACGGCGACAACGCAGGGCAAACGCGAGCCGACCAAGTGCTTGAGTTATTTGTTGGCGCGGACGTCGATTTGCGAGTCTTGACTTTGCCGGAAGGCAACGACCCAGCCGATTACCTTCAATCGCAAGGTCGCGAATCGTTTGATCGCTTGGTGGTCGAGTCGCCCGACGCGCTTGATCACAAGCTTTCGCGATTGACCAACGGCATCGACTTTACGCGTGACACTCACGCGGTCACCACCGCGGTTGATACGATGCTGAAGATCGTCGCGAAGGCGCCGCCGAGCTTACGAGTTGATCAGTTGCTGGTTCGGTTGTCGCGCAGTTTTGAGTTGAAAACTGAACGGTTAGAACAGCGACTTGATGTGCTGCGCGACGAAGCAAAGAAACGCGACAGTGTCGTCAAACGTCCTAAGGGCGGATTCAATTCGAATGCAAAGCCGACGTTTGAAGGCGTTCAGCATCCGGCGCCCAGCAAGCCGGCCAGTGCCAGTTTCGATCCGGGCTTTGATCCGAACGCTGCGTTTGCTGAGTCCGCAGATTTTGGCGACGATTATTACGTCGGCGAGTCGCACATCAGTTCCTACGGTTCACCCTCGTTTAATCAGGGGCGCGGTAACCAGGGCCGAGGTCAGCAAGGTCGCGGCAATCCGTCCGGACAAACGTCGATGTCGTCGCTGTCGGGCCTCGATCGCCAATTGTTCGAGACGTTGATCGAGTCGCCTGATTTAGCAGCGATGGCTGTGGAAGCGATCGATCCAGATTGGTTCGAGTCACGTACGGCGGTGATGTTAATGACGGCCTATCAGGATTTAGAACTGGCGGGGCGTGACCTCGATGCAGATTCGCTGTTGTTGCTGGTTGAAAACGAACAGTTAAAGAATCAAATCGTGACGATGCAGGAGCGTGTTCGTGATCGCGAGGGCAAATTGCCTGAAACACCGGAGGAGCGATACACGATGATCATGACTCGTTATCGCGAGCGAGGATTTTCAATCGAACAAAAGACTCAAATCGAAAAGCTCGCGTCCGCGTCGATGGATGAAGACGAAGAAATGGCGCTTCTAAATCGCTTGATCGAAGAGGATCGTCAACGACGCGGGATCAAGACAGAATGAATTTTCAAAAAAATGCGAACACCAACCAAAAAGAAGGGAAACTCAACTAGGCAAGATTTTTAATCCGGGACACAATCTTCGTCCCGTACCACGTCCAACTTCGAAGAGGTTTTGCTCTACCCGCTAAAGAACACAATCGTTTCGCGATCGGAAATGGAATTTCACTCGACCCAGTGCATCACGAAGATGCGCACAATCTAAGGTTTGCAAGATGCAATTGATGGACCAACACCTTTCGTCGTTGATCACCCGCGGAATCCAGGATGGATTTCTGACTTACGACGAAGTGAACGCTTATCTTCCTGACGAAGACGTCAACCCAGAAAAGCTCGATAGCCTGCTGTTGGCGATCGAACACCACGGAATCGACCTGGTCGAGGGTAAATCCAAGAAGGAACGCCCCGCCGTTGTTGTCACCCGTGCGGCCACCGCCGCAGCGATGGAAAAGAAGCTCGCTGCTGCGAGAGCGGCCGCCTTTGATGCCGCTGAAAGCATCGGCGAAGATGGATTGGAAGCCGTCGCATCCGCCGAAGAAGCTGCGGAAGAGGATGAAGAAGACGAGCCATTGGCTGTCGTTGCCCCCAGCGATATGCCTAAGGCAAGCGACGATCCGATTCGGATGTACTTGAGCCAAATGGCCGAGATCCCCTTGCTGAGCCGCGAAGAAGAAATTGGGTTGGCAAAGAAGATCGAAATCAATCGTCGTCGTTTCCGCCGCACGTTATTGGAATCCGACTACGCGATGCGAGCGACCGTTGGTGTGCTTTCACGCGTTCACGCCGGCGAATTGCCGTTCGACCGAACGATCAAAGTATCGCTGACTGAACGATTGACGAAGGAACAAATTAGTGCTCGGATGCCGCACAACTTGCGAAGTCTGAATCACTTGATCGCTCAAAACAAGCAAGATTTTGAACTAATGGTTCGCCGCAGTACTTCGCCGCGATTGAAGGCAGAAGTTCGACGGCGGTTTATCGCCAATCGTCGCAAGTGCTTGCAGTTGGTTGAAGAATTGAGCCTGCGAAGCCGCCGCGTAACGCCGTTGCTGAAGCAATTGGAAGACATTTCGCGACGCATGAACTTCATCCGTCAACAATTGGCCGACCTTGGTAACGATGCGACCAGTCGTGATGAAGCGGCTGACCTCAAGCAAGAACTTCGCGAGCTGATGTTGGTGACTCAAGAGAGCCCGGTCAGTTTGCACAATCGTATGGTGCGTGCTCGCAAGTATTTTAATGAATACGAAGCCACCAAACGTGAACTCAGCAGTGGCAACCTTCGTTTGGTGGTCTCGATCGCCAAGAAGTATCGCAATCGTGGTCTGTCATTTTTGGACTTGATCCAAGAGGGCAACACTGGCTTGATGCGTGCGGTTGACAAGTACGAGTATCGCCGCGGATTCAAGTTTAGCACTTACGCAACTTGGTGGATTCGTCAAGCAATCACGCGTGCAATCGCTGATCAAGCACGTACGATTCGAATTCCTGTTCACATGATCGATGTACTCAGCAAATTGCGTCAGGCACAAAAGCGTCTGACCCAAGACCTTCGTCGCGAACCTACGTACGAAGAGATTGCGTTGGAAACGGAAGTCCCGATCGAAGAGGTGCGCCGCGTGATGGACATTGGACGTCACCCTGTCAGCTTGGATCGTCCCGTCGGCGAAGGCGAAGACAGCAGCTTCGGTGAGTTCATTCAAGACAGCGACAGCCACAACCCAGTCAAGAACGCGGCTAGCAGCATTCTGCGTGGGAAGATCGACGAGTTGCTGAAGACGTTGACGTTCCGCGAACGCGAAATCATTCGGCTGCGTTACGGCTTGGTCGATGGTTACAGCTACACGCTTGAAGAGTGTGGCCGGATCTTTAAGGTGACTCGCGAACGTGTTCGCCAGATCGAAGCGAAAGCAGTCGCGAAACTGCAAAGCCCGTCACGTTCGGATCGATTGAGTTCGTTCCTGAAAACGGCCGCTTAGAAATTTGAATGGAACGATCGCTCTCTCGCCGTTTGCGAGAGAGTGATCGGTAGCGATAATTATTTGGTGCGAAATGGTTCGCTTAGCACCACTTCAATCACTAAATCGCGGGTTCCGTTTGCGGAGCTCGCGATTTTTTCAATGGCGGGTCGATCGCTCAGCACTTCCAGTCGCCCGGTTGCATATGCCAGCATCTTGGTTGTCAACGCACGGCTGAACTGTGCTTTACGCGATATCAGGATCGTTTTCAATTCACGCACGTCGCGAAACGACTTGCCATCCGGCAATTCACCCGACGCATCAATTTTCGTTCGCTTGCTGTAGCTGTCTCGCCAGCGTCCGATTGGGTCATAGTTTTCAAGAGCAAACCCAAGTGGATCAATTTTGCGATGACAGTCAAAACAAGTGGCAATGTCTCGGTGCTTTGACAGTTGATCACGAATGGACGTCGCACCTCGCGTGTCCGGATCGAGTGGCTGTACATCCGGCGGCGGCGGTGAGGGCGGAGTTCCTAGAAAGTTTTCAAGCATCCACACGCCACGCACGACCGGTGATGTATCAATTCCGTTTGCTGAAACCGTCAATACGCTAGCTTGGCCAAGCAAGCCGCCGCGGCGTCGGTCGCTTAGCTGGACACGATGAAAACCCGGTTCGAGCGGTGCGTCAACGCCATACAGATTGGCCAGCGCAGTGTTGACGAACGTGAAGTCCGAGTCGATAAAGTTGTCGATCGGAAGATTCTTGTCCAATTGATTACGAAAGAACAATTCAGTCTCGGTTCGCATCGCCGTACCAAGGTCGTGGCGATAAAAGTCTCGGAAATCACCACGGTCCGGTGGCGCAGATCCAAGGTCGCTCAGTGCCAGCCAAGCATCCAGGAACCCGTGCAACATCGCTTCGGATTTAGGATCGGCAAGCATTCGGTTCACTTGGCGGCGGAGAACTTGGTCATTGTCCAAGCGACCCGTGTCGGCAAGATTCCGTAGCGTTTGGTCAGGTGTCGATGACCACAGGAAGTACGAAAGTCGATTCGCCAGCGCATGCTGTGACAAATGCTGGGCATCGTCGATTGTGCGATTTTCCAAGTACAAGAAGTTCGGCGAACAAAGTACCATTTTGCACCCGTCGGCGATGGCATCGATCGCGGATTCGCCGGCTGCGATGCGCGAATCGATCACATCAACGATTTGGTTGATTTCGTCGTCGGTGGCTGGCCGCCGATAAGCACGCGAGGCGAATGATTCGACGCGACTTCGGATTTGGTCTTTGCTAATCGATTCTCCGCGGGCCAGTGTTTCAAAATCGTCACCGAGCACCGCATGCTGACTTTTCGTTGGCCACTGATCGATCAAGGGACCGGTGATTTCAATTTCGTAAATCCGAATCTGAGGTAACTTGCCACGCGTGATCGCTTGGTTGCGGTACTCGACGATTCCACTAATCCCTTTTTCGAACTGATCGGGATAGGTTTTGACGAGCTTCGTCCATAGATTCCGAGCATCCATCAATCCGTTTTGGAATGTAAATCGTGGGGTGTAGCCGCGGTCTAGCGGAACGCGGACGGAGTACCAACTTGGTTGATCAGCTAATTCGATTTCGGCCAGCAGGGGCTCGTTCGGTTGCGGCATGTGCAGTTCACCGTCATCGCGATTACCGGGCACAATGCCAAGCCGGAATGGTTGCCCGCGGTCGGTACCGATTAAATCGTCGTCATACGGATGATCGCGATTGAGGGCTTCGGCTTGAAAACGAATTTCATAAACACCATCGAACGGAACCCCATCGGCCAGTGCCAATATCGGGCCATAGGCGCCTTCGGGTTTATCCGCGCCCACGACATCGTACAACGTCATGTGCTTGAAGCCATTGAACCGACGGTGAACGTTGTCGATTTCAGGTTGCTGACGAAAGTTTTCGCGAAATGACCAAGTCTTCTTTGCCGGTTTCTCAATGGGGTAGATCGCACGATTGATCACGGCATCAGCCGCATCAAGATATCGGCTCAGCAAATGTGAAGACGTTACAAGCGTGTCGCCAATATTGTCGAGATGATCGACGGTTTGGTCGCGGGGGAACCTTTCGGTGGGATCGAACATCGTCACGTCGATCGCGAGCAAGTCACGCACCGAATTGCGATACTCGCGAGCGTTCAGACGTCGCAAAATCGAATGGGCACGATGCTCCTGGTGCGATGCGTGATATTTTGAAATTGCTGTCGTCAGCGTTTCGATCACCTGCATGCGATCTTGATCCGACGGTTGATCGGATTCGGGCGGTGGCATTTCGGACAGGTTCAATTGATCCAAGATGTCTTGGAAGTCAACCAGAGTGTTGTCGTTCGAAATGTCGTTCGCCAATTCTTCGAAGCTACGATCGCCTTTGGGTTCGTCATCGCTGTGGCATTCGATGCAATAGTTCTGGATAAACGGATCGACGATCGATGAAATCGAGTTGGGCGTGCTGTCTGCCGAAGCATTGGTACCGACTAGCCCAAGCGTCAGTCCTGCCATGACGCATTTGAGTCGCCACATCATGCCGTCCTCAGGCCAGTCAAAGTTCCAGTGCTCTTGGCGAACGAATCCGTCTCGACGCCGAATTGTTGCAGCATGGAAACGAACAGATTGCTCAGCGGCACACGTCGGTTCGCTGCGCTGGGCGAATCGATCATTGCTTGGTGCTTGAATCCTCCGCCAGCCAGAACGATCGGCAGATCATGGTTGGTGTGCGAATTCGCGTTACCCATACCACTGCCGAACAGTGCAGACGTTGATTCCAGGAGAGTTTGATCGGTGGATGCGTCACGCATCGAATCAAGGCGATCTAGGAATCGAGCGAACTGTTCCACTTGGTAACGTTCAATTTGAACCAACAGATCGATGTTCTCTTGCACTTGTCCGTGGTGCGAAAGTCCGTGGTAGCCTTTCTTGATGCCTAAATCGGACGCCGCAAAGCTTCCGCCCACTTCGACGGTTGCCACTCGGGTTGAATCGGTTTGAAGTGCGAGTGCGATCAGGTCGTAGATCTTTGGCAAGTCGCGAGTCAGTCCCTGGTCGGTCGGTTCGTCGATCGAAGGTTTTGGTTTTGGAACCTTCTGCCACCGCCGATCGAGTTCCAGCTTCAGTTCAACTGCGCGGACCGACGAAAGGTACTCGTCTAACTTGTTTTTGTCGCTTGGATTCAAACGTCTGGCTAACGAGTTGGCGTCGCCAAGGACCGCATCCAAGATGGATTCTTGCAGTGAAATTCGGTTGGTGGCCGCAGCCTTGGCTTTCGAATCGTTGTCGATGAATAGCATGCGAAACAGTTCACGCGGCCCTTCGATTGGTGGAACGCGAGTTCCTGTTCGCGTCCAACTCATCCGACAACCACCGTGCAATCCGCTTTCGCTGCCGACGGTTAGGGACGGAAACCGAGTTTGTGAACCAACGTGTTCGGCCGCACGTTGATCGAGACTGATTCCACCATCGGGGAGCGACTTCGCCTCCACCGCCTTTACACCTGTTAAGAAAGTGTGGACCGCGAAGTGGCCGCCATTGAGGTCGTGGTCCAGATGCGAAAAGAGAGTGAAGTTCTTTCGATGATTTGCGAGCGGCTCTAGCAGCGGCGAAAGCGATTGTTCGTCCTCTGGCCAAAACGATCCAGGGTACATTCCAAACTCATTGCCGACACAAACCATTCGCTTAGGGGGACCTGCGTCATTTTTCGATGCCGCGGCGACGCGGCGCGACTCAAAGGCAGGAAGAGCGATTGAGATGCCGGCAGCTTTTAGAAAATTGCGCCGGGGCGAGCGTGAAATCGGCATGGAAGGGTTCTCATTGATCGAGAGGTGGGAACCCAATTGTAGTCAACTTTGCGATTCGAAGTAGAGGCGGCCGAGCCCGGTTAATTCCGGGTTAGGTCCCAAGCATCTAGCCAGGTGGTTTCGCCGACGACCATTTTGAACTCGTTTTCCAAACGTTCCGCCATATCAGGCAAGTGGCCCGCGCCGTAGAAGACAGCGACTTTCGATTTGCCCTGGGCAAGTTCGTCCTTCATCACTTGGAACGCTTTGATGTTGCGTCCTTTGATCAAAGTGTTGTGGCCGTTGGCGTCATCCATTCCTGCGGTGACCAATTCAATATCGACTAATTGTCGAGCCATCGCTTGCTTCATTTTCTTGGAGCGGTCATTGCTAAACATTGCAAACAGCATTCCTGCGTCGCCGCCGCCTGAGGCTTGGGACGCGAGTCCCGCGCCCATCATTCGAGCGACCATCTTCCAAACGCTGTCGCCTCGCTTCTGCAGGTCCTCGACAAACTCTTCTGGGCTCATGTCAGCATGGCGAAAGTTGGTAGCCATGTAGTCAATCAACTCGAGCTGATACTCGAGATTAAGCATGTCCTTCATGCCTGTCTGCATTGAAGCGAGAACCGAGCGACGGTCCTTCAAGTCTTCTGGGCGGATGCGAGTTCCGTCGGGTGCAACCAGTTCATACAGGACGCTGTCATAGCGAGAGAGGCGATCGTTCAGATCTTTGTAGTATTCTCGTTGTCCGATGTGAACGACGCCGACCAAGTCAACGATCTTTCCGGCGTACTGTGTGCCGGGTTTACCTTCGTAGCGGACGATCGCCGTTTGCAGCGCTTTGGGCTTTCCGTCGTCCGACTTTGCGTAGCGAATGTAAAGTTCATCGACTGAGGATTCTTCGTCGGGTGACGCTTCCGTGTCCGGCGTTTCGGCTGCGACTTTCGCAGCGGGTTTGGCGGGCGGTTCGGCGACGGCAGTTTGGGCATTTGCGCGTAACGACGCGAAAGCGAAAAACAAACCAACCGTTACAACAATCCAGCGCATAGGTTCCGCCTCTAGAAGCGATTAACGTTCAGGCGACCGAAAGTTACGGCCGCTCACTGCCCGTAGGATAGCGCTTCGGCATCCAAACGGCAACTTGCGTAGAGTTCATGGGCGTTCGAACGCCTCAGTCGGGTCCGCATCCATTCCGTTCTTGCATCCACGCGATTGTCGGGGGACTAACTGAGATTCCCCTATGCGCTGAAGTTCAAGCCGCCCATCGACGGTTCCGCGCTAGCGCCCATCCGTGCTGAAACACCGGAAGCTGATGCGGCTTGTTTGCTCATCAGTTCCTGGGCACAAACAGCTCGCCACGTTTCGGCTTCGAGTTCCAGCACCAAACGAATCTCTTCCACAGCACCGAAATCGCTACGATCTTCGGCCGAAACCAGGTGCTTAGCTAGAAATACGTAGAGGTCGCTGATTTGATTGCACAGCTGGTTTTCGTCTGGCGCTTCACTGCCGGAAATTCCGCTCAGCAATTCGCCGATCAGTTCCAGCAGGCTCAGCGAATGCTCGTTGGGACCAGGTTGCTCGCCATTTTTCCAAACACGAGCAAGAGTCGCGGCGACTTCGACGGCACGCTCAGTCACCATCAAACGCAGTCGGGCTGGTGTCGCCATCCGAATCGCGGATTCAAGGTATTGCTGGCTGCCAGAACCAAGTCGTGGACGAAAGTTCTCTGGATTAGTCGACATCGTTGTCTTTGTTTAGTGAATTACGAGTGCTCAAGAAAGTCATCGTCTTGTTTGGCGGCGATCGCCTGTTAGACGATAATTTTGACGATTACGAGGGGATCTCGATTCGCTGAATTTGGTCGATGGCTGTGCCGTTGCTTTGCAACTTCGAAATGGCTGTTTCGGTTGCATAGAATTGTGCAAGCAAACGTTCGCGTTCTTTATCCAAGCGACTGTTCATCGAATCCACTTGGTTCGAGTTTCGTTCGATTTGAGTGGCTATTGATTCAGACTTGTTCAGAAGCAATCCGCCGTCGACGCCAGCAATTCGGTCGGCGATCGCGTCAAGTCGGTTTGCTAGCCCGTTGTCTTCGGTCGAAAAGAATGCTTCGACGTCGGCTCGTCGCTCGCTGAGCGCCTCATTGAGTTTTGTCTTGTCAAGTTCAAGCCGACCGTCATCCGCGAAGCTGATGCCGACTTGGCCGATTGACTTTAGTGGGCCAGCGCCGTTGATCGAGCCGGAAAGCAGCCGCGAAAAACTACTGGTAATCCGTTGCGTTTCACTGGACCCGAACAACAGACCGACTTCGTTCGAATCAGCGTTGAAGAACGTGAGCGAATCGACCTTGTCCATCAGCTTGTTGTACTGATCGACAAAAGTCTTTGCGGCGACTTCAATATTGCTCGTGTCTTCAGCGATCGTGACTGTGATCGGCGATGCGGACAATTCTTTTAGAGTGAACGATACGCCGGTCGTTTCATCCGATGAGCTGTCGCTGCTGGGACCGGTCAACGACTGGGTGGTTACCGAGTCGACGGTTGTTTCCTCGGCTTCGCCGGCGATGCCTAGACTCGCAGCCGCAGTGCCGTTACCAACATCTGTAATCGTCAATGTTTCATTGCCACCGGCAGTGTCGACGATCGATATTCCGGTGCCGTCTTCGTTGATCGAAGCTGAAACGCCCACGTTTAATTCATTGATCGCGGCAACCAGTTCACCGACCGTTTTGATGCCTTGCGAGGTGATGTTGATCGCGCTCGTTTTACCGGCACTATCCGTGATGGTGAAACTGCCACCGGCGGCACCGGCGGCTTGATCGCTCAGCAAGCTGGATTCGGTTACCAAATCGCCAGCCGCGGCGGCATCAAGGCTGAATACGCCGTCGCTTGATTTGATGAACCGTTCGAGTCCTTCATCGGTGGAAACAGCAATCAGGGCATCACGCCCGCGACTTTCAGTCTGCAGATCCAGGCTGAAGCCAGTCGTGTTGATAGCGAGTTGTCCGTCTTCGCCGCCTTTGTTGCTGCGAACGCGAAGTGAAAAACTGCCGTCATCGTTGGACTGTATCGAGGCTTCGCCGTATCGGCCGTCCTCGTTTATTTTGTCGACGAGGGTCGCCAGAGTATCGGTGGCTTCGATTTCAATGACACCGGATTGCGATCCGACTAATGCTGATACGGATGACCCACCGATCGTTTGCGATGTGGCCGTTCCGGCGATGCCCAAGTCTGCGGCGGCCGTTCCAGTTCCGGAGTCTTCGATGGTCAGGGTTTCGGATCCGCCAGCGGTGTCAACCACCGATATGCCGTCGCCCGCTTCGTTGATCGATGCGGTTACACCGATGCCAAGATCATTGATCGCGTTGACCAATCCGCCGACGGTGGTGATTCCGGAGCTGGTCAGATTAATAGCGCCAATTGCACCCGAAGAATCGGTCAGCTTGAAGCTGCCCGTGATTCCGGCGCCTTGGTTTAAATCAGCTAGCTTTGTCTCCGTTGTGACCGTTTGCCGGCTAAGGTTCTTGCCGACGGCAATGTCATCTGCAGAATCGAACGCTAACCCGAGATCGTCGGCAGTTGTATCGGCCGAGGAAATCTTCAGATTACCGGCTCCGCCCGAAACGTCGCGAATCTGCAAGCCATTTCGTGCATCGTTGTACTTGACGATCAGCGATAGGCCAGACGCTTCGATCTTGTCAATGATTTCGCTGGTTGTCGTTGCCGAGGACAAGTCGATCGACGCGCTCGTTCCGTCGGACAGTTCGATGTCCAAATTGCCAAGCGGCCCTAAGCCGCTGCCGCCACCCAGTTCGGACAGTGCGGCGCCACGAAGCGAACTGATGCCCGCGGGCAATTCAAAGGGCAAGCCACTTGCGCTGTCGGACGCTTCGTCGATTCCCCACAAGCCAAGATCGGCTGCGGTTTCAGCGCTACCGAGTTGTTCGACTTTTAGGTTCGAAAGCGTGCTGCCCGACCTATCAACAAGTTTGATCGCGCCGTTTTCCGTCGTGGCTTGCACGTCGATTTCGGCATCGTTGATCGTTTGCAGGACATCGTCGATCGTGCGCGCATCTGAAAAGTCAATCTCGGCTGATTTCCCGGATCGATCAGTGATGCGGATCTTGCCGGCTTCGACGCCACGACCACCATTGAGTTTTGAAAGGTCGGCCGAAGAATCGATCGATCCCCCCTTGGGGCTAACGCGAATTTGGCCGCTGAAGCCAAGCGCGGTGTCGGTCGCCGAGAACCGCTGCCGGGAACTTACCGCGTGAGTCGCGGCGGTCTGTAGCGTTCGGACGACATGAGTCGCTTCTTTCGCGTCTTTTCCGGCTTCAGCAGATAGGAAATCAGCATTGGAGGACACTGCGCTTTTCGATTGAAACGCTGATGCATTCGACAAGCGATTGCCGGCGAGTTGAACTCCGATAACCGAGGCTGTTAGTTCCGCGATTGATTGTTGCTGCCGCTGAAGTGTTTCAGTACGAGAAATCAGACGGTCACGCGACTGGCCGCTAATTTTCATTAGCTGATCAACCGTGCCGGTGATGTTCGTGCCGGTAATCAAACCGACGGAGGATTGGAGGCGGCCCATTGGGAAGCAGACAGTGGTTAGGTTCGGGAAGGTCGTTTATCGAACTAAATCGGCAACAAGGCGCACTTGTGTCCAGGAAAACGCTACGTCATGGGTGGAGCGGTTCGATGAAAACTGGCTTTGCAGGCTCTATTTCCCTGTATTATCTGAAACGGTGACGTGAAACTTGACGGTTGTTACGAATGAAACGCAAAGCGGCTCGCGATGAAATTCATCGCGAGCCGCAGGTTGGTCAAATTTTTGTTTGCTCGTTCAACCCGTTTAGCCGAGCAATGACAACACGTTCTGTGGGTTCTGGTTGGCCAGGGACAGTACGTTGGTACCTGACTGAGTTAGAATCTGAGCTCGCGTCAAGTTCGCTGATTCTTGAGCGAAGTCGGCATCACGGATCGAGCTTTCTGCCTCTTGCAAGTTGGCAACCGTCTCGTTCAAGCTGACCAAGTTTCCGTCTAGTGTCGTGGCTTGGAATGCACCCAGTCGTCCACGAAGGCTAGTCACCTGGTCGATCGCTTCGGTCACGATCCTGGCGGCAGCGTCAGCATCGGTTCCCAATGCCGCCGATTCGCCGCTACCGAGTTGATAGAGCTTTCCAGATACGCCACCCAATCGAGCCGATGAGACACTGCGGATACCGACGCGGGCTTGCTGGTTACCCACAACGTCAGGTCCAAGTTGGAACTTGGCACCACCGTCGGTGATGCTGATGTTTGCCGCACCTGTGAAGCCTGCTTTGATGCTTGCCGACAAGTCGAGCGTCGAAGTATTGATGCTCAACTTGTTCCCGTCGCCGCTGGCCGAACGACCGTTGACGGTGGCGACAATATCCACGCCTTCTTGACGAGTCGAAGTGAAGTTTCCGCCGGGTTCTTGTTCCAGAACGCGGATATCGATCAGCGAGCTTGAACCGTACGCCTTGCTGTTCAGATCAAGAGTTGTTCCGTCTGCGTTGACGCTCGCTTCGACGCCTGTCGCATCCTTAACCAAGTTGATTTGGTCGCGAACTTGTTGGATCGACGAACCAGCCTTGATGTTGAACACTTCCGAGCCGTTCGAACCTTGCAGTTCGAAGACGACGTCTTCGGCCAATCCACCCGTGGCGTCGGTTGCCGCAGCAGCGACAACTTCATCAACACCGCCGGCCAGAGTTCCGGTGGCCAATGCACCAGTCACGGTTTCGGTACCCGCACCGTCAGTTGCGGCGCTGTATCCGGCTATTCCGTCCAGAGCCGTGACCAATTCTGCGGCGGTGTAGGCGGTATCATCATCGACGGTGATCGTAATGTTGCCCGATCCATCGACTGATGCGCTTGGTGCCGCGCCGGTGTCGGTGCTGTCATCAAACGTAATGGTTGGGCCGTCTCCGGCAACGCCAGCAACGTCCGCCGTGATCGTGACGGTTTCAGTGCCGACGGTGAAATCGGCGGATGACGCAACAGCGGTAACTGGATCGACGGCGGCAGTGCCAGGGACAACAGCGGTGATGCCCGGGATCGATACGGCCGCTTGCGTGGCTGCTTGTGAAACGTTGATATCAACGCTGATGGAGCCTGTGCTGCCAAGGCTGGCCTGGTCGATGCTGAGGTCTTCGATGTTTTCAGCGCCGGTGCCGTTTGTCGTCACGAAGTCCAGCGATCCGTCGAGCAGCTTGCGGCCTTGGAACGTTGTGGTTTGTGCGATCCGGTTGATGGCTTCAAGAGAGCTGTCGACCTGCAACTGGTTTGCGTCGATTTCGTCGGGGCTCAGAGCTCCCGTATTGGCGGCTTCGACGACCAATCCACGAATGTCGTTTAGCAGGTTGCTGACTTGGCCGAGGGCGCTGTCGGCCGTCGAAATGATTTGGCTGGCACGACGCGTATTCGAGATCGCTTTACCCAAGCTGGTAATTTCTGAGCGCAAGGCTTCGCTGGCGATCAAGCCCGCCGGATCGTCGGCACCGCTGTTGATCCGAAGACCTGTGCTCAAACGGGTAAGTGCGGTTTGCAGGTCTTTGTTGCTCGTTTGCAGTCGGTTTTGTGCAACGAGCGAAGGAACGTTAGTATTGATTCTTGTCATGTGAGGACCCTTTTAGATTAATCGCGGGGCAGATTGTGGAGGAATCCGGCCGCGATGGGCCGGGACGGACCGCTGCCGAGACGATCGAACAACGATCTGTACGGGGAGGCCTTCCTAAGCGAGATCGGGTCCGTGGGTCGCGCTTTCCGAAAAATACTGGGTAAGATGCGAGGAATTGATCACTTGTCCCCAAGAGAAGCCGTGCAAACGTCATAGTTGAACGTTTCGGCTGGTGATCAACGAAACCAGCCGGACGAAGGTTCCCCCTCGGCCGGCTGGCTATATCAAAAGTTATCGTTCAGAGTGAAACTGACTTCTTAACGAAGCAGCGACAGAACGTTTTGCGGGTTCTGGTTGGCTAGCGATAGCACATTGGTGCCTGACTGAACCAGAATTTGTGCTCGTGTCAGGTTGGCTGATTCTTGAGCAAAGTCGGCGTCACGGATCGAGCTTTCCGCTTCTTGCAAGTTAGCCTTGGTTTCCTTCAAGCTGACCAAGTTGCTGTCCAGGGTCGTCGATTGGAATGCACCCAAACGACCACGTAGGCTGGTTACTTGGTCGATCGCTTCGCTAACAATTTCTGCTGCTTTGGCGGGGTCCGTCGACAAGTCAGCCGATTCACCACTGCCCAGTTGGTACAGTTTGCCAGACGTTCCACCTAGTCGAGCAGTCGAAACGCTGCTGATGCCGACTCGGGCTTGTTGGTTGCCGACTGCGTCAGGGCCCAACTGGAATTTAGCACCACCGCCGTTGATTTCGAACGACGCTGTGCCTGTGAAGCCTGCTTTGACGGATGTCGACAAGTCAAGAGTCGAAGTGTTGACCGACAATTTATTGCCGTCGCCGTTGGCCGAACGGCCGTTGACGGTGGCGACAATGTCGGTACCTTCCGTACGCGTTGAAGTGAAGTTTCCGCCGGCTTCTTGCTCGAGTACCCGTACGTCGATCAATGCTTCTTTGCCGTAGCCAGCCGAACTCAGGTCCAGGGTGGTTCCGTCAGCGTTGATTTCCGCTTCAACGCCTGTCGCATCCTTGACCAAGTTGATTTGGTCGCGAATTTGTTGGATCGACGATCCAGCTTTGATGTTGAACACTTCCGAGCCGTTGGAACCTTGCAGTTCGAAGACGACGTCTTCGGCCAATCCACCCGTGGCGTCGGTTGCCGCAGCAGCGACAACTTCATCAACACCGCCGGCCAGAGTTCCGGTGGCCAATGCACCAGTCACGGTTTCGGTACCCGCACCGTCAGTTGCGGCGCTGTATCCGGCTATTCCGTCGAGAGCCGTGACCAATTCTGCAGCGGTGTAGGCGGTATCATCATCGACGGTGATCGTAATGTTGCCCGATCCATCGACTGATGCGCTTGGTGCCGCGCCGGTGTCGGTGCTGTCATCAAACGTAATGGTTGGGCCGTCTCCGGCAACGCCAGTTGCGTCCGCCGTGATCGTGACGGTTTCAGTGCCGACGGTGAAGTCTGCCGATGATGCAACACCAGCGACTGGATCGACGGCATCCGTGCCCGGAACCACAGCGGTGATGCCAGATACTGCAACGGCTGCTTTGGTTGCGGCAGCGGAAACGTTGATGTCAACGCTGACTTTGCCGGTGGTGCCCAAGCTTGCTTGGTCGATGCTTAGGCTTTGTAGGTTTTCTGCGCCGGTGCCAGCTTTCGATACGAAGTCCAGTGATCCGTCGAGCAACTTGCGACCTTGGAAGGTCGTGGTTTGAGCGATTCGGTTGATGGCTTCAAGCGAGCTGTCGAGTTGCAATTGGTTTGCAGCGATTTCTTCTTTGCTGAGTGCACCGCTGTTGGCGGCTTCGACAACCAAGCCACGAACGTCGTTAAGCAAGTTACTGACTTGGCCCAAGGCGCTATCAGCAGTCGAGATGATTTGGCTGGCGCGTTCAGTGTTGCTGATTGCTTTGCCCAGTCCGTTGATCTCCGATCGCAATGATTCACTGGCGATCAAACCGGCCGGGTCGTCGGCACCGCTGTTGATGCGAAGGCCGGTGCTCAGTCGAGTCAAAGCCGAGTTCAAATCTTTGTTGCTTGATTGCAAACGGTTCTGGGCGACGAGTGATGAAACGTTGGTGTTAATTCTGGTCATGTTTAAGTATCCCTAAGGTGCGGCGAATCGCAGATTCGAGGAAAATGGATCCGGCCGCATATCGACCGGTTACAACGCGTGCCCCGCGTGGCAGCGATCGACAATCGATCGCAACATGCCTGCAAGCTCTGCGTCCGGATGAAACATGGGTCACTTTTCTAGTGCGCACGGTTAAAGAAGGTGGTAAAACAGTGCCGATTCGTTCACCTTGGGGAGCGTAATCGTTGCACTCGATACAAACCGCAAGAATTTGGGTGCTGCAGTGGCTGTCCAGCTTCACTAAGCAACACAACAAGCACGAAAACCAATGTGTGCCAAAGAAATTGGCGGAATTGAGTGGCCGTATGTTCCAAGACCGACCGAAGTCGCGATTCGGCTTAGCGGGGCATGCTGGCAGATCTCGCCCGAGAACGGCTACAAGATCAACATCGCGTCGCCGTAACTGTAAAAGCGATACTCGTTCTCAATCGCAGTTCGATAAGCCTTCATCGCCAACTCGCGACCTGCAAAGGCGCTGACCAGCACCAGCAACGAACTCTTGGGCAAGTGGAAATTGGTCATCATGCCGTCGATGACGTTGAATTGGTACGGCGGCCGAATGAACAAATCGGTTTCGCCGGTCCACGGGGTCAGCTTGCCGCCGTTCTTTGCCGCCGAACTTTCTAGCACCCGTACGCTGGTTGTGCCAACGGCGATGCATCGCCCGCGAGCCCGGCGGCTGCGTATGTTATCGACGGTCGACGCATCGATGCTGCCCCATTCGGTGTGCATGACGTGATCGTCAAGTTGTTCGGTTTGGATCGGACGGAACGTCCCAATCCCCACGTGCAAAGTCACCTCGGCCGTATCTACACCCGCAGCCCGCACTTTTTCTAACAGCGTTTTGGTGAAGTGCAGTCCTGCCGTTGGCGCGGCAACGCTGCCACGGTCCTTGGCAAATACCGTCTGGTAGTTTTGCAAGTCCGCGTCAACCATTTGGCCGTCGCGAATGTAAGGGGGCAGAGGAATGCGACCAAAACGGTCGAGCCAATCAGCGGGCTCTTTCAATTTGTCGCCCATCACGACCGCCATGTCGGCGGTTAACCGTGGCTTGACCAGCAGTTTGCCGTCGCCGGTACGCGCCACGACAATCAATTCCATTCCGTCGCGGGCGTCGCGATCTTTGATGGTGATCGCTTCGCCTTCACGCAGCGTTCCTCGCGTCTTAGTTAGAACTTCCCAGATTCCAGTTTCGCGATCCGCTTGTAAGAACAATCCTTGCCAGCGACCGCCCGTGTTTGCCCGTTGGCCCACCAATCGAGCTGGTACCACGCGACTGTTGTTCATTACCAAAGTGTCGCCGGCTGACAGTAATTCCGGCAGATCACGAACGTAGTGATGGGCAATGGAACCTGTGGCTCGATCGACCAACATCAGCCGCGAATCGCTGCGAGTCGCGAGCGGTTCTTGGGCGATCAGTTCCTTGGGTAAATCATAGTCGTACTGGTCAATTTCATTCATGGCTGCATTGTAGCGATCCGTCGATTTTTCGCGACGTCTCAACCAAGTGAGCGTCGCAGCAAAGTCGCGGCAAATTCGACAGCCAATCCAGAATCGTCGCCTAGGCTTCGTCGTCGCCCAATTTCGCCAGCACCGACAAATCTTCCAGCGTCGAAGTGTCACCGACCACTTCGCGCCCCGATGCGACGTCCCTCAGCAGGCGTCGCATGATTTTTCCACTTCGCGTTTTGGGAAGCGTTGCAGCGAACCGAATGTCGTCGGGCTGCGCGAGCGCGCCGATTTGCTTTCGAACGTGCAGCTTCAATTCTTTGCGAAGTTCTTCGTTGGGTTCGCGGTTGTGGATGGTGACGAAAGCGGCAATCGCTTGGCCTTTTAAGTCGTCATGGCGACCGACCACAGCGGCTTCGCAAACAGCGTCGTGGCTTACCAAAGCGCTCTCGACCTCGATTGTGCTTAAGCGGTGACCCGAGACGTTGATCACATCATCGATCCGCCCCATGATCCAGTAGAAACCGTGTTCGTCTTTGCGAGCGTTGTCGCCTGTCAAATACTTGCCCGGCACCATCGACCAGTACTGTTCAACGAAACGCTGTTCGTCGCCATAGATGCCACGCAGCATTCCTGGCCAAGGCTCGGCGATGCAAAGCATTCCACCGTGCTGTGCGTCGACGACGTTGCCCGCCTCGTCGACAATTGCGGGAACGATACCGGGCAGCGGTGTGGTGCATGAACCAGGAATGGTCGCTGTGATCCCCGGCAGCGGGCTCATCATGATGCCGCCCGTTTCGGTTTGCCACCATGTATCCACGATCGGGCAGCGCTCGCCGCCAATCATTTTGTGGTACCAAATCCAGGCTTCGGGATTGATGCCTTCACCGACGCTGCCAAGCAATCGTAAGCTCGACAGATCGTGCTTTTCGACGTGCTCGTCACCCCACTTGATGAAGGCCCGAACGGCCGTGGGTGCGGTATACAGAATCGTGACTTTGTACTTTTCGACCAAGTCCCAGAAACGATCTTCGGCCGGATGGTTTGGTGCGCCTTCGTACATCAAGCAAGTCGCGCCGGCGGACAGCGGGCCATACACAATGTAGCTGTGTCCGGTGATCCAACCACAGTCTGCCGTGCACCAATAGATGTCGTCTTCCCGGTGATCGAACACCCAATCGAACGTTCGCTTTGCCCACAGGTTGTAGCCTGCAGTCGTGTGCAGAATGCCCTTGGGTTTGCCAGTACTGCCAGATGTATAAAGAATGAACAGCGGCGTTTCGCTGTCGAGCGGAACAGCGGGGAAGTCATCGGATTGTGAATCAACGACGTCATGCCACCATACGTCACGTCCCTCGGTCATTGGAACATTTTCGGTGCCCGTTCGTTGCAGCACCAAGCAGTGCTCGACCGTCGGCGATTTTGCGAGAGCCTCGTCGACGGTTTCTTTGAGCGGTAGTACTTTTCCGCGGCGATACAAACCGTCCGCGGTGATCACCATCTTGGCGCTAGCGTCGTTGTTTCGATCAGCAATTGATTCGGCGCTGAAACCGGCAAAGATGACTGAGTGGATTGCACCGATGCGAGCACACGCCAACATCGCGATCGGCAATTCGGGGGTCATTGGCATGTAGATGCTGACGACATCGCCGGCGGAGATGCCAATTTGGGTCAGCGCCGCAGCGCACTTGGCAACTTCGGATCGCAATTCGGTGTAGGTCAGTGTTCGGGTGTCGCCTGGTTCGCCTTCCCAAACGATTGCCAATTTGTCACCGCGACCTGCGTCGATGTTTCGGTCCAAGCAGTTGTAGCTGGCGTTGGTTTTGCCGCCGAGGAACCACTTGGCGTGCGGTGCGTTCCACTGGCACACATCGCCGAATGGTTCGAACCAATGCAGATGCTCATTCGCTTCGGCTTTCCAAAATCCGTCGCGATCATCGCGAGCTTTGGCGTACATTTCGTCGTACTGGGCTTGGGTCGAAACGACGGCCCGTTTGGTAAATTCCGCGGGAGGTGGAAATTTACGGTCTTCGATCAGGATATGGTCAATCTGGCCGGATGGGTCGGTCATTTCTGCGTTGCTCTGGTTCAGTCGAGGTGTTTACGAATGAATGGAAGAGCAGCAGTTTAATGCAAACGCACGTCCGGTGTTGCGCACTGGGGCAACAGTTCAGGATTGCCAGTTACGATTTTGTGGCAAGATTAAGAAGCAACGTAATTTGCCGGACTCCCAGAGGACGGTATGCAACTGACCCAGCCAGACTACTCGCTCGGAAATTCGGCGAGCAGAACACTCTTGTAGAGCCCCGCCATGCCCTGGATTTCTTTCATCGCCGTCTTGTCGGCTTCGGTGACTTCGCCAATCGCCATCGTCGATCGATACTCGTCAGTCTGGTCGCCGCGTTTGAGTGTCAGTGTGGTTTCCAGCGGGATTTCGCCCGCGGACGTGACTCGGTCATTCAGCGTCATTCGTGCAAACGGCGGCAGCGGATGTCGCCGGACCAAGTTCAATCGTGAGGCCAAATCCGATAATTGACCAAACTCGGCCGCCATCACTGGATTAGACGGCTTCTGAGTCGACGTGTGATACGTCGCACCACCGAATTGGATTGAGTAACCGACCATTCGGTCGCTCGTTTGCACGCGGGCGTTCAGGCCGAGTTGTTCTTTCTTTTGCTCGTCTGCTTCGGCTGCCGCGCGAGCCTGAGCCGTCACGTTGATCAAGTCGTCAATGCTGATGGTAGTTTGCACTTGACGAGGGCGATCCAGCAACGTCACACGTCCTTGGGCGGGATCGTAGAGTGTGACCGTCGAAGGATCCAATTGAGGTAAATCGTAAATTAGCCCATTGTCGAACACGATCCGATGTTCAGCCGAAGGTTCCAGGTCGGCCCCGGAGTAAGTTTTGACGGTCACGCAAAAAGGAGTCGACTGGGCGCATGCATCGGAAATGCACGTGGCAAAAGTCGCGGCCAAAGCAATGACTCGAACTAGTCGCGAGTACTGAGAATTCAGTCGTGACATCGTTTCGACAGACTCCGGATGATTGAAGTGCGAGATTTAGTAGATTACCTAGACTTCGCAAACTGAGCGGAATGGACGAAGCTAGGGTCGCTCTGGACGATTAACGTGATCGCAGCGTAGAAAAGGTAGATACTCTCAGTCCAGGTCAATGCGGCTCATTGCTGGTGTGACGAGAACATTTTGCGACATGGGTGGGCGAGCCGGATCGCGACCTCAACCTAAAAACTTTTAACGCGTCTTTGCGACGACGGATGTTATGCGACGAACCTTGCTGATGATCCCCCACGAAATCGGCGGCCTGACCGTACTAGGTTTCGGATGGATGTTGATCGCGCTGATGATTGGATTGTTGGTGCGCTTGATCGTCGCTCGGTCGCGAGATCGTTCGACTTGGGGGCAAGCGATCGCCAAAGTGCTTACCACCGAAGGCGTCGTCTGGGCGATGGCTGCCGTCGCAATCGTGGTCATCTTGCCGATGGTCGAGCTAAAAAACCTTGACGGCGAACCGGTCGGCATGGCGGTTCGAGGTTACGGCGCGATGCTGTTGTTGGCCGTGGGGTCTGCGGTGGCGCTGGCGGCGTACCGAGCCAAACGTGCAGGCATGGATCCCGATTTGATCTACGCGATGGCGCCTTGGGCATTTTTTGGCGGAATTTTTGGCGCGAGAGCGTTCTTTGTGATTCAGTATCGCCGACAATTTATTGGCGACACGGTGATGCAGACGATTGGCAATATGTTGAAGTTCACCGAAGGCGGTTTGGTCGTCTACGGATCCTTCATTGGCGGATC
The DNA here is from genome assembly GCF_007860175.1 of Rubripirellula reticaptiva. Classification (NCBI taxonomy): domain Bacteria; kingdom Pseudomonadati; phylum Planctomycetota; class Planctomycetia; order Pirellulales; family Pirellulaceae; genus Rubripirellula; species Rubripirellula reticaptiva. The sequence continues at coordinate 814,027 of NZ_SJPX01000006.1, read as the reverse complement.
GCTGGCGGTCACTTACTTTTTGATTCGGCACAAACTGCCGGTGTTAAAGTTTGGCGACGTGATCGTTCCATGCATGTTTTTGGGCGTGTTCTTCGGCCGGATTGGATGCGTCATGAACGGGTGTTGCTATGGCGGTCGCTGCGAGGAAGGGCCAATGACGTTGCATTTTCCGCCTGGTGCGAAGGTCTATCAGGACCAGCTTTACGATGGCCAGTTGCTGGGATTTGCGTACGACGCAGATACGCGCGAAATCACTAGCGTGCGGCCCGGATCGCTAGCCGACGAAGCGGGTATCAAGGTTGGCGGTCGGCTTAATGAAATCAGTAACGACCGATCTGCGCTGGCTGATGCGCCCCGGACGATTCCAGCCGAGGACGTTCGCAGCGGCGTGATCGTGACGGTTGACGGCCGGCGGCACCGGTGGGCACCCGATCAATTGCCAATGCAAGCATTGCCGGTCCAGCCTGCGCAAGCGATCAGCAGCGTTGGAGCGCTTTTGCTATGCTTGGCGCTGTGTGGATTATCGCTGATCCATTTTCGCGATGGCACAATCATGATGGTTGGCTTCGGTTCGTATGCTGTTCTGAGATTCGGGATGGAGTGGATTCGCGTTGACGAAGCAGGTCAATTTGGAACCAATCTTTCGATCTCTCAGTGGGTCAGCGTTTTTGTACTTGGATTCTCTCTTGCTGGACTCCTCTGGATCTATCGATCGTCTTCTGCCACGGCTCTTCGTTCGGAAGCTTCGCCGAATCATTGAGTGTGCTAAATGATCAAACGCGAGCTGCAGCCCGACTGGACAGGCCAAAGTGATCGTTCGGATCGCGAGTACCTCCAAACGTTGACCGGTTTGGCAAAGTTGAATCAGTTCACTGGTGTTGCCGCCGCGATGTATCGCCATCTTCGCAAAAACGCGCAGGTACGAAATAGCAGCCCGATGCGAGTTCTTGATCTTGCCAGCGGGGCTGGCGACGTCCCAATCGCCTGGGCGCGGCGTGCCGCATACGAGGGGTTGGCTATGCAGATCACGGCGCTCGACATTTGTTCAGACGCCATTGAAGAACAGCAGCGACGTGCATCGGCCGCGGGCGTGGCAATCAGATCCCTGCAAATGGACTGCCTAAGCAGTTCTTTGCCGTGCGGGTTCGAGTTCGTGACGTGCTCGATGTTCATGCATCGACTCGAGGAGATGCAAGCGGTTCGGCTGTTGCAAGCGATGCAGGCCACGTCCGAGGACGGCATCTTGGTGTGTGACCTTGATCGGTCGCGGCTGAACCTGTGCTTAGTTTCAGCGGGGGCTTATTTCTTGTCGCGTTCGCCAGTCGTCCATCAAGATGTAAAGACGCGTGTGCGTTCGGCGTTTACGGCCAACGAGTTCAAGCAAGTCGCCGAATCAGCGCTGGGGCGACCTGTTCGTGTGCGGCGTGCTCTGCCTTGTCATTTCATGGCAACTTTGGAAGCGAGAACCGTGCCGGATTCCTCGGTCGCGTTTGCGTAACGCAGCCAGCCGATCATTGGGGCGATTCAGTAGCAGCGCACTAGCGCATGCGTTCGTTCGTCTGGCCAGGTAGCGATTGCCAATCGCTTGCTGCCCGCTAGATGGAGATACGATCAGATCTACTTTTTCACAATTCGGCGTTGACTCATCCCTCTTGCGGCTGTTAATCAGTTGGGCACCGTTGCGGCTGGCAAGGCTTTCGCAGTCGATCCGTCGGTTGCTTCGGTCGAAACTTCCACTTTGAAGTTTCGGTTTGGTGAACACTTTGCGGGATTTGTTCACCGGTCTCAACGTGAGGCCGGAGCGACAAAGTTTGCATGCGACGGTTTCTGGGTCAATCGTCTCGGTAGACTGCTTCACACCGAAATTTCAACTGCGTCGGGGTGCTTGCTTCATGGCAGCACCCCGACGTTTTTTCCAGGTGGTCGGTTCTTCCCGTTCTCTCGAGTCTGTAAATAGACGGCCATGGCAAATAACGAAAACGCAGCCGATTCTGCCCAACCAGACGCTGATCGTCCCGCCTCGGACGACATCGATACGGGTGACGTTGCGCCTTTACCGTCGGGGACGCCAGGCCAAGCCGGGGTGCCAAACAAAGTCAGCGAACCAGCCGATCCTGAAGCTGCTAATGCCGAGGATTCGGCGGACGAACCCGCATTGTTAATTACTGTTGAAAAACAGGCGATCGCGCGCCGCCGCAAAATGATTTTGTTGGCATCGCTGCTGGCAGTCGCTTTGGTGGGCATCTTGATCTGGACGAGCATGGGTCGAGGCGATTCGGACGACGAATCCAAGCTCGCTATTGCACCGGCGATCTTGTTCGACGACCTCTGCGAGAAAGTCTTGGCAGATCCCGAATTATCGAAGGTCCACGTCACGGAGTTTGAGGTGGACGATTCGATGGTCGAAAAGCTCGCTCCACTTGAACTGGTCAAAACGGTCATCTTCGACAAGGGGGCGGTCACTGACGCCGCGATGCCAACAATTGCCGCTCTTCCCCAGCTGCAGCAATTGCGTTTGCGGCTTTCGCCAATCACTGACGAGGGATTTCGCGAACTTTCGAAGTCGCCGACGTTGATGTTTTTGAACTTGCCGCAGTGCGAGTGTACATCCGAAGGCATCAAGTCGTTGGCGTCGATGCCAAGACTGCGAAGCTTGCGCGTCGGTTCGCCTCATTTGACCAACGAGTCGGCACGCGAAATCGCGAAGATCAAGACGCTGCGTACGATTCATCTGATCAAAGTTCCGATCACCGACGAAGGGCTGAAGTTGTTGGCCGAAATGCCGCAACTCGAGTCACTTTACCTCGACGACTCGTCGATCACCGAGGCAGGTTGGGCCTGGTTGTTTGATCATCACGGCAATCTGCATGTTCATATCAACCAAGACCACCATGATCGCGATCCGCAGAAGCATAAGCATCACAGTGATTGATCAGCAGCGAACCGGTTTCGTGAATCGGCGCGGCGAATTCAGTTGCCAGATCATCGGTGTTTGTGATCGCCTTCTAGCGATCATTCGCCGTCCATAACGGCTTCCTTGATCGCGGCGACTAACGCACTTCGCCCAAGTGTCGTCGCTTGCAACCGATCAACATCGACATTGAGACTGCGTCCGATCTGGATCGCCAAGTCAACGTCTCGAATACCGTGGAATTGATTGGTGCCTTGTCGGTTTACGAAATCAATTTCATCGAGATAAATCGTGTTTCGGTCGTCGTCAAAACTCGATTCAAACGCATCTGACAATTCGTCGATCCAAGATTGCGGCAGTCCACGCGTTTGGCAGTGATCGATTGGCCAAATCGTGTCGCCGGTGCATTCGGTCAACAGCGACAAAGCCTTATGGCGTGGAATCATAGTGGTTCCTTAGCTGTAGAAACTGTCTAAACTTTGCCCATTCCTTCGACCCCGTTACCCATTCAGGTTTTCGCTATGCCAACCGCGCTTGCCATCGCCGCTCATCCCGACGACATCGAGATTTTGTTTGCCGGAACCATGCTGCAACTCGCCGCCCGTGGTTGGGATTTGCACTACGTCAATCTTTGCGACGGATCGCGTGGTTCGACGACCATGAACATGGTCGACTGTGCGGCGAAACGTTTGGCCGAAGCCCAGGCTGCCTGCAAAGTCCTTGGGGCAACCTTTCATCATCCAATCTATCACGATATGGAAGCTTGTTACACAACCGCGAACCTGGCAAAGGTCGCGGCGATCGTTCGTATGGCGAAGCCTTCGATTGTGCTAACTCACTCGCCCATCGATTATATGGAAGATCACGAAATCGCTTGCCGCCTAGCAGTCAGTGCCGCGTTCTCGCACGCCATGCCAAACCTGGAAAGTGATCCTGCGATTCCCGTTTATAACGATCCGGTAACGGTCTATCACGGGCAACCGATTCACAATCGTTTGCCCACCGGCGAACTTGTGGTGCCGCATCTGTACGTCGACATCACGAATGTAATTGACCAAAAACTGGATTCACTTGCCTGTCACGAAAGCCAAAAGCTGTGGCTCGACAAAAGCCAAGGTCAGGACAGCTATCTGGAAACCACGCGAAAAGTTAGTGCCGAGGTCGGAACCTTGAGCGGTGATTTCGAATACGCCGAAGGATGGCGCCGCCGCGAACATTGGGGATTTTGTGGCGAAACCGACGACCCACTCGCCGATGCACTTGCCGACATCATCGTCGACACGCGAAAGTAGTTGCAACATTTTTGGCTGGGGGCTGGGGGCTGGTGTCTGAACATTGTGCTATTACGGTCGTGTACCGTGTTCGCGCAAGATCAGTCCCAAGTCAGCGCATCGGGCAACGAATTTAGATTCTTGGGACCATCGTGAGTGACGACAAGCATGTCTTCGATTCGGACGCCGCCGCATTCGCGTCCGTACAGACCTGGTTCGATTGTGAACACTTCGTTTTCCAAAACTTCGCCGCCGCCGTGATCCAGCAAAATGGGTTCGTGCAGATCCAAGCCGATGCCGTGGCCGGTTCCGTGCTGGATGCTGGGGCCGTCGGTCAGCTTGCCACGCGAGACTTTGTAACCATGTTTGATCAGCACGTTTTCGCCGGCCTTGTGGACTGCGTCGGCGGTGTTTCCGACTCGCAACATTTCGGTGCAAGCTGCTTTGGCTTCGCGGACGGCGGCATGCATGTCGCGGACTTGATCGGACACTTTGCCGTGCACGACCGTGCGAGTGCAATCGCCCCAATACCGTGTGCTCTCGTCGCGCGGGAACAGGTCAACAATGATGGGGCATCCGGTGTGCAGCGGCCCTGAACCGCTGTGGTGACAGTCGGCGACTAGCGGAGCGGTCGCGATGATCGCGCCGTGCGACATCGTGAAGTTGCGTTTTAGAAATTCGAACGCCACCATGCTACGCACTCGTTCGCTGGTCATGGCCTCGCCTTCGTGCATTAGCACCCCGTCGCTGCCAACATCGCACTTTGAGATCGTCTGGCAGATCCACTTCATGACGTCTTCGGTCGTGCCCTGTGCCTTGGATAGAGAATCGATCTCGCTTCGTGTCTTGATTCGGCGATCAAGGACGCCAAGCTCGGCGTCGTACTGAACGTCAATTTCGGCTTGTTGCAAGTGCCAGGCGAAGATGAACGGAAGCGATCGGTCCGCCACGACTCGCTCGACTTTAGCGCTGCGCAGGATCTGGACTGCTGCTTCGGCGGTAGCCGTTTCGCGATCGGCGCTCAGCCCAGCCGGTGGTGCGTGTTCCGGCGGACTCGTCACGTCGTCACAATGCCCGGCTTGACGGACACGATCCATTTCCAAATCTCGAACCAGTCCAATGCGGCGCGAATCCAGTTCGATCCAAGCCGCCGGATCACCCAAGGGGACGCCGAGTCGACGGTACAGCGAGCTGTTCTTCTCGGGAAAGCCGGCCAGGATGCGTGCGGAGTGGATTTTCATAGAAGCGCAGAACGAACAATGGTGAAAGTACGAATGTCGGCGTTTCGATCGTGTGTGCCGAGTCCACGTCGTTTATACACGATTCGGCCTCAGGTCTGAGTCCAGTGCCATCGCATTTCTAGATCCCAATTTTCGGCACACAGCCGGTGGCAGCGTTTAATCACGCACCTGGTCGAAGCTGGGTAATCCAGACGCAGATTCGTGGATTCGATCAGCTATCTTTGGGGATCACCAAGCTTGGTGGATGAACTGAGTGTCTCGTTGCAGTTCAATGGTGTTGCATTTGCAGCGCGCGTTTCAGTGGACGTGGAAATTGCCACAAGAGTTGGCGACGAGTTCGGTTGATTCAGTTAAGCTATGGCAAGTGCTGCCGGTGGTACCCGACGCTTTTCGAAACGTTTGAATGATGGAAAACAATTGTCGATGTTGACCGTAAAATGCCCGAAATGTGCGACCGCACTCAAACTGGCCCAAGCACCTGCCAGCGGGCGCGTGAAGTGCCCGAAATGTGCAGCCATTGTCGCGGTAAAGCCTTCGGCTGGGGCATCGGCTCCGGCACGCGCGCCAGCCGCGCGGCCCGCTGCGGCAGCTGCATCGGTCGACCCGGATGACGACAACTTCGATTTTGGTCGGATTAGCTTTCCAACCGCATCAACTACTGCGGCAGTCAGTCATTTTCCAACGTCGGGACAGGCAACGTTGTTTGAGGGGCCGATTCCTGGTGACCCATTGGAAATTGAAACTGATGCGTCGGGATCTCCAGTTGATGGTGGCGGCGAAGCGGGCGGCCCGATAGGGAAGCCTGGCAAAAAGAAAACAGGTGGACTTAGTACCGCGGCAGTCGTGCGATTGGCGGTTGGACTGATCGCTTTGATCGTCTGTACCGGTATCGCCGTTGTGGTTTGGAAATCCCGCGGCAGCGGCGGTCCGTCGGCGGCAGAGACAATTGCGAAACTGCAACAGAGTTCGCCAGACGGTTACAAGGCGTACGGTTTCCAAGGCGCGGTCGCATTGATGCCCAAAGGAGACGAATTCGATAATTTGCCCAGTGTGATTGATTGCATGGCTGTGACGACGGACAAGAGTCGGTCGGTCTTCTTTTTCGGTGCGATGAACGGCGGGAGCTTGCCGCTCGACAATGAACAGATGCGAAAAAAGGCTGGGCGACAACTCGGCGGTGAAATCCTGGGCGGTAACGACACCGAACGAAATGGATACAAAGGCATCAAAGGGATTCTCGATGGCAGCATTTTCTTGCCTCGCATGATGGTCGAGGTTTATCACATCGACGAGCGTTTCTGCATTCTTGGCAGTGCCCCAGCCAGCTTTGGGGCGGACCCAAGTGCAGAGGTCGACCGAGCCTTGGAAGCCGAAGAGCAAAAGGTCTTTTACGATTCGTTCAAGGTTGGTGCCAAGCCAGCGGGTTTTTGGGCGAACTAGCTTTGCTGGACTGTTAACACGATCGGTTGAAACGGGACGTGGCGAATCGCAGCACCGCCGTTGAAGAACTCGTGTGATCCGATTCGGAATCCATTGATTCGCCGGTGGGTATGTCCAAAGACGATTCGCCGGACGCCGGACGTTTGGTTGGCCGGTTGTCGCTGCAGCCAACGAAGCAATCGCATGCAAGTGTTTTTGCGGCGATGCGCAGCAAGGGCCGCTGCTTTATGAATTCTCGCGTTCACAGCAACGTCGTACGCCAAACTGGCAAGCCTTCCACTGGTGGGTTTGTTCTTCCATTGGTTTCTGTAGTGCGAGAAAGCATCCGCACTGCCGTCCCCTTCGATCACATCACCATGCAACCAAATCGTGTCGCCGATTCGCAGACATTCAGCACCAACTTCAAACCGGTCTCGCGACGCCGCCCAGTCGACAAGTGAGACTTGAAACGACTCGTGGGCGTCGTGGTTCCCGTTGAGAAACACGAATCGCGTTTCAGGGAAATCGCGGTACCAGTGATCCAGCCATTCCAGTGATGCCTCAATCGCAAACGTATCGTTCGCATGTTGGCTCCAGCGGAAATCAAACAAGTCACCGCCCCACACGCAAACATTGCACCGCGAAACTGCATTGCGAATCGAAGTTTCATGTGACTCGTAATTCGAACGAGCACTCAACCAGTGAAGGTCAGACACGAAAGCGACTGTCAACGCAGACTGCTCACGACTGAGCGGCACGGATGGTTCCCAACGATCGATCATCAGCGTTTGGTTGTTTTTGATTGAAATTCAGTGTTGAAGGCCAATGTTTCGGCACTTTCCTACAATACGCATAAAGCTGTCCGTCCGGTACACTCGACCGGCAATTCAACTTGGACGATGGAGAACGATGTGACCGCAGATTCAGATGACTCAGTCGCAGCACCGACGCAGGAATCACCAATACGTCCTCGTCGGCGACTGCGACGCGCGTTGATCGTCGTGTTGGTTGCGTTGATTGCAATCGCAGCGATTCAGGCCGTTGCGGACGACACTGATCACCAATTTGCAAACTTTGGATGCTACTTGGTCGGGTTGGTTGCGGTGCTCTACTCGTTGATCCAAGTTCATCTGCACGCGTCTGCGTTTGGGCGACGCTACTTGGTTCCGGCGGCGGTCGGAATTGTCTTGGGCGGCATTTTCTCGCTGGTTCGGTTTGACGGATTCAGTGGTGAAATGGTGCCACAATTTGCTTACCGATTCGGTGAAGAATTGCATCTGGCCAGGGTCAGCCCCGATGCTGCGGTCAACGATGCTGCGGTCAACATTGCGGACGGATCACCGGAAGCGGTCGCTAGCGCCGATTCAAACGGATTTCTGGGCAGTGATCGCAATGGAGTGATCGCCGAGCGGCGGTTTGCGATTCCGGAATCAGCAAGTGATATCAAGACGCTTTGGAAGCAAGGTATCGGCGAAGGATGGTCGTCGTTTGCGGTGGTTGGCGATCGTGCAGTGACGCTAGAGCAGCGTGACGAACGCGAGTGCTTGACGTGTTACCGATTGCTTGATGGTGAATTGCTTTGGAATCGCAACATTGAGACTCGCCACGAAAACGCTCTCGGTGGCATTGGCCCGCGTTCAACGCCGACGATTGACTCCGGTCGCGTTTACGCGCAAGGGGCAACCGGCCAGGTTTGGTGTGTGGATTTGATTTCAGGCGATGTCGTGTGGAGTCACGATCTGTTGAAAATCGCGGGCTGGGATCAGCTAGCCTCCGAAGTAGCGATCGCGTGGGGCCGAGCCGGTTCACCGTTGATCGTTGATGGATTGTGTGTGTTGCCACTTGGCGGTCCCGAATCGATGGCGAAGTCGGGGCGTAGCTTGATCGCATTTGACGCGGCCGACGGAACGGTGAAATGGACCACCGGTGAAGCACAGATCAGTTACGGTTCACCGATGCTGATGACGATTGCCGGCAAGCGGCAGATTGTTTCGGTCAACGAAGCAACTGTGACTGGACACTCAATCGAGGATGGCAAAGTGCTGTGGCAGTTTTCATGGCCGGGACAATCCAACGCGGGGGCAAACTGCGCATCGACGGTGTCGGCGGGACCAGATCAGTTCCTGGTCGGCAAAGGTTATGGCGGTGGTAGCGCACTGGTGAAAGTCTCTCGCGAGGGTGACGAAATGATTGCCAACGCCGTATGGACTTCGTCCAGCGTTTTGAAAACCAAGTTCACCCACGCTTGCGTAGACGGTGAAGTGGCATACGCGATCAGCAACGGGGCGCTTGAAGCGGTCGAGATTCAGTCTGAGGAAAGTCTGTGGAGGCAACCTCGCAGCGAACGATTGGGCCAAGGGCAGCTGTTGTTGGTGGACGACGTGCTTGTTGGTCAAAACGAAACGGGCGAAGTGGTTTTTGTTGATGCCAATCCCGATCAATATGTGGTCCGCATCAACCTGCCAGCCTTGGAAACAAAAACATGGAACATTCCAACGGTTGCTGGACAACATTTGCTGGTCCGCAACGACCGAGAAGCAATTTGTTTCTTTTTACCGGCTAAGTAGTCACGGCGGTCGAAAGCCTGCGAAACGTAAGCGATCTCGTTGCACTACTTCGGCCGATCAATTTCAAAACGGTCGCTAGTCCGGACATAGGTGCTGCCGCCCATTCGTCCGACGGTTGAAAGAGTCGTTGGGTCTAGTCGGCCATCGTCGCAAACGCAGTCGTCTTGGATGTGAAACCAAACGATTCGGCCGATCACCATGTTTGCGCCGCCGGGGCCGGTTCCAATAGCGATTGACGAATGCAGTTCGCATTCCATCGACGCTGCGGCATTGGCAACTCGTGGCGCCCCGACTTTTTCGCAGCTAGCTTTTGCAATATCTGCCATCACAAACTCGTCTTCATCCGGTCGCAGTTCGGCAGCGGTTTGATTCATTTTTTCAACCCACGGATCGGTCACCAAGTTCACGACAAACTGACCCGTACACAAAATGTTGGCGAGCGTGTCTTTGAAGGTGCCATCCGCTCGATTTGCGGGACAAAATGCAAGTGTTGGTGGGTTGGATCCGACGCCACTGAAGAAACTGAACGGTGCCAAGTTAGCAACGCCGTCGATGGAACGAGTCGACACCCATGCGATCGGCCGGGGGCTGATCAATTGCGTCATCCAGTGATAGATCTGGCGCGTCGATGGTTCGTCTGCAGAGAAGTTCATCAGGTTAGCAACTTGGTCATCGACGAATGCAGTTCGTTTGATCCGCTGACACAAAACTTTGGCAGCCAATCATCAACCGCGCCGCCATCGTATGCGGTCAACACGGCGCCGGCTTCACGTGCGATCACGATCCCTGCCGCTGCATCCCATGACGCGACGCTCGTCGCCCAGTAGGAATCCAAGCGACCGGATGCGACGTAACACATGTTCAACGCACAGCTGCCCAATCGGCGAAGTGAACGGCACTGTTCCAAAACACGCAAGAACTTGGCGACTTCGGGATCTGCCGCTTTCACGCCCGCAGGAAAACTGCAGGCAACCAAACTGTCACTCAGCTCTTTGCAGCCGCTGGCTTTGATCGCCTTGCCGTTGCATTGGGCGCCTTGTCCGTCAATTGCGGTGAAGAGTTCATTGGCGACCGGGTCCAGGATCACACCAAGCTGCATCTTTCCACCAGCGTAGAGTCCGATGGAAACCGCGAACGACTGTAAACGGTGAACGTAGTTCACCGTGCCGTCGAGTGGATCCACGACCCAGCATGGCGGGGCGTCGGCATCGCCGCGACGCACGGTCGCGGGCGGATCGTTTTCGCCTTCTTCTTCGCCGACAAATGCATAGGAACCGAATGCATCCATCAAAATGCTGCGAACGGCTTTTTGGGACGCCAAGTCGGCATCGGTGACTAAATCTTTGGGCGCCTTCTCTCGCACCACTCGGTCATCGCGGCGAGCCATCAACTCGACGGCGCCTGCGTGTGCGGCGGCAACAGCAACTTCAAGGTGTTTCGCATCCATCAAAGATCAAGTCCGTCGTTTTCGTTTTCTAATCGGCGTAACTCCTGCAGCCACACACGGATGTCATTGTCGTATTCGGTGGCCATGTCACCAAGAATCAACTGGCGATGAAAGGCTGCGGCGCCTTTCTCAACATGTTCAGCCGCTTCGGCGTTGGGAAACCGGCGGTTCGGATCTGGCGAAATCAGGCCGCCGATGAAGTTCATCAGCAGTTCGTTTCGCAGCACGTCCTCGGGCAAGATCGCCGAAAGATTGGCGGGCAGTTCTCGCTTGGCCTGCAACAAGTCACGCATCTTGGATTGCTGACCGAACGGAAGGCGTCCGCTTAGTAGTTCAATCAACACATAGCCGACGCTGGCCAAGTCACTACGCGGTGTCGCTTCGCGGTTTTCGAGCACTTCCGGCGCCGCATACAACGGAGTGCACTCGCGGTCGCGCGGTGGGCTGCGGTAATCGATTGCCGAACCCATGTCGATCAGCTTTGCGTGACCGCTTCGTTTCAACATGATGTTGGATGGTTTGACATCGCCGTGAACGATGCCTTCGCGGTGCAGGGCCGCCAGTGCGGATAGGATTTCGCGTACGATCGCAACGGCGACACCGGCTTTGAATCGCGATTGGTCGACACCCTCGGTCAAAATGACTTCGTTGATGTATCGCCATCGCCGACTGCTGACGTGTCCGTGCAGCAAGTGCAGACACCGTGGCGACATCAATTGGCGAAGGTCATAGCCGTCGACCCATTCCATCATCATGATTCGTACACGCTCGCGTTCAAAAAAGTTTTGTACATCGAGTAGATTGTCGTGCTGGATCATCGCAACGCGAGCGGCAATCGATGCGACTCGTTGCATCGCCTCGGTGTAGGCCGCGACGCCGTTGTATCGTTCCGGCGAGAAGACCTTCATTGCCACAGGAACGGTGAAGCCGTCGGTCCCTCGGTACTCTGTCAAATAGACTTCGCCCTGACCACCGCGGCCAAGCATTCGCAGCATGTGATGATGGCCAGTCCAACTGACTTTCCCATCACGCGATAGGCGATCATACGCCTCCATCAACTTTGGGTCCGTCTTCGAAGCGACGGAACCTTCGGCCGTGATCGTCGGATTCGGTTCGAAGCGAGTGGTGGATTGCATTGAAGGAACGTCCATCCGTGATTGCGGTCGGTTCATGCGTTGCAGGCATTTTGGGATAGCCAGGCCAAGGACCTGATGTCTGCTCGGCCTGGTTGGGAACACATGGTCACCATGTGCGTTTTGTCTCAGACTTGGACCAGTATAGACGACCAGTGGCGAGTTGATGATACAGTTCGAATAAGATCGCAGTTCAATCTGTTTTTTGACCAACGCATAAATTGTCGCCGACCGATTGACTCAAGCGATTCCCATCGAAGCTCGGCTCGTAAAAGTCTCGGCCCGCAACGAATGGCAGCTTCGGCCGCTAAAAGCGACGCGTGGTGACGGGATCGTTACCCATATGAGTTCGGCCAACCAAAATTGCAATCATTGCACCGGCGACGAATCCGCCAATGTGTGCCCACCACGCGACACCACCGGCTTCGCCGCTAGCCGAAGCCGAAACTCCGCTGAAGGTTTGCAGGGCAAACCAGATTCCCAGAAAAACGGGCGCTGGTAACACGAAGATTTGCAGGATGATAAAGATAGGTAGTACCGCTTGGACACGTGCATGAGGATAAAGCCAAGCGTAAGCTCCCATCACTCCGGCGATCGCCCCGCTGGCACCAATCGTCGGTATCGGGCTGGTCGGATCCGTTACGTAGTGAGCGAGACCTGCGGCGATACCGGTCCCCAAATAGGCGACCGCGTAACCGACATGACCAAGTCGGTCTTCGACATTGTCACCAAAGATATAAAGGAACCACATGTTCCCCAGAAAGTGCATCCATCCGCCGTGCAGAAACATGCACGACACTATCGTCATCCAGGGCGCAATCACAGCGGGCGCCAACGTATGCTCGACGATGACCGTCTGAATACCTTCCGGCGTACGCACCTGTGCTTGGTGTTGCAACGTCGCAATGGCACTTGGATCCGAGACTCTCAGTGGTACCATCCCGAACGATTCAGCTATCGTGCCTTCCGGTTCGCTCAACTGAGTGATGAAGGCCAAGGCGCAAATTGCAATGATCGCATAATTGACGATCGGCGTGGTTCGGCTGGGGATGTTGTCGCGCAGTGGGATCATGGGGCTGCATTATCGTTCCAGCTCGCTTCACGGCAACCCAGTTCGACTTCGATTTGCATCGGGCTCGCATCTCGCAACCCACTGCTGTCGCAAGATGTGTTGTAGCGATTGACGCCAGCCGCCCGATGCGTTTGAGAGTATCAACTTCGGTTTCGAATCTTGGTGAGTTCGAAAACTAAAAACCAAAAAAAGAAAGAAACACGACCGGACGTGCATCATGCAGGCCGGTCGCGAATCACTGCAGCGAGCATTGCCGTTGGAAAATCCTTTTCCGTCAGGCGATGACGCAACTCAAAGAGTGAAAGCAGAAAGAGAGGGTGACATCCATGTTCGCAAGAAAACTTGCCGGTGCGTTCCGTCGTTACCACCCCTCGAAGTTTGGCTGATCGCGTCCACTGCGATCCTCCGCGGTCAGTTCAATTCATTTGAACGTTCCATGGTCGATTTCGACAACTGTTTTTATTGTCGACTTCTGTCCGCTTGAATCGTCGTTAAACGACTGCGGCTATTGATGAGTGAGGAGGAGGTTGATTTGCGATCGGAGAGCAGCTTCCAAGCGGAAAACCGATGGATGCCAAAGTTTGTTCGGTACCCGAACGATGCATCGCACACGCCCTAAAAAGTTTGAAAAGATAAGTTGCGATTCGCCGCGGCTGTCCGCTCGCGTTCCGCACTTGGAACGGGACAGAATTTGGCGTCGTCGCACTCGAATGTCAACAACAATCTAACGCAACATTTTCATTTCGATGGACGGGTTGGACTGAAAGGCAATGAAATGCGGTGCAACATCAGCTAAAATTTTTTTGCTCGCGTCGCGCCACACAGCGAGCCGATGTGAGACCAAAATGGCGCAGTGTTCCTATTCACCGATGCTTTCTACAAAACGACCTGCGATGCCTGACGATGACGAAGATTCAAGTGCCAGTGATGCGGGTTCTCGCAATCAGCACAATGATGAAAATTTGCTGGCAATTGAAAGCAAGGTCGTTAGCCCAACACATTGGTGGGCCGATGAATACGTTGACGCGATGCACCGTGAACTCGGTCCTTCGGCATGCCGAAAACTTTCGATTTATCGATTGCCAAACGGTTTCTGTTTGACAGTGATCGTTCCCGTTTTTGACGAGCAAAAAACCATTGCAAGCGTCGTGCACCGCCTGCGCGAAACAGGGATGCCGATGCAGATTGTTCTCGTAAACGATGGCAGCAGCGATGGCACTGGAACCGTCATTGATCAATTTGATGGCGATCCCGACGTGGTCGTGCGTCATCACGCTGCCAATGCTGGCAAAGGCGCTGCGATCCGCACGGGGATTCGCGCTGCGACGGGCGATGTGATCGTGATCCAAGATGCGGATCGCGAATACGACCCGTCCGATTTTCGTGCGTTGCTACAACCGATTTTGGCGGGTGAATCTGACATCGCCTACGGCACTCGCTATGGCCACTGCGATCGATCTCTATCGCCTTGGTGGCACCAAGCCGTCAACAGCTTTCTGACGATGCTGGCGAGCCTTGCTGTGGGAATTCGGCTTAGCGACGTCGAAACGTGTTACAAGATGGCAAGACGAGAGCACTTCGAGACAATTCTTGACGAGTTGCAGGAAAATCGCTTTGGAATCGAAATCGAAGTAACGGCGCGTTGGGCTCGAAAAGGATTGCGATTTACCGAGCGACCGATCCGCTACCATCACCGGTGGTACGACGAAGGCAAAAAGATCGGTTGGCGAGACGGCCTCAGTGCGCTGCGTTGTATCGCAAAGTACGGACTGTTTCGCCAATAGCTACGCCGTCATTCAACGCACTTTCACGGCGCCGATGTGATCGTTTTTCGCTCTTTGACGGGATACCACTTTTCGATTTCGCGAGCGAGTTTTGCGACAACTTTAGGGTTGTCGCTAGCAAGGTTCGTTTTTTCGGCCGGATCGGCGATCAAGTCGAACAGCTGCGGACCCTTTTCAGTTCTCGGGTGAGTGCTTGTGTAACGGTTGGTTTCTCCGTCGTAGGTCAGCAGAAGTTTCCACTTGCCTTCGATTACCCAGCGGAACAACAACGAGGCTTCGGGATTTTCAATGTCGGCGACATCGTGCGCAAAGCTTTCGCCAAAGATTCTGTCTCGTTCAATTGCGGCACCTGTTTCCAAATTGGGCAACAGGTTCAATCCTGGTAACCCGTCGGGGATCGTTTGCCCGGCTGCTGCTAACATCGTCGGTGCGATGTCTAAACTTGTTGCCAACTCGGTTCGTTCGCCGGGGATGATCTTTCCGGGCCAACTGTACATGATTGGCGTACGGATCCCGCCTTCGTACGGAGTCTGCTTTGATCGCATCGCGTACTTGCTGCTGTTGGGATCTTGGATCCAGCCGTTGTCGGTCAGGTAAACGAATAGCGTGTTGTCACGTTGCCCTTTGTCGTCGATCAACTTCATCACATCGCCGCAAGTTTCGTCGAACCATTCGCACATTGCAAAGTACTTCGCAACCGAATCGGTTCGTCCGTCAGTTTTGTACTTCGATAGGATTCGTTCAGGCGGATTGTGCGGCGAGTGAGGCAGGAAGGGCGCGTACCACAAAAAGAACGGTTTCTTTGCCGCGACCGCTTTGTCAACGAACTCGGCGATTGGCTCAATGCCTTGGCGGCCGATCGTTAGCCCATCATCACCATGACGCCCGCCTGGATTGGGGAAGCCGCGGGTCATGCCGTCGGTAAAGCCAGCGTTTGTATAACTGCCTTCCCACAGCTTGCCGCTCTGGTGGCTAAGGTAGCCGCGTTTGCCAAGCAGTTCGGGAACCGTGTCAAAACGATCCAAGTAAGAAATCAATTGAGCGCGGCGCGCATCGTACAGTTTCGAGTCAGGTTTGGCGTACTTGGGCGATGGATCGTTGCCGGTGATACCGTGAGTCGACGCGTAGTGGCCGGTTAGTAGCGTCGCGAGAGACGGTCGACACAGAGCCGTTGGCACGTACCCACGGCGGAACACGGCGCTGCGACGTGCCAGTGCGTCTAAGTTCGGCGTTTGAATCGCCTCGTGCCCCATGAAGCTGTAGTCCGTCCACGCTTGGTCGTCCGACAACAGCAACACAATATTCGGAGGCGTTTCAGCCTTCGCATGGGTCGGCGCGATCGCAAACGAAAACAGGATCAAGGTGCAAATCAGAAACTTCACTCGGACACGACCATGGGTTGGAGGCGGGAAATCAGGGGGGGAGGTAAAGGCGACTTAGGAAAAGCCAGCGGTAATGTCAGGCAAGCAAGCAAGGGCCAAGCTGAGCGTCAAACTTCTTCGAACAGCTGCAGGTCAGCGATCACGTACTCGCCCGATGCATGAGTGTTGCGGCACTCCACAAAATAGAACCACTCGCGGCTCGTGAAATTCCATTTCATTTCGAGAATCCGACCGTCTTGGGTCGATTCCGGCAATTTAAGTGTCACCTCGTCGAACAATTGCAATCGGGGTTCGCGAATGTGGTCAGGGTGGGGATTTAGTATTGCCACCAGTTCGGCCAGGGCACGACGCAAGTTGTCTCGCGGCGAAACGGTTTCTTCGTTGATGACCTCAGTACGGTTGGTCCGGTGAGTGACTCGGACGGCGGTCGACGGTTCCCCCTCGTCCGGAACAAAACGGTGAATCAGAACGTCTCGCGCGATCAACTGCATGGTCGTTGCCTCGAAAGAAGAAGTCAGATTTCGTCAGTTCGCCGTTTTCGTCAGTAGGCAGATTCTCGCCATCCAGGGTAGGACTACGTGGATTCTGCGTTCGCTTTTTCGCCAGCTCGATCGGCCTCGAGGCATTCGAATTGGTGACCTTTTCGGGGACCGTATTCAGTTTGCGTCAAAATTTCCGGCCCGTCTTCGGTCATCAGCAGTGTGTGTTCGAACTGAGCCGAAGCCATGCCGTCTTTCGTCCGCACTGTCCAACCATCGACTTTATCGCTTCGTGTGTATCGACTGCCCGCATTGATCATCGGTTCGACTGTAAAGCACATGCCGGGGTACAAACGGTCAATTCGGCTTTGGCGGTTTGGAAAATGGGGAATCGAGGGATCAAGGTGAAACGCCCGTCCCAGGCCGTGTCCGACGTATTCGCGAACGACGGTAAAGCCGCGGCGATGGGCTTCGGGAACCACGGTTTCGCCGATCGTGCTGACGCGGCTTCCTGGTGTTAGGGCATCGATCGCCAAGTACAAGCAATCAAACGCACACTGAGTCACCGCCCGACGCTGTTCCGAGACATCGCCAATGAAGAACGTTTCACTTTGGTCGCCATGCCAGCCGTCGACGATCGTCGTGATGTCGACGTTGATGATGTCGCCGTCTTTGAGCGTGTATTCGTCGGGAATTCCGTGGCAAATGACGTCGTTGATGCTTGTGCAGCAACTCTTGGGGTAATTTTGGTAGCCCAGCGTTGCTGGAATATGCCCGTTATCGATTGTCCAGGAGTGGATCAGATTATCGATCGAAAGCGTCGTGACACCGGCTTTAACATGTGGGCGGATGTAATCCATCAACCGCGCGTTTACCCGACCGGCTCGGCGCATCGCGTCTTGTTGCTCTGGGGTGAGAATCAGCTTCTTTTGCTTCTTCAGCATCGATTTCATTCTTTGAAAATTCCCATCGGATCGAAAATTCGCACTGGAACACCGTCGGCTCTGCGAAAAAGCCCACGAATCTGGCGATACGATCGCGACCAAATGACCAGTTCGGTTCTGATGGGCATCATCTTACCAGCCTAGCAAGCGTCGCCCAAGTGTTTGTTTTGATCGTTTGCCCCGATACCCGAACCAATTACGAGGGTTAAAGGAAATGGGAGGCACTGTCGCCGCAGGAGTGATGGCGGCCGGGTGTTTCCTTGCAAACCAACGGCAAACGTGCGACTAAGATGTCACGGAGCCTAAAAAATCTCGTCCAGACTGGTCCCGTCAATCCTTATGAAACCAACAACTGTACTTTCAATCGCTTCGCTCGTGACTGTTCTGGCGTTCTCGTCAGGCACACTCGAGCCTTCCCTGGTGTGGGCGCAAGAGCCGGTCGCAGTCCCGGATTCAGCTGCCGATTCTGCGGATAATACCGCGGAAGAAGTCGAATCCGACAACGCGCCTGCGTCGGCAGCCGCGCCGGCTGTGCCACTTGCAACGCCTGCGCCCGTTGTTGCTCCGGCGGCCCCGATTGTTGGTGGAGCATCGGACGCCGACGGTGATGGGTTGCGTTTTAATTTCTCCGGCACCGAATGGAAATCTGTGCTCGATTGGTTTTCCGACCAAGCAGATTTGTCGTTGCAGCTGGACGTAATTCCACTGGGAACGTTCACGTTTGCCGACCCGACACGCAGTTATACGCTTGACGAAGCGCTTGATGTGCTGAACTTGTCGCTGATGAAACGCGGATATTCGTTGGTCCGTCGCGGTCGAATGCTGCAAGTCATCGACTTGGAAGGTGAAAACGCCAACAAACTGATTAGCGAAATTGCGGAACTGGTGAAAGCCGAGCAGCTTGACGAGCGCGGACGCAGCGACATTGTCAGCACCGTTTTCCCACTTGGCAGTTTGACGCCAACGGCAGCTCGAGAAGAACTTGCGTTGTTGGTGGGCCCGTGGGGGCGTGTCGTCGTGCTCGATACTGCCCGCCAAGTCAAAGTGACCGAAACTGCTAGCAAGCTGATCGCGATCCGCGAAATGCTAAAGAACGCGTCGACTGCGGATACGGACGTCACCGAAATCGTGCTGAAGTACCGCGGCGCTGAAGAACTGTTAGAAATCGCTCGGCCATTGCTGGGACTCGAGCCCACCGTGAACGCTGCGGATGACATTCGTATTTCGGTCGGCCCTCTAGGTGATCGCATCTACGCAACCGGCTTGCCAGGCAAAACGGGCTTGTTGCAATCGATCGTTGACAAAGCCGATCAACCAATCGTCGTGGCGGCGTTGGATTCTGGCGAAACGATCTCGGCTCCCATCTTTCGCACTCATTCGGTCACCAACGCAGACAGCGCGACTGTGTTCGATGTGCTGCAGACTTTGTTGGCTGGAACCCCCGACGCACGCATCGCGATCGATCCAAAAACCAATGCGATTGTCGCATTCGCTCGCCCTGAAATGCACGAGATGATCGACAGGAGCATCGCTGAGATGGAAGGCAGCGGACAGGAATTCAAAGTCATTGACCTACAGCGTCTCGATCCCGCCCAAGCGCTTTTGACGATCAACAAGTTCTTTGGCGTTACGGCCGAAGGTGGCGATGGGCCAATTGTTGATGGCGATCCTGCGACGGGAAAACTGTGGGTTCGCGGCACGTCAACTCAAATCGCGATGGTTGAAAACCTGCTCCGTGAACTCGAGGGTGAAAGCCAATTCGGTGACATGGGCGACAAGGTCAGGATCTTGCCCTACACCGGTCGTGCCGCCGAAGATGCACTGAACCAAGTTCAAAGTCTTTGGCCGATGATGGGCCGAGACAATCTGATCCGCACGATCGCACCTTCCTCTGGTTCATCAAATAGCAACGGTGGAATTCCCGAACGCCGTGTGATTCGTGGCGACCGAAACGAGAAGTCCAACGAAAACGAGAAGGCATCGCCGATCGAAACCCCCGTTGGATCCGAAGCTCGTTATGGTCGCGTATCAGATCAGACGTTGACGATGTTCCAAACCGAAAACGAAGAAACGGCAACCGCAGAGCAATCGCCCTTCAACGGTTCGACGCAAACGTTGTCGGTTGGCGGCAAAGACATCGTCGTTCAGTTCACGCCTGCAGGAATCTTGATCGCGTCCGATGACGTTGCGGCCCTTGACGCATTTCAAGGTCTGATGGAATCGCTTGCGGGGCCATCGGCGGCTCAGTCGAATTTGCCGACTATTTTCTGGCTGAAGTATGCCAAAGCTGACGAAACAGCCGAGTTGATTGCAAAGATTCTTGGCGGTGCCGAAAGTTCTGTATCGTCGGCTGTGGATTCCATGGTGGGCGGTTTCGGTGGCGGCATGCTTGGTGGCTTGATGGGACTTGCCGGAGGTGGTGGTGGCGGCGAAACCTCATCTGCTAAATCGGTTCTAACGACAACCGGCTCGGTCAGCATGGTGCCCGACGCACGGCTGAACGCATTGATCGTTCAGGCCGGACCCGTCGACATGCAAATGATCGAACTGATTTTGGAAAAAATTGACATTCAAGAGAGCCCCGAGGATGTCGAAACGGCTGCGAAGCCACTTCTGATTCCTGTCATCTATCAAGATGCCGAACAGGTTGCCACTGTGGTCAAAAGTGTGTTTGGTGACCGGATTGCCGGCCAAGATAGTGGTGGAAGCGGCGGTCGCGGCGGCAGCGGCGGCGGACAGCCTTCGCCTCAGGATTTCATCCAGGCGCTGCGTGGTGGTGGCGGTGGTCGAGGCGGCGGAGGTGGCGGTCAGTCTGCAGCCAGTACGCCAGCGAAAATCAGCATCGCTGTCGACACGAAAAGCAATTCGTTGGTCGTGATTGCAACACCCCAGGATTTCAATGAAGTTCGTGCCCTTGTCGAACAACTTGACGAAGGCGGCATGACAACCGAAGAAACGATCAGCACTTACACGATGACGGGCGCCGTCAATCCAGATGTGTTAAAGTTGGCGCTCGAATCGATTCTTGGAACCCAAGCCAAATCTTCGACGACAAATTCCAGCAGCGGCGCTAAGCCAACGACGTCGAGCGGCGGTGATTCCGGTGGCGATGCAGCAGCCCAATCGGCGTCCGAGATCCAACGACGCATCGAAATGTTCCGTTCGTTACGTGGCGGCGGTGATACGGGCGGTCGAGGAAGTGGTGGCAGTCCATTTGGCGGCGGCAGTCCGTTCGGTGGCGGTCGACCTAGCGGTGGTGGCGGACGAACAGGCGGTGGCGGTAGCGGTCGACCCGGACGCTAACGCGCCCGACGTGGCTTACATTACTGCGACGCTAGTATTTTTTCTGCTACGGCGGTGTTTGTTGCTGCTACCCTGGTGGCAGCAGCCTGAACTATCCATGTAACTCCCGATACTTGTTTCTATGAGCGCTGGCGAAATCCTAAAACGACGCGGACTATTGACCGACGATCAACTCACGCAAAGTAGGCAAGAGGATGCGTCGAATGTGGTCCAATCGGCGATCGCACTGGGGTACGTTGGCGAAAAAGATGCGTTGCATGCTTTGGCGGATGAGGTTGGCTTGGACTATGTCGACTTGCGAGAAATCGACGTCGACTTGACCGCGCTCGAAGGCTTTCCGCAGAAGCTGATTTATCGAAATTCGTTGTTCCCAATTGGCTTCGAGGGCGATTCGATCATCGTCGCAACGTCGGATCCGCTGGATCTGTATCCGCTGGACGAAGCAAGCGCGGTAACTGGAAAAAATATTATTCCCGTTGTCGCGGCACGCGAAGAGATCGCGCGCCTGATGAATCGGCATCTCGGAGTCGGCAGCGAAACCATCGAAGGCCTGATGGCGGCCAAGGGCGAAGAAAGCGAAGTCGAACTGCTCGAGCAAATCGAATCCGATGGCAGCGAACTTAGCGAGATGGCGCAGGAAGCGTCGGTGGTTCGACTGGTAAACGAAATCTTGCTCGAAGCGATCCAGTCTCGTACCAGTGACGTTCACATCGAGTCGCAAGGCAATGGATTAGTCGTTCGCTTCCGCATTGACGGTATCTTGCATACTCAGCCGACGCCTCCAGAAATCAATCGCTTTCAAGCTGCCATCATCAGCCGCTTGAAAATCATGGCTCGCTTGAACATCGCAGAAAAGCGATTGCCGCAGGACGGTCGCATCAAGTTGCGAGTTCACGGGCGAGACGTCGATATTCGATTAAGTGTGATCCCGATGATCCACGGCGAAAGCTTGGTCATGCGGGTTCTTGATAAGTCGTCGATGGTGTTCGATCTTCAAGGACTGGGCATGTCGCCCGAGATTTTTGAACGGTTCAGCAAGATCATCGAGTTGCCACATGGAATCATCTTGGTCACGGGCCCGACAGGTTCGGGGAAGACGACAACGCTGTACAGCAGTTTGCTGCAGATTCGATCGCCAGCGACGAAGATTATCACGACGGAAGATCCCGTCGAGTATCAGTTGGATGGGATCAACCAGATCCAAGTTCACCCCAAGATTGGGCTAACGTTCTCGGCTTCCCTGCGCAGTATTTTGCGGCACGACCCGGATGTGGTTCTGGTCGGCGAAATTCGAGACTTGGAAACTGCCGAAAATGCGATCCAAGCTTCGCTGACGGGGCACTTGGTATTCAGCACGCTACACACCAACGATGCCGCAGGCGCGTTCACTCGGATGGGTGATATGGGCGTTGAACCGTTCCTCGTGGCGGGTACGGTCGAAGCCGTCATGGCTCAGCGACTGCTGCGTAGGCTATGCACCCACTGTAAAGAATCGTTCACGCCGACGAGCGACGACGCGCCACCAGATTTCAGTTGGGATCGCCTTGGCGATGGGAAAATTTATCGCCCTGTCGGATGCCGCGAGTGCCGTGGTTTTGGATATAGCGGCCGGATGGGTATTTATGAATTGTTGGTCACCAACGACGACATCCGGCAACTTGCTCAAGATCGTGCCAGCAGTTGGGACATTCGCCGTGCTGCGGTGAAGAACGGCATGCGAACGTTGCGGATGGATGCGTGGGACAAGGTCGTTGCCGGTGACACTAGCGTCGACGAAGTCCTTCGAGTGACCAAGGGCGAACAACTGTAGCGGAGTAAGTGACAGAGGACAGGTTTCAGGCCACATGATTCAGGGTCTGGATGAGCGTCCCTGTTGCAAATCGCAGCCGAGCTTGTCGCATTTTCCTAAAACCTGTCACCTGTAACCTGATCCCTACTGCTCCCATGCCCACCTTCGCCTACATCGCTCGTGACATGACGGGCAAACAAGTCAACGGGACGCTTGAAGCGCCCGGCCAGCGTGAAGCGTCGGCAATGCTAGCTGAGCGTTCGTTGTTTCCCGTCGAAGTCAAAGACGCTACTGCGTCGTCATCTTTGCCAGGATTCGGCGGCCGCAAAAAGAAAGTCAGCGGCCAAACGATGGCGATCTTCTACGGCCAACTGGCGTCGCTTTTGCGCGCCGGTGTGCCGATGATTCGGTCCTTGACAGTGCTTTCGAATCAGTCGTCCAACGTGACGCTGAAAGAGGTCGTCTCGGAAATCAAAGGCAAGGTCGAAGACGGCCAACCGCTCGGTGAAGCCATGGCGAGGTTCCCGAAAGTGTTCAGCGACATGGGCTGCAACATGGTGCGTGCTGGTTCCGAAGGCGGATTTCTAGAGGATGCATTAGAACGAGTCGGTGCGTTTACCGAACTGCAAGAAGACCTGAAGGGCCGGACAGTCAGCGCGATGGCGTACCCGATCTTTTTGTTCAGCGTCGGTAGTGTCGTCCTGTCGGCTCTGTTGGTGTTCTTTGTGCCGAAGTTCGACATGCTGTTTGAACGGCTGCGAAAAAAAGGCGAGATGCCTGTGATGACAGAATGGTTGCTGAACTTTAGCAACTTTTTGCAAAGCTACGGATGGATCCTGTTGGTAGCCGCCGCGATCGGCCTTGTCTTGATCAACATGAAGTTGAAGACCGACGCCGGCAAAGATTTGGCCGATCGGATCAAGCTAAAGATTCCTGTTCTTGGTGATATTCTGATGAACTTGGCGGTGGCTCGATTTTGTCGCGTCCTTGGAACTCTGCTAAGCAACGGCGTGCCGCTTCTGAAATCGCTAGAGATCGCTGGATCGGCGGCCGGGAATCGCTTGCTAACACAATCGATCAACGATGCGACTGAAAACATCAAGGCCGGCGAGAGCTTGGCGTTGCCGCTGCGAAACAGTGGCTATTTTCCGCAATCGGTTGCTGAAATGATTAGCGTCGGTGAAGAAAGTAACTCGTTGGACACCGTTCTGCCCGACATCGCGGACTCACTAGAAAAGACCACGTTTCGTCGACTCGATTTGTTCGTCCGTTTGCTCGAACCGATGATGTTGTTGGTGATGGCGGTGCTTGTGCTGGGCGTGGTGCTCGCACTGCTAGTACCAGTATTGAAGAGCAGCACGTCGCTGTAAGAGATTTCGCTGGAACAGAGTCGCGGACAAATAACCGTGACGTGATGGCAATGCGATGACGCCGTACTGCGGGCCGAGAATGGGGCCGAAGATCAGTCTGACTTGGCTGCCGCGCCGGCGAGTGCTTCTTCGAACTGTTTCAGTTGCCGTTCAAGCGGCGGCGAATGCGGCATCAGTTTCAACGCTCGCTTTTGCATCATCACCGCGTTTTCGAAGTCACCAACTGCGAAATAGCACCGGCCGCACGTATCGTATTTAGCGCCGTCAGCATCTAGTTCAAGCGAAGTCAAACTGTACTGCAGTGCTTTCTGAAGATCACCTTCAGTGTTGCTGACCAACCATGCGTATTGGTTCAGCATTTCGGCCACCAAGGCTGGTCCGACGCGGCCGTTGGCAAGCGATTTCACTTGAGCCGATTGAACTTCCGCGTCGGCACGCCGAATTGCCGTGGCAAGTTTCGACTGCACCAATTGTTTCCAACCTTCGTCCCCATCGGTCCGATACATGGTGATCAAAATGTCGACCGGGTTCTCGGACAATGAGTGAGCTTGAATCAAAAGCGGGCGTGCACCGTCGAGGTCGCCGGTTTTGATTTTTGCCATCGCGCTGTGATACAGCATCTCGCTGCGATAGTGGTTGTAGCGAATGAACATCAAGTTCAACCGCTGTTTCATCTTGTCGTCCTTTTCCACTCGCTGGACCAGCGGTTCCAAGATCTCAACGACTGCTTCGTGCCGTTCGAGTTCTGCCAACATCGTCGCCAATTGGCCGCGAACGACTGCTGACGGATGCGAGTCGACTTCCAGGTTCTCGATGATCTTTCGATACTCGCGTTCCGCCCAATGGAACAGGCCGCGGTCTTGCAGGCTGATGCCGATTTCAAGGTGAGCCTGCGCGGTTTCTTCGATGTCGCGAGGCGACATTTTTTCGCGCTCGGCATCGTTGGCCGGGAATGGTCGAATCGCCAAAGCCATGTCAGCGAGACGTTCAGCGTCCGCGTCGTTGTTGGCGACCTTTTCCGCTTCGGCGGCGCCATACAGAAGTACCGGTTGTTGGTCGAAGATCGATTGGAATTGTGATCGAAGGTCCAGAACGAATGAATGCAGTTGATGGTCGATCGCCCATGAGCAAGCGTCGGTCAAATGACGGGTCGTCGGTTCGATCAAGTCGATGTTGTCTCGTGCCAACGACAACGCTTCGTCAATATTGCTCGCATTGATGGCGCGTGTCGCGCAGATCTGCACCAGTTCAAGAACGGACGATCGGGTGGCCGCTTGTGTGGTTGATGCGTCCGTTTCATTTCGCTGGACAGCGATGAGGTCACGCCACTTTTGGGCCGAGTACTCACCTTGCGAAAGATCTTGCGAATAGACACGCAACCACTCCGACGCCTGTCGGTCGCTGTCGCCCAATCCTTCGTCGATTAGTTTTCCGTTGCGTCGGCGAATTCCCTCATCATCACTCATGTTTTGCTGCATGACCGCTAGTGCGGCTAGCCGGCTAAGTCGCATTGAGGTCTCGAATCGAGCCAAACGCACTAGCGCGGGCACGCCTTTGCGATCCGGAAATTCAGCCAGCAACTCGATGCGGCTGTTTCGTTCCGTTTCATTTTGGGCACCGTATTCGTGAAGCGCTTCACGAACTTCGGCAGGGTCAGTTTCCTTGGACCAACTGACGACGAGGCTGCTGACCAAATAGCGAGCCGCCATTTCGATTTCGATATCAGGATCGAACTGAGCCAAATGCAATTCGTCGAAAGCTTCCAAACCCATTCGCTGCAAAGCGTCCATCGCCTTGACTCGGGTCACGTAGCTTTCGGAGCCCAGTTTTTGAATCAGGCGACCCACTTCGGTTTCGCGGCGCTCGGTGGGGCCATTCGAAAAGTCCTCGGCCGATGCGGGAATTGCGGTCGCCGATGCGGCTGCGATTGAAAGCGAAGCGATCGAAGTTCGGAAAGCGTTTCGCACGGTAGACTCTGGATAAGGTGGTTTTCGGTAACCCCGGCTAAGATTCACCCCCAATCTAACCGATATGGCAAGGCGCGTCGAAGTCCAATCGAGCCCCCATCGCCGGCGGCCGGTGGCCACGGTTCGGGTAATCGACGGGGTTTCGCCGGCCGGCTTGGTTTAGGCCGGCTGGGTTTAGGCCGACGCACCGGCATAGCTGGTCGCCATTTTTTGAACCGCTTCAGCAACTGCCTCACGAAACTCTGGGGGCGCCAACACTTCGGCGTCGGCGCCAAGCGATAAGACTTTGGGCAGTACTTCGCGGGGATGCGATGCAGGGACCGTCATCACGGTCGTTCCGTCATCTTGAGTTGTTAGTTTTTGTTCGGGGTGCCAGGGATCCTCACGCACGTACGCGGCTGCTCGCGAGCCCAATCGGATGCTGACCATCGTGGGGTCTTCGCCCGAAAAAATGCCGATCGACTTGCCCAGGTGCTTGGACAATTCGATGTTGGGGTCTGGCTTGAAGTATTCGTCCAAAGCTGTTGCGTGGCGAAAGCGATCGAGTTTCCAGTTACGCAGTCGCTCGCTCGGTTCGACGACTTCGGGGGCCGCTGCGACGATGTAAATGCTGCTTTGATAAACTGCCAAGCCGTAGGGTTCGATTTTGCGAGTCGAAACAGGCTTGCCGACCGATTCGTATTCGACTTCGATGACTCGGTGTTCAATGATCGCTCGATTAATTGTCTTCAACATTCCTTCGTGGTTTTCGTACGACTTACTCGGTCCACCAAACACGTGCAGCGTTTTTCGGTATCGCGAATAGTGATCGAAGACGCCGTCGGGTACGGCTTCCTGGACCTTGTTCCAGAACGTCTCGATCCCACGCCAATACTGGGTGCCGACCAACGGAAAAAGAAGCTCGCGGCCGATCGACAGCGCAATCATTTCCGATGCCGATAGTCCAACCTCGTGGACGCCCTTGTTGTTCTGTCCCAGTTTGTAGACTTTGCCGCGTTCAACCGAGTCGTTTTGAATATCGAAACCGGCCGCTTGCAACGCTTCGACATCACGTCGCACTGTCCGCTCGTGCAGTGTGGTCAACCCGAGGTCGAGCACGAGATCGGCACGCAATTCTTCGAGCGTTCGCCCGAATCGTGAGCACTCGAGCAGTTGCAGCAACTTGTGCTGCCGAATCAGTTGGTCGTTACGAGCCATCGATCAAACTCTCTCCGTCCGTGTCAAATTGAACCGACCTGGATTGTCCCCCAGATCGTCTCGCTTGGGAAGACAGAGCGTCGTCTTGGACGTGCGTTCGATTTGCCAGCGAAACAACGGCAGCTGATTCGCATTTTCGAATTAGCTTTCCAAATTAAGCATCAACCACGATGGTGCTCGCCATTCGATCATGCAGAGTCCGGGCGTTATCTGAGAATACGAATAGGGCGTCAACCAAAGCTGGCAAATTAAACAGAAGCGACGAAAGCAAACCGAATCCAAACGATCGGATCAGCCAGCCATGCACAAAACCAGGCAGCTGGCGATCTGATTCCATCACAATGCGACTTCCTGCCGCCTTTTTGCCGATCGACTGGCCCGACTTGCAAATCATTGAGATGTTGATGCCCGTCACGATGATCATCGCAGTCAGCGTGAACGCTAGGTTGACGATTGGAACATAGGCAGGCGGGTTTTCGGGACGGATCGTGCCGAACTGGATATTCAGAAACAAAAAGAACAGCCCGGTCGAGATGAAGGTCGCGACAAAGTAGACCGCGCCGTCGATAAAAGCGCCAAAAAATCGTTTGCCAACACTTGCCACAGGACCACCAAATGAAGCACCCCCACCATGGGCCGTCGGTGCGTAGGGATTGGATGATTTCGGGCCAGTCGACGCCATTTTTACGGGCTGCAAGTCAGCTTCGGTTAACTCGTCGAATAGTCCCGGATCAAAGTCATTTCCCGCCGGAGCAGGACGTCTGGTCGTCGTGGCTGGCTCCGTCGGCCGTCTTGCGGCGGGGGCCGCGGCTGGCCGAGCCGCGGCTGCGCCGGACGCTGGCCCAGCTGTACCGCCCGGAGCTCGCAATTGTTTTCCACAAGGACATTTCACAACCTTGCCGGCGGCTGTGTCAGGCACATTCAATACGGTGGCACACGCCGGGCACTTGATTTTCATGAACAGGTTTTAAACAAGAGAAGCATTGAAAGAGGCTGCACAGGATTCTTCGACGTTTATGATAGTTGATTGGCGGATTTGTGGGGCTGAGCAGCACCGGCAATCGGTCCCGGCCGTGATCCCTGCTGAAATCCCCATCGAGGTCTCTGCAGAGGCACCACGGTGGCTGCGCTCCTGCTTCATGCCAATCCGCTGAATCCGCTATCATTGTTTCCTTGCAATACTCTCTCTCATCAAGATCTTCTGATATGCAAGTCCGCAAACTGTTCTCTCGCGTTAAGTCCAGTCGTTGCGCCACCGCTCGTGTTCGCCGACGACTCTCTAGGATGGAATCGCTCGAAAACCGCCGCGTCCTTGCTGCTTACATTGTCGTCACCGGCGGTGACGCAGGCAGTGGAGCTTGCGGCACTTCGGTTTGCACACTTCGCGACGCAGTGATTGCGGCTAACGCATCCCCCGGCCCTGACGAAATCACGTTCGCACCGTCGGTGACGGGCACGATCAATTTGACGGCCGCCAACGGCGAGTTGTTGATCAACGATCCCGTCACGATCACTGGCCCGGGCGCAGGGTCGCTAACCGTTCGTGCCACCACCAGCGCGGTCAACGAATTTCGATTGTTCGATATTTCGGCTGCTGCCGGTGATGTATCGATCTCAGGGTTAACGCTGACAGGTGGCCGCGTGGAAACCGATTTCGGCGGCGCAATTCGTTTCCAAAGTTCAGGCACGCTGACCATTCAAGACAGCGTCATCTCGGGCAATGTCGCCGATAGCGGCGGTGCAATCTACAGCGAATATGACGGAACGGTCCGTATCGTCGGCAGTACGTTGGAAAACAACGAAGCGGTACGCGGTGGCGGCGGCGCCATCCAAGTCGTCGAGGGCTCGATCGTTATCGAAGACTCGACGTTCAACAACAATCAGTCCTATGGCAGCGGCGGTGCAATCTCGAGTCCGTCGGCCGGTCCGATCACAATCTCTGGCAGCAACCTGACCAACAACCAAGTCAGTGAATCGGGCTTCAACGGCGGTGCCATCGACAGCGGTGATGGCGACGTCACGATCAATAACAGCATCATCAGTGGCAACTCAACCGCGGGCGGCGACGGCGGTGCTCTCTACAGCATCAGTGGTGCGGTTACGATTTCGGCGTCGACGTTTGACGGTAACACTGCACTGTATAACGGTGGTGCGATCCTGAACGATTCTGGGGCGATCACGATCAGTGATTCAAAAATCACCAATAACCAAGCCCAGTACGGTGATGGCGGTGGAGTCTCTAACTTCGCCGGCAATTTGACGATCACTCGTTCAACCATCAGCTCAAACAACAGCGTTACCGATGGCGGTGGTATTTCGAACGTCAGCGGCAAGGTGATCATTCGCGAATCGACGATTGACTCGAATACGGCAGGCGGCGATGGCGGCGGCATCGCGACGGTGACGGGGGGAGTCACGCTGACCAACTCGACCATTTCCGGTAACACGGGCAATGTTCGCGGCGGCGGAATCCAGACCGACAACGCGCCGATACGTTTGGTCAACTCAACCGTCACGGATAACGATTCGAACATCTCGGGCGGTGGTATCGGCACGCTAAACGACGGGATCTTTGTCGGTGACAATTTTGGGTCGATTTCGATCCAGAATTCGATCGTTGCCGAGAACGTCTCGCCTCTTGGACCCGACTTTGTCTCGCCAGCCAACCCGGTGGCCAACTTGCGCGTCAGTTTCAGCTTGATCGGAAATAACAAAGACACATCGCTAGCGGCATCGAACGGTACTGGAGGCAATTACATTGGAACTCCGACTTCACCAGTGGACCCGGCACTGGGACCGTTGGCTAATAATGGTGGCACCACACGAACTCACAATCCAGCGTCGTCGAGCATTGTCGTTGATGCAGGTAGCAACGCCTTGGCTGTCGATTTTGGCGAAGACGGTGTTTCGGGTGGCGGCGATGATGTGACGCTGGAGAACGATCAGCGGGGCGGCCTGTTCAGCCGAATTGCAAATGCGTCTGGATCAGGCGCAACGGTCGACATGGGAGCCGTCGAACGCCAGTCGCGTCCGATTCTGACGGTCGACACAATCTCTGATGAATCGGATGGTAATTTAGCGCCCGGCGATCGTTCGCTTCGCGAATTGATCGAACTTGCCAACGCCAGCGAAGGGTTCGACACGATCGTTGTACCGGGATCGATCGGTGCTACGATCACGCTTGATGCTTCTCTTCCGCCACTGACCATTACCGAGACGGTTTCGATCGTCGGCCCTGGCGCTGATCTTTTAGCAATCGTCGGCCCTGCCGGCACCACGAAACGCTTGGTTGAGATTGCATCAACGGCGGGTAACGTCAACATGTCTGGTTTGCGTTTTTCCGGTGGCGACGTGTCCGCGTCGACTGGCGCGGCCGGCAAAGGTGGTGCGATCACGTCAAGTTCGCCGGGTGACCTCGTGCTGGTCGGCGTCGAGCTGTCTGGGAACTCGGCGAATTCCGGAGGTGCCATTCATGTCTCTGCTGGATCGCTCTCGATCGCTGGTTCGCTGGTCGCCGAGAATGTTTCGCTTCAGTCAGGTGGTGGCGTCGTGCTTGATGGCGCGGCAACGTTGTTGGTGTTGGTTGATTCAACCATTTCGACTAACGCGGCCGGTGCTGATGGAGGCGGCGTGTTTTCGTCCGCGGGCGCGGTGTCGATCGAGTCGTCTACGTTCACGGGTAATTCCGCGGTCGTGCAGGGCGGTGCTATACGGATGGCTGCCGGTTCGACAACGCTGGCGATCGACAATTCGATCGTCGCAGCGAACACGGCCCCGATCGCCCCTGAATTCAACTCTCCTCAGAATCCTGTCGCCAACCTTGACGTTGATTTCTCGTTGATCGGTGACAACTCGGGCACGCTGCTTACTGCGACTCCGGTCACCGACGGGCAACCGGTCGCGGGCGCCGGCGGCAATTTCATTGGCGGTGCGGGGGCGGATGCGATTGACCCGAAACTAAGTCCGCTGATGACTCAAGGCGGAAGGCTTCGTGTGCATTTGCCTCTTCAATCAAGTCCCGCAATTGATAATGGCAGTACCGTTCGACTGCCGCTGGATTCTTACGATATCAATGGCAATGGTAGCCGGACTGAAATCTTGCCCGTCGACGTTCGGACGGCAACCCGCGTCGTTGGCGCCGTCGATATGGGATCCGTCGAACTTGCGCCGATTCCCACGGTGACCTGGGACACGCCCGCTGGCATCACGTTCGGTGAGGCGCTTAGTGGCACGCAGTTGAACGCAGTCTCGACTGCCGCAGGTTCGTTCACCTATACGCCAGTATCAGGAACGGTTTTGGACGCCGGTGCTGGCCAGACGTTGACGGCGGTGTTTACGCCGAATGATCCGTTTGCGTTTCGATCAGTGACCATCACAACGACGATCGATGTCGATACAGCCGAACCGAACGTCAATTGGGAAACACCCATTGCGATCATCGTCGGGACCGTGTTGTCGACGGATCAGTTGAATGCGACGGCGGATATCGCGGGGACGTTTGTTTACACTCCGCCGGTCGATACCGAGTTGGAACTGGGTGACGGACAATTGTTAAGTGTTCGGTTCACGCCCGATGATGCGAATTATCACGAAGTCAACAAGACCGTGCTGATCGACGTGGTTGAAGAAGCGGTCTCGGACGAGGACTTTGGTGACGCGCCGAGTGACTATGCCGTATCATTAGCTGATGACGGAGCCAGACATACGGTGGGATCGCTTCGTTTGGGATCGGTAGTTACTGCCGACGACGACGGGCAGCCATCTCTGGCAGCCGATGCAGACGATGATGACGGTGTGACTCTGCTGGCGAACCCGGTTGCCGTTTCCGGCACTGATACAATCGCCAGCTTCTTGGTGTCGGTTTCGGCTGATGCGAAACTAGACGCCTGGCTTGATTTTGATGCCAATGGATCTTGGGACAGTGCCGATCAAATTGCAACCAACCTGTCAGTCACCGCAGGGGACAACGTGATCTCGTTCACCGTTCCCGCGGGAACTCTCGCTGGCGAAACGTTCGCCCGATTCCGGCTCAGCAGTGCAGGTTCACTTGGTCCGACCGGCGCCGCGGTGGACGGTGAAGTCGAAGACGTTCTTGTCGAAATCCTCGACGGGGATTTGCAAGCCGATGCGATTGTTACCGTGGTGGGCGGCTTGGGAAGCGTAACATCAGCCGGTGGCAACGTTACCGTCGACTCGGGTGCCGACACGCTTTTCGAGGCGCCGGTGAACGCGTTGACAGACCTGCAAATTGATGGCACGGAATCCGACGATTCATTCACGTTGGTCGTGTCGTCGTTGTCGGATTCGGCAACGCTTGCCATCAACGGCTCGCTCGGTACAAACACGTTGGTTGTCGAAACGGCGACCGTTGATTTGACGGATCCCACGGTCCTTGTGATCGAGAATTTTGCGATCATTGATCTGATGACGCCAGGATCGCAAACGATCACGATTGATGCGGGCGTTGTCACCTCGCTTTCCCCTGCTGCGCAAACGATTCTGGTCCGCGCCAACTCGGCCGAAGATCGATTGGTCTTTGTTGATGTCGCGGACTGGCGAATGGACACGCCGGATACGTCGGGTGGCGGATTCGTGATCGTGGCTTTGAACCAAGTGACAGGTCAGATCGTGCGAACAGAAGCCACGTCGGGGTGGCACAACGTGATCGAGCCTTCCGACGTCAACAACAATGGCTCCGTCACAGCCAGCGACGCGTTGGTGGTCATCAACGAACTGGGACGACGGGCCTACTCGGACGGCGCCAGCAGCCTGCTGGAAGATCCAACAACGTCAAATCCATTTCCAGGTACGTACTACGATCAAAATGGCGACGGACGGGCGACTGCACTTGATGCACTGCGTGTGATCAATCAACTGGCTAGGATCAGTAACAGTGGCGGCGAACAAGTCGACGGCGAACAAGTGCTTGTTCAGCCTCCTTCGTCGCCAATCACTTTGTTCGAAAGGACCAGGGACATCGAGTTTACTTTCGACTCCGAGACCACCATCGACAAGGTCGCTTCCTTCGCCGAGCAGACCAGTGAAACTGCCGAACCGCAGAGGGCTGCTTCCGAGCAATCCGGCGCGACCGAGACATGGGCGAACAGCGTCGACGAATTCCTAACCGAACTTGGCCTGCAGACCAGTATCGGTTAGCTGGCGATCAGGGGACGGAATTAGTCGAATCGCAGCACCGAACCGCCTCGTGTCAGTAATTTTCCAGTGGACAGAATCTGTCCACTGCGGTGGTGAAACTCTTTCTCTTTTGGGTCGACGGCGACGCTCCGTTGGTCCAAACGTCGCAAAAACAGGGGTTTTTTGGCGATGGCACGAATCGTGCTAGGTAAGTGACTCGGAACTGATTTCGATCACCTTTTACGCAGCGATTCTTGATGCCCAACGCTCCTTCCGTACCGCAAGAAACCGTATCGCAACAATCCGCCGAATCCCAGCGCGGATTTTTGGGTGCGATCGCCAAAGTCGCTCCGACGCTGTTCGTGCTAGCCGTCATGGGGGGCGGTTGGTTGGCCGTTCACGAGATCAACACAGGCGGCCAATCTGAAGTCGAGGAATCGGTGGCGGAAGAAGTCGCGATCCCCGATTCACTGACGTTGCCGGCCGGCAAGATCAAGGCCGCAAAGTTTGAAACGGTTCCGGCTCAAATGCAGGTTGTCAAGCATGTTCACACAATACCGGGGCGGATTCGTTACGACGAAACCAGGCACGTGGACGTTAAGGCGCCAATGGACGGCATCCTTGCCGAGGTGTTCGTCACGCCTGGGGAACATGTCGAAAGCGGTCAGTTGCTTGCAGTGCTCCGCAGTCCCGAAATTGGACAAGCTCGCGCGGAAATTCTGAAACGTCAAAACCAACGCGAGATCGCTGAGCAACTGTTTCAACGAGAACTCTCGTTGGCGAAGAATCTCGAACAAATGTCAGCAATGCTCGACCAAGGGGTGTCGGTTGATGAGATCGAGAACGCGTTTAGCAATCGAACCCTTGGTAGCTATCGTCAAGGGATATTGTCTTCCTATGCCAAGATGCAATTGTCGTCGGAACTGCTCGACATGATCGAGCCGCTCGCCAATTCAGGGTCTGTTTCTGGTCGGTCGGTTCGTGAACGACAAGCTGAGCGTCAAATGGCAGAAACCGAGTTTCGGACCGCTCGCGACCAAGCAACCTTTGCGGCCAACCAAGCAAAACTCAACGCGGAGGCAAAGCTGTCGGAAGCCGATCGTCAATTGAATCTTGCCTGGCAATCGGTCGAAACCTTGCTCGGTTACAAAGAAGACCGTGCGACGGCCGTTTTGAGTAACGAAGAGGCTCTTTCGCGACTTGAAGTGCGGGCCCCATTTGCTGGGTCTGTCGAATCACGTGCTTTCGCCAATGACGAGCGAGTCAGTCGAGGTGATTCGCTGATTGTGCTTGCCAACACCGATTCGCTCTATGTCGCAGCCAGCATTCGTGAAAGCGATTGGTCGGCGGTTTCGCTTGATCAAGGCACAGCCGTCTCGGTATTAGTGCCCGCCCTCGACGATCGTGTCTTCGAAGCTCAGATTCGATATTTCGGACGCGAGGTGCAAGCGGACACGAATTCAGTTCCCTTGGTTGCGAAGATCGAAAACAGCGAAGGCCTTTTGCGTCCGGGAATGTTCGTTCGCGTGACCATTCCGATCGGCGATGCCCGCGAAGCATTGTCGGTGAAACCAGAATCAGTGGTGCAACACGAAAACCAGTCGTTTGTGTTCGTTGATGAAGGCGGCGGAACATTCAAGCGAGTTGATGTATCGACGGGACATGTGTCAGACGACTGGATCGAAGTCACCAACGGTCTTCAGCCAGGCCTGGCAGTGGTCACGAAAGGTGCTTTCTTGTTGAAATCCGAACTTCTTTTGCAGGGCGAAGGCGAGTAGACGCAACCGAACCCACTGCGTTCGGTTTTCCTATCTCCCCTGCCCTTCATCCAGCCGTCAACGTCGCGGCTACCTACTAGAAATTCATCATGCTTACCAAAATCATTGAATTTTCGGTCGTCAATCGAGGCCTCGTCATCATCTTGACGTTGCTGATGGCCGGTGCCGGGATGTATTCGGCGCTCAAGTTGCCGATCGACGCCGTGCCCGATATGACCAACGTTCAGGTGCAAGTGGTCACCGACGCGGGGTCTTTGTCGCCGGTCGAAGTTGAACGTTATGTCACATACCCAGTCGAAAACACGATGGGCGGTTTGCCCGACGTCGAGGAGCTTCGCAGCGTTTCCAAGTTCGGTATCTCGGTCGTCACGATCGTGTTCGAAGAAGGCACCGATATCTATCGGGCACGCCAGTTAGTCGCCGAACGTTTGCCCGATGCTGCGGCGGTGATTCCGGCCGGATATGGAACACCCGCGGTTGGCCCGCTGACCACTGCGCTCGGCGAGATTCTGCAATTCGAAGTTCGTAGCGACAAGCACACTCCGATGGAGTTGCGCACCATGTTGGAGTGGGATATCTCGCCACGTCTACGTCAGGTTTCCGGCGTGACTGAAATCAATACTCACGGCGGCTACTATAAAACGTTCGAAGTTCAACCGGATCCCGATCGGATGACTAGCTATGGCATCCCAATGGATTTGTTGTTCTCTCGGCTAGAAAACAATAACAACACGTCCGGCGGCGGGTACGTCATTCACCACGGCGAACAGCGTTTCATTCGCGGTGTCTCGCTGTTGACCTCTGCTGAAGATATCGAATCCGTTGTCATTCGCCGCGAACCCGACGGTAACCCGATTCTTGTTCGCGATATCGCAAAAGTCAGCATTGAACCGATGACGCGCCAGGGGGCGGTTACGCGCGATGGTCGTGGCGAAATCGTGACGGGGCTAGTCATGATGTTGATCGGCGAGAACTCACGCGAGGTTGTAACTGCGGCCAAAGAACGGCTCAAAGAGATCGAAACGACTTTGCCCGATGGAGTGCGACTCGAGGTTACCTATGACCGGGCGGCGCTGATTGGCCGCACGCTAAAAACTGTGCTAACCAACCTGACCGAAGGTGGCATGTTGGTGATCATCGTGCTGTTGCTGATGCTCGGTAACCTGCGTGCAGGCATCATCGTCGCGCTGGCGATTCCGCTTTCGATGTTGTTTGCGACCAACGTGATGTTGGCGTCCGGCGTGACGGCTAGTTTGATGAGTTTAGGAGCAATCGACTTTGGGTTGATCGTCGACAGCAGCGTCATCATGGTCGAGAACTGCATTCGTAAGCTTTCGCACGATAACGGTGACACCAAACACGAAGACATCATTCGCGATGCCGCGGTGGAAGTTCGCAAGCCAACGATGTTTGGCGAACTGATTATCGCGGTTGTGTTTCTGCCAATCTTGTTGCTCGAGGGCACCGAAGGCAAACTGTTTCGACCGATGGCGCTAACTGTCCTGTTTGCACTGGGCGGTTCGATGATTCTGTCGCTGTCATTCATGCCGGCGATGGCATCGATCTTTTTGCCGAAAAAGATGAGCGAGAAGGATGTGTTCGTGGTTCGGATTGTCAAATGGTTCTATGAACCCATTGTCACACGAGCGATCAAGCATCCTGTCGTCACGATCGGGACGGCGCTGACTTTGTTTGCGATCAGTTTGCCGATGGCCGCGAATTTGGGGGCGGAATTCATGCCTCGCTTAGAAGAGGGCGATTTGTTGGTCGAAGCGTCGCGACTGCCCAGTGCAACGCTCGAAGGTTCGATTGAGATGTCGACCCAGATCGAATCCATTTTGAAAAAGTATCCCGAAGTTCAAACTGTTTTCTCGAAAACTGGCCGGCCAGAAATCGCCAACGATGTGATGGGCGTGCACCAGACCGATGTTTGGGTGCTGCTGAATCCCATCGGCGAGTGGCCGGTCCAGAAGACTCGCGATGAATTGATCGAGCAGATGTCGGATGAGCTGAACGCCAATGTTCCGGGTGTCGCGTTCGGATTCACACAACCGATCGAGATGCGAGTGGACGAATTGGTTGCTGGTGTGAAAGCCGATGTTGCGGTCCTGTTGTATGGCGATGACATGGAAGTTCTTGGTGCCAAGGGCAAAGAGATCGAAGCTGCTTTGCGGTCGATCCCGGGGGCTGTCGATGTGAAGGCAGACTATCAAGCCAATTTGTCGACTTTGACGATTCAAACCAAGCCCAAGGCACTTGCTCAGTATGGAATCGATGCGCAAGTTGTTTTGGATGTCGTTTCATCGCTGGGTGGACATCAGGTTGGCCAGATTTATGAGGGGCGAACTCGCTATCCGATCATGGTGCGAGTTCCCCAGCGATGGCGTGAAAACTTATCGCTGCTAGAACAGGTTCCCGTTGCGGACTCGAACGGAAAAGCGGTGCCATTAAAAGAACTCGCCGAAATTCGTCTAGAAGAAACGCCGCCAACGATCGAACACGAAGGCAATCGCCGTCGGACGTTCATTTCCGCGAACGTGCGGGGACGCGATGTGGCGACTTTTGTCACCGAGGCTCAGCGAGTGATTCCCGCCAAAGTCGAACTCCCGCCCGGATACGAAATCCGCTGGGGTGGTGACTTCGAAAACTTGCAATCCGCTAGCCGACGACTTGCCATCATCACGCCGATCGTGCTGGTCGTCATCATGTTGTTGCTTCACACCAGCCTCGGATCGATGCGGCTAGCATTCCTGATCTTCCTGGCCGTTCCAATGGCGGCATCCGGTGGAGTCATCGCGTTGTACCTTCGTGAGATGCCGTTCAGTATTTCTGCTGGGGTCGGCTTCATTGCACTGTTCGGCGTTGCGGTGCTGAACGGTTTGGTTTGGGTCAGTGCTGCAGAACATCTGCGAGAAACCGGCATGCCGCTCGGTTTGGTGGCTCACGAGACTGCGTTGGTTCGTTTGCGACCGGTGTTGATGACCGCATTGGTTGCGAGTCTCGGGTTCCTGCCGATGGCACTTTCAACAAGTGACGGTGCCGAGATGCAGCGCCCCCTTGCGACTGTCGTGATCGGCGGACTGATCACGTCGACCCTGTTGACTTCGTTGTTCGTGCCTTGCGTTTACCCTTGGTTCGCACGCGGCTTGCAACAAATCAAGTTAACGCATCATGGCGAGCCTGAGCCAACATTGCACTAATAAATCGGAATCTGGTGACGATGCTAGGAGAAATCACTTGCTTCGATGCCAAGAGACTTCAGTTTGCTTCGCAGCGTGACTCGCGAGATGCCGAGGATCTTGGCAGCCTTCAGTTGGTTGCCCGCGGTGTTGTGAAGTACTTGACGTAGAAGCTGATGCTCGGCCTTCGCGATTGCTTCGGCGTGTAAGTTATCGCTCCCTGATTCCAAACGCTCGGCAATGAACGCTTCGGTAAGATACTCACCGTCATTTTTTCCACCGGCGAGATTGTTTGATTGATCCGATAGAGGCGGAACAAACTCTGGCAGCAAAATGTTGCCGCGCGCCGTCAGGAGGGATTGCTTCATCACGCTTTCGAGCTCGCGCACATTGCCAGGCCAATGGTATTGGTGCAGCAGTTCCAGTGTTTCAGGTGCGAGCGAGCGGATGTCTTTCCCGAACTCGTTACTGTACTTCCGAAGGAAATATTCCGACAGCACTCGCAAGTCATCTTCGCGTTCACGCAGCGGTGGTAACTGGATCGTCACGACGCTAAGTCGAAAGTACAAATCGGATCGAAACAGACCTTCGGATACGAGCTGTTTTAGGTTGTGATTCGTCGCCGCGATGATGCGGGCATCGACTTTGATCGGTGTGTTGCCGCCGACACGTTCGAAGGTTTGGTCTTGCAACACTCTTAACAATTTTGCCTGGGTCATTGGCGACATATCGCCGACTTCATCCAAGAACAACGTGCCTTTGTCGGCCTGTTCTAGTTTTCCGATTCGTTGACGATGGGCGTCGGTGAACGCACCCTTTTCGTGACCGAAAATCTCGCTTTCTAATAACGCGTCGGGGATCGCCGCGCAGTTGATCGCTTGAAACGGACCGGTCGATCGTGCGCTGTGGTGGTAGATCGCTTGGGCGACGACTTCTTTGCCGGTACCGCTCTCGCCGAGTAACAATACCGTCAGATTCTGTGAGGCTACGCGACCGATCGCTTTGTAAACTTCTTTCATCGCTTTACAACGACCGACGATTGCATCGGCGACGGTGTCTTCTTCGTCGGCCAACATCGGTTGAACGCGCACCATACGGCTAAGATTCAGTGCCTTGTCCAACAGCGTCCGCATCTCGTCGAGTTCAAGCGGTTTGAACAGGTAGTCGTACGCACCAAGCTTGGTCGCCTCGATCGCCGATTCAACGGTGCCATGGCCCGTGATGAAAATCACAGGAACACGAGCGTCCATCTCGCGTAGACGTTTGAAGCATTCCAGTCCCGATGTGTCGGGTAGACTCAGATCAATCACGACGACGTCGGGCTTGGACTTAGCAAAAACCGCTTCCCCATCCGCCGCGTTTTTGGCCGTTAGTACCGTAGTCGTTTCGCTGGAAAAAGCACGCTCGAACGCTTTCAAAATCGATGGTTCGTCATCAATGACTAACAGGCTTTGCATGGTGGTTCCTGAGAGTGACCAAGCGGGTCGTAGTCGGGTTTCGATTGGTTGGGCGCAGAATGTTCCGTCACGCTCGGCAATGTCAACTGAAATTTGGCGCCGCCGCTGGCCTGGTTCGTACCCGTTAGTTTTCCTTGATGAGCGTCGGCGATGCGGCGGCAAATGCCCAGGCCTAGGCCAATACCATTGGTTTTGTTGGTCACGAATGGAGTGAACAGCTTTTCCAGCACATTCGAACTGATGCCTGTGCCACTGTCGCAAACCGAAACGACGACTTGGTCGTCGACTTCAGATACGATCAGATTGAGAGTTCCGCCAGTGGGCATTGCATCGAGCGCGTTCAAACCTAGGTTCAACAGCAGTTGTTGAATTTGAGCGGCATCGCCTTCGACTGGAACCGCTGCGTCGGGCGCTGTGACGACCAGTTCGACGTTTTGATTTCGACAACGTCCATCGATCAATTGCACCGTTCGGCGAACTGCTTCTTGGATCGCGAATCTTTTGAATTCGGATGTTTCGGGACGGGCGTAATCTAGCAGACTGTTGACCGACCGCTCCATGCGACGGATTTCTTGCTCGACCAGTTCCAAATCATCGGTCGGCAGTCCTTCATCCGCGAATTTTGCACGATTGACTTGAATCAGCATTTTGATCGACGTCAGCGGGTTGCGGATTTCGTGAGCCACGCCGGTTGCGAGTTGCGCGAGAGTCGTCATCTGCTGGGCACGTAAAGCTTCCGTTTTGCGAGCCATCAGAATTCGTTCGTTTTCGGACTTTTGCGAATCGGTCAGGTCGCGAACGATCGCAATCCGCGTTTGTTGCGACTCCGACGGATACTCGCTGACAGATATTTGCAGCGGAAACTGTTCGCCGTCGCTTCGCACTCCGTCGAGGCGAAACTCGGACGGCAATTGATCTGGGATGTCGGGAAGTGCCGGAACCAATGACGTGATGGAACGACCGATCAGCGTTTCGGCATTGATGTCGAACATTTCAGTGGCGGCTCGGTTGCAAGATAAAACGGTCCCGTCACGACCGAACGTCAGAATGCTTTCGCCGGCGTTCGCGACGATCGTCTCGCTGCGCTGGTGTTCCTGGATTGCGATACGGCGAAGCGGGCCGATGATGACTAACCAAAGCACTGGGGCGCAGACGAGCGTCAGCAGGATCGCGTCGACAATTGCTTCGACTGGTTCGCTAAGCATGGCAGGTGTCACGTGAGGCAGCACAAGCATGACGGCGACCTCGGCCGTGAAGACAAGCACCAGCACCAAGCCAAGAATCCGCATCGGTGAACGCAGGATGGTGGAGAGGGCTGAGATGCGATTCGTCATGAGCAAAAGCTGATACAGTCGCGGAAAGGGCGGTTCCGACGCCAGTGGTCTAAACTGTGAAGGAGAGCCCGAGAATGGACGGCTAGTAGCATCTTGCGAAAAGCTCGTGG
The DNA here is from genome assembly GCF_007860175.1 of Rubripirellula reticaptiva. Taxonomy (NCBI): domain Bacteria; kingdom Pseudomonadati; phylum Planctomycetota; class Planctomycetia; order Pirellulales; family Pirellulaceae; genus Rubripirellula; species Rubripirellula reticaptiva. Next base: position 772,758 of record NZ_SJPX01000006.1, on the reverse strand, counting down.
CGATCCGTTGTTTTGTGTGATCGTAGTTTAGCAACGGGTTAGACATCTTGCGCCTCGCCATATCCATAGGCCGAATCCATCGGAAAGGAACATCACCGCAGTCGATGGTTCCAACCCAGGTTGGGGAAGCAAGAGTTGTGCCACCGCCGTTTTTGCTTCATTGACGCAGACAGGTGGATGATGGTGGCTTTCTTGGACAGCCACTTTCCATCTGTTGGACAGATTGTGTCCTGCGCTGCACTCGTTGCTGTGAATGCAAACTGGCTGTCTGGCTGCGACGGCTCACGGATCTGAAAGGGTAGAAACTTGCAGAAACACTCATTGACATATCGTTAGGTTCCGATATTATGTTGTGACGAGGCTTGGGTGAACGACATGAACGCAGAAATGAAATCAAATGAACTAGCGAAGCCACCAGGGCAGATCCAGGATTTTGCTGCTGCGGCTGAGTGTTTGAAAGCACTTGCCCACCCAGTCCGGTTGCGGATTGTGCAGTTATTGCTGCACGGGCGATACACGGTTGGCGAAATTGCCGAGGATTGTCAGATTCAAGACAACGTTGGATCCGAGCAACTGAGACTGTTACAGCGGTGCGGTTTTCTGGTCAGTCAGCGTGAGGGCCGAAACGTTTACTATCAGGTCGCCGAGCCACATCTGGTTCCGTTGATGGCATGCATTGAAAGTCGATTCTTGCCTTGATGGAAACGTGAGTTTGTTGAACTGAGTTGAAGCCGGATCGGAAACGATCCAAACATTTACACAAATATATCGGAACCTTGCGAGGTAGCGGGGTTTTGGGTGGCAGGGTTTTCCAAAACGGGGAGTTTCGAATGAAGACGATTGGTGTCAAGGAATTAGCAGCGAAGCAAGAGAACGAGCAAATTGATTTGATTGATGTCCGGATGCCTACCGAGTTTCGCGAGGTGCATGCCGATTGTGCGCGTAGCGTCCCTCTGGATTCGCTGGATCCCAAGGCTGTCATGGCGGCCCGGAACGGATCGGCCAGTCTCCCTCTGTACGTGATCTGCCGCAGTGGAAACCGGTCGGCGCAGGCGTGCAAGAAGTTTATCGACGCTGGCTTCGATAATGTTGTTAACGTCGAGGGCGGCACGACGGCCTGGGACAGCGCGAATCTGCCAGTCGTTCGTGGCAAGAAGTCGTTTCCATTGATGCAGCAAGTGCAGATCGCTGCCGGATTCCTGACGGTGCTCGGCGTCGTGCTTGCCTATCTTGTTCATCCCTACTTCGTTGGACTCTCGGCCTTCGTTGGCTGTGGGTTGATGTTTGCCGGCTTGACGGGTTTGTGTCCGATGGCGTCGATGATCGCAAAGATGCCCTGGAACCAGTGCGGCGACGGAGGCTGTGGCAGCTCATGCTCGGCCTAGCCATCTTGTTCGGGACTGTCGTTGGATTCGCATTGGGATTGACCGGTGGCGGTGGCGGTATTTTTGCGGTGCCGTTGCTTGTTTACGGGCTGGCGGTTGCGCCCCGCGAGGCTGTGGGAATCTCATTGGCCTCCGTTGGTGGTACCGCCTTGTTTGGCGCGGTGCCAAGACTGATCCGTGGCGAGGTTGAACTGCGAACGGGATTGCTGTTTGCAGTCGCCGGCATGCTGGGCGCGCCTGTCGGTTCCTACCTTTCGAAGCTTGTTCCCGAGACAGTGTTGTTGGTGATGTTCGCGGTATTGATGTTTGTGGTCGCACAGCGGATGTGGTCCAAGGCTTGCAATCCAAACATTCCGAGCGGAGTTTGCACGACGGAAAGCGAACCAGGGCCAGATCGAAGTGCCTGCCAACGCGACGCTGATGGCAAGCTGCGATTGACGTCCAAGTGTGCACGTCTGCTTGTGGTCGTCGGGTTAATGATGGGCGTGCTGTCGGGAATGTTCGGCGTCGGTGGTGGCTTTGTGATCGTTCCCGCACTGGTGATCTTCAGCGGGATGGCGATTCACCAAGCAGTTGGGACATCTCTGTTTGTCATCGTTCTGGTCAGCATCAGCGGCGTAGCATCACATATCGTCGGTGGTGGCGAGTTGTCGCTTGAAACGACGTTGCAATTCATGGCGGGTGGTTTCATTGGAATGTGGCTGGGCGGCATCGTCGCCAAGCGACTTAAGGGACCAACACTGCAAAAAACCTTTTCGATCGCGGTCGTGTTTGTCGCGATCTTTGTGATTTTCAAAACAGTGGTTCTGTAACTCTCCAACTTGGCATGCCCTTCGCATTGTCAGCCACTACCCCCAAATCAACGGACAATCAAAATGTTATTGAAGTACTTCTACGACGATAAACTCGCCCACGCGTCCTACATGGTTGGTTGTCAACGAGCCAACGAAGCGGTAATTGTCGATCCCGGTCGCGATATCGAACAATACCTTCGCATGGCTGAAAAAGAGGGTGTCAGGATCATCGCCGTTGCCGAGACGCATATTCATGCTGACTATGTTTCGGGCGCACGCGAGCTAGCCGATCGAGTCAACGCAAAGCTGTACGTTTCTGACGAAGGGTCGGCCGAGTGGAAGTACTTGTACTTGGATGGCTATGACAATGATCTTCTTCATGATGGCGATCACTTCATGATTGGCAAGATTCGTTTCGACGTCATGCACACACCCGGGCATACGCCAGAGAGCATTTCGTTTGTGTTGACGGATCAAGGGGGTGGCGCCGACGAACCGATGGGGATCTTCACGGGTGACTTTGTGTTTGTTGGATCAATCGGTCGGCCGGATTTGCTCGAAGAAGCTGCGGGATTGACGGGTACAGCAGATCCGGGCGCTCGCGACCTTTTCAAATCAGCCGAGCGATTCAAGTCCTTGCCCGATTACTTGCAAGTTTGGCCAGCGCACGGAGCCGGAAGTGCCTGCGGAAAAGGGTTAGGCGCAATTCCATCGTCCACCGTCGGCTACGAAAAACGGTTCAACCCGGCGCTGCAGTTCAACGACGAAGACCAGTTTGTTCGCTACATTTTGGCGGACCAACCAGAGGCGCCAAAGTATTTTGCTGTGATGAAGAAAGTCAACAAGGAAGGCCCGCGGATTTTGGGGGCTGGACATCATCACAAGCTGCTCGCTGTTACTGAACTGGCAGCGGCCGTTGGGTCCGGAACCGTCGTGGATCTATCGCCATCATCAAAGTTCGGTGCTGGACATGTGCCGGGAACGATCAACATTCCTTTGCCGATGCTTGCGGCGTGGGCGGGTTGGTTAGTTGACTATGACCGCCCGACGTATCTGATTTGCGAACCAGACCAGATCGAGGAAGCGGCGCGAGTTTTGCATAAAATTGGCGTCGAGCATATCGCTGGCGGGTTTGACGCACGCGAAGTTCAATCGCGCGGATTGGCAACCGAAGTGTACTTGTCTGGCACACCTGTGGACCTATCGCACAGTATCGAAGCCGGCGACGTGAAGCTGCTTGATGTTCGCTCGGATGAAGAATGGAAAGAAGGGCACATCGAAGAAGCTGAACATTGCTTTCTCGGACGTTTGTCGAAGTGCCTGGACGAACTGTCTCGAGACAAAAAGTTGGTTGTTCAGTGCCGCAGTGGTGCTCGTTCGGCGATCGCGGCAAGTGTCCTGCAAGCCGCCGGTTTCAAAAAGGTGGTCAATCTGACGGGTGGCTACATGGCCTGGAAAGAAGCTGGGCTCGCCACTGTGAAATCTCAGCCGGCCGTAAATGTCTAGGTAGGTTTCACCTACCGAAATTGACGACGATCTTGTTCAGCTTAAAAACACACGATCGTGTGATTGAGCGATGTTCTTTAATTTGCCCGTTCCGAAGTTAACCTCTTACTGATTGATGACTTGCTATGACACAGAACGATACGATTCAGAATCTCCAACGAGCCTTGTCGATGGAGCTTACCGCGATGCACCAATATCAACTGCACGCTTGCGTGCTGGACGAGTGGGGCATGGGGAAATTGGCAACTAAGATGCGCGAAGAGTTGCAAGAGGAACTCGGGCATTCCGAAGAGTTTCTGGTGCGTCTGCTCTTCCTCAATGCCGAGCCAAGTTTGAATCTCGAAAAAACGCCTGTGCGCGCAACGACGCTAAAGCAGATGTTTGAAACGGATCTCGCAGATGAAAAAGAAGCGGTCGACTTTTATACGACAGCATCCATGCAAGCGGGTGAAGCACGAGATATCGGGACACGGCAACTCTTTGAACGAATCGCAATCGACGAAGAGGGGCATGTTGGTTGGTTGGAGTTACAGCTTGACCTGCTCGAACGAATGGGCGAACCGGCATACATTGCCCAGCACATGTCGACCGACGCCTGATACGTTTGAACATCTTTGAACTGACCGATTACCACGATTAAACTTGCTGAAGGATCTGTTTCATGAGTCGCACAATCTTATTGTTCGTCTTTCTTGTCGTCGGCTTACTTGTTGTCGAGCCGACAATTACGTTAGCTCAGACCGGGCAAGGACGCGGCCAAGGTTTTGGTGGTGGTCGCGGGCTCGGATTCGGCGGAGGTCGCGGGCCTCGTTTTGGACAAGGCCGGGGGATGGAGTCGCATGTTGCTGCGAACGATAAGCCAGCCCAGTCGAGCGAGCTTCGGTACCCTGTGATCGCCAACCATGGTGGTGTGGTTCAATTGCCGGACGCTGTGCAGCAACCACGCGCGTGGTCAAAGTTGCTGATCGATTTGACTAGCAGCAGTGACGCGAACCGTTTGAATGCGGGGATCGAGCGAGTCGCGAAGTACCTGAATATCTACGCGGGCGGCGGCGCGGAACCGGCCGACGTGAAAATCGCTGTGGTCTTTCACGGCGGTGCAACGTTGTCGGTTCTAAACTCGGACGCCTATTCGGCGAAGTTCAAAACGGATGGCAATCCGAACTTGAAACTGCTGCAACAGCTCAGTCAATCCGGAGTCGAACTGTACGTTTGCGGTCAGTCACTTCTTTCCGAAGGTTCAACGCCCAGCGAGGTTGATGACAGCGTCAAAACCGCCGTGTCGGCTTTGACAGCTGTCGTGAATCTTCAAGCGGACGGCTACGTGTATCTACCGATTTCACAATCGGCGTCTGCCGCTGTTGCAAACGTCGCGCCGGCAAACGAAGTTGACGCCGGAGATGAAGAACAAAGTCATGGCCCAGCCGGACAAGGAATGGGGATGGGAATGGGGCGTGGAATGGGAATGGGACGAGGGCCCGGAGCGATGCAGGGTATGCAAGGCGACATGACGACTTTGCACGCAATGTTCGCCGACAAGGACAAAATCAAACGCACCGTCACCAACTTGTCGGATGGCGCCGAGGCAGTCACGGAATCGGATGACGAGGCGATCGCGAACATGATCAAAGAGCACGTTCCCGCGATGGAAGACCGCGTGCTCGGGAACAAGCCTCTGCCTCCGATGACGTTCCATCCGATTTTTGTTGAGCTGATCGAGCATGCTGACGACTACACGCTTGCGTATGAGGAAACGGACAAGGGGATGAAGGTGGTTTATCAGTCAGACGATCCCTACGTCGTGATGCTTGTGCAAGAACACGCAAAGCTGGTCAGCCGATTCTTGAAGAATGGCATGGAAGAGATCCACACTCCTTACACCCTGCCTGATTTCCCAAACGGAACTCGAACGGATGGAAAGTAGTATCAGTTCGACGAGGCGGTGTGGGGCGTGTTGTCGAGATCATGGGCAACTATCCAATGCGGATTGGCAACATCGCTATGACAACGCCATGACCGGTTGGGACCGTGGACGGCCGAGTCCCATTCTGTCACGTTGGGTGGAATCCGGCGATCTGCAGCCGTGCGAGATTCTTGTCCCCGGTTGTGGACGTGGACACGAAGTGATCGCGTTTGCAGAAGCGGGCTTTACCGTCACGGCAGTTGACTTTGCCGATGCTGCTGTGCAGTCGCTCGAAAAAGAGTTAGATCGACGTGGATTGCAAGCGAACGTGGTGCAAACCGACGTATTTGCGTTCTGTCAATCGAAGTCATTTGACGCGATCTACGAACAAACCAGTTTGTGCGCGATTGATCCGAGCCAGTGGGAAACTTACCAACAGTTAATGGCATGCTGGCTCCGTCCCGGCGGAAAACTGTTTGCTTGTTTTATGCAGTCAGATAAGGCTGGCGGCCCTCCATTCACATGCGACATTTCAGCCATGCGACGTCTATTCGAAGAACCAACCTGGCAGTGGCCCGATGACCCAGTCGCAGCAGCAGAACGTGTCGAGCACCCGAGCGGAATGCACGAACTGGCCTACATTTTGACTCGAAAGGAATCCGAACAATGATTCAAACTCACTTCAGAACACAATTTTCGATCACTGCAATGTTGGTCGGCTTGATCGTTGGTGGTTGTTCGTCATCGGACAATTCAACGGTTGCCATCGACGTCTCGAATCCCGAAGTCGCGATCGCTGACGGTGAAGAGCCGACTCAGGATCAGATTGACCGCATGCTGAAAGCCAAGGAGGCGTTGTTCACTCAGCTATCGGGCCGGTTGATGGAAACGATGGGCGCTCAAGGCCCCGTCGCTGCTATCTCGGTGTGCCAGAAAGAAGCTCCTAAAATCGCAAGCGACGTGGGCTCAGAACAGGGGCTGAAAATTGGTCGGACTGGCGTGCGTCTACGCAATCCCGACAATGCGGCGCCTGCTTGGGCTACTGCGTTAACCGACGCGAAGACGGACACCGCACATTTTGTCAGTCTAACTAATGGTCACGCGGCCGCTTTGCTGCCGATCAAGTTGCAAGGTCAATGCTTGATGTGCCACGGGCCAACCTCACAAATCTCGCCCGTGATTCAAGAGCAGCTCGCCAAGCTTTATCCGAATGACCAGGCGACTGGTTTCAAGGAAGGCGAATTGCGAGGTTGGTTTTGGGTTGAACTGCCAAACGGTTAGAATTCGTGCTGTCACTGTTTACTCACAACGTAAGAAACCGAAAACGACGATGACTTTAAAACAAATTCTGATACTGATTGCGTTCGCCCTTTGTCTGATTGCTGAAACTCCAATTGCATCAGCCCAATTTGGCGGTCTGTTTGGCGGCCCGAACATTGAAACCATCGAAACCGACGAATTGCACAAGATGCTGGAAAGCCAATCCCAAGCTGAACTCAAAGCCAAAGAGTCTTCGGCGGAAATCCCGCAGGCCAGTTTTGTCGTTGTTGATGTCCGCAGCGACGCGGAACAAAGAGTCTCTGTGATTCCTGGTGCGATTACGAAAGCTCAGTATGAAAAAGACACAAACTTGTACGCTGATCGGTTGGTGATTCCTTACTGCACTATTGGCGGTCGCAGCGGAGCCTACGCAAAGCTGCTGGCTGGCAAAGGCGTGAAAGTGAAAAACTATAAGGGCAGCATCTTAAAGTGGGTCGACGCCGGTCATCCGCTGGTCACGCTTGATGGCAAACCAACTAACCGCGTTCACACCTACAGCGACCGGTATCGTATTCCGGCAACGTACGAACAAGTGACGGAGTGAGCGCAAAAACGAAATTGCCGTTCAAGCGTTTCGTGGTGATTGTGCTTGCTTGGCGACCACTTAGAGCGAAAGAGGTGTCGCGAACGTCGTCCAAACCTTCGGTGTACCTGTAGGACAGTCTGAAAATCGTGACGAGATTCGCTGCGTGAAATCGTCTGCTGTTTGCGGTGGTCACGCTCGCGAAATGCTGTGCGGCGAAAAGTTGTGTCAAAAATTGCGGGAGCGTTTGTGCGTTTGTTTAGAACATTGACAAAGATCGTTGTCTTTGTCGCGTTGATCGCGGTAGCGGTTTACTGGTTTCGGTTTGCACCCGTCGCTGTATTGTCGCACGAGGTGACAAAAGGCGATCTCGTATCCGAGGCCATGGGCACGGGTACTTTGGAAGCTCGTGTTTCCGCGACGATTTCGCCAAAGATTTCCGGGCGAATCGAGGCTTTGAACGCGGATCAAGGTGATTTGGTCAAGGTGGGCGACTTGCTAGTTCAGCTTGACGACGCGGAGTTGCAACAGCAAGTCGAGATTGCCGAGGCCAACGTCAACGCGGCATCTGCTGCGGTCACGAGGCTCAGCAGCGACAAAGAACGTTCTGAAGCCGTTTACGAACAAGCTCGAAGGAATAACGCGCGGTTGCAGCAGTTGACCCGCCAGAATGCCGCCAGTCCCGAAGAGGCCGACAAGGCGACCGAAGGCTTAGCGGTTGCTGAAGCGGGGATCGGAAGCGCGGAGGCAGCAATTGCCGAAGGCCAGAAGGAGCTTGTAGCGGCTGAGAAGACCTTGCAGTATCACCGTGCTCGTTTGCAGGACACGAAGATCGTGGCTCCCTTCGACGGACTGGTCATCCGTCGTAATCGAGAACCGGGTGACATTGCGGTTCCCGGAAGTTCTATCTTGACGCTGATCTCCATGGATGAAGTTTGGATCAGTGCGTGGGTTGACGAAACAGAAATGGCTCGTTTGAAAACCGATCAGCCCGCGAGAATCGTTTTCCGGTCTCAGCCTTATGAGTCGTTCCCAGGCAGTGTTGCCAGGCTTGGTCGTGAAGCGGACCGTGAGACGCGCGAGTTTCTCGTCGACGTGAGAGTGCATGAACTGCCGACGAACTGGGCGGTTGGACAGCGAGCGGAGGCTTTTATCCGAGTCGAGCAGGTTAGTAACGCTGTTACATTACCTGCTAGGCTGGTGCAGCGCCGCAACGGAGCCGAAGGTGTGTTTGTTTTGTCCGGTGGTCACGCGAAATGGCAGCCAGTCAAATTGGGGCTGCGCAGTCGTGACGCAGTCGAGGTCACCGATGGTCTAAGCGCAGGCGACGTTGTCATCAGGCCTGCGAAACCCGGTGCCATCCTGCGAGACGATCAGACGGTGACGGTTCGATTGGAAACGGAGATATGAACCTTGCGATCAGGGACATCCGTCAAAGCCTCGGGCGTTTCGTGCTGACCACCGTCGGCATTGGAATGTTGTTGATGGTCGTGATGGGAATGGGGGGCATCTACCGCGGCGTCGTCGAAGACGCAACGTTACTGATTGAACGCGTGGATGCCGATTTGTGGATCGTTCAAAGAAGTACTCGCGGACCATTTGCCGAATTGTCGCGAGTACCATCGAACTTGGTGTATCGGGCCGCAGCGGTGCCCGGAGTAAAGTCGTCACGTGAATTTGTCTACCACACGATCCAACGCGAGCGTGATGGTAAGCCGCTTCGTATCGCCGTGCTTGGTTTGAGTTGGCCGTTGGATAAGGGGGACTGGGTTGAACTGAATGCCGGTCGACCGCTCCGCCAAGCGCATTACGAAATGATCGCCGACAAGACGCTCGGACTTGGTTTGGGTGAGCAAATTAAACTCGGCAAGGAAACCTACTCCGTCGTGGGGATCACCAACAACATGATCAGTTCAAGTGGTGATGGCATCGCGATGTTCACGGTCAGCGACGCGCAAGCCATTCAATTCGACACGCCCGGTGAAGCCGTACGATTGGAACGAGCGGCAAGGGAAGGACGCGGCGCCGAATTCGAGTTGGGAATTCAGCAGCCGATGATTCTGGAGAACGCAGCTCGCCCCTCGTCTGAATTGCCTGGTGTGGCACGGCCGCAAATCAGTGCCGTGATGGTGACGATGTCCCCCGGTGCGAACATTGACCAAGCCGTGGAAACGATTTCTGGTTGGGGTGATGTTTCTGTGTTCACTAAGGAAGGTGAACGAGAGTTGTTGCTAAAAGGCAGCGTTGAACGGGTGCGACGGCAAATTGGTTTGTTTCGAGTTCTGCTAACCGTGATCGCGGCGATCATCATGGCGTTAATCTTGTATACCTTGACTCTCGACAAAATCCATTCGATCGCCTTATTGAAACTGATTGGCGCTCCCAACACGGTGATCCTCGGTCTGATCTTGCAACAGGCTTTGATTTTGGGGGTGGTCGGATTTGGTATTGCGTATCTGGTGGGGCAACAGCTTTTCCCGCTTTTTCCAAGACGCGTCATCTTGGCGGATGCTGATTTAATTCAACTGGCGGGAATCGTGATTGGGATTTCAGTGGTTTCCAGTTTGCTCGGGATTTGGAAAGCGATGAAAGTGTCGCCGAACGAGGCTCTGGCATGACGACGGAATCAAAACCCATTGCGATCGAAGCAGCAAAGTTGACTAAAATCTACGGCAGCGGGAACACCGAAGTGGTAGCGATGCGGGATGCCTCGATGCAGGTTGCCCAAGGCGAAGTCGTCGCATTACTTGGGCCTAGCGGCAGCGGGAAATCGACTTTTCTTACTGCCGTTGGTTTGATCAATCCGCCAACTTCGGGACAGATTACGATTGGTGACAAGTTAGTTCTTGATGGTGCGACGGCTCATGCAAACTTACGATCCTTCCGTCGCCGGCACATTGGGTTTATTTTTCAGAAATCGAATTTGATTCCCTTCTTGACCGCTGTCGAAAACGTGCAAATCGCGATGCAGCTCAACGGGCAATCGAAGCGAGCGTCATATCGCCGAGCGATGGAGTTACTAGATTACTTAGGCGTGGCCGATCGCGCCGCCAACTATCCGTCCATGCTGTCCGGCGGCCAGCAGCAGAGGATTGCTGTTGCCCGGTCGCTGGCCAACAGCCCGAGTGTGATTCTTGCTGACGAACCCACCGCGGCGCTCGATGGTCAGCGCGGGCGACAGGTGATGGAGTTATTCGCCAAAGTTGCTCACGAACAGGGGGCTGGTGTAATTGTCGTCACACACGATCATCGATCATTGGATGTCTTTGACACGACGTACGAAATGGAAGACGGAATTCTAAATAGAACCAAAACCACAACAATGGAAGTATCGAAATGAAGTGCTTTTTCTCAGTTACTCTTTGTGTCCTGGCCTTTGTATCCAATACGTCGACGTGGAGTCAGGAGGCGCCGGCAGCGTTGAAGACACCGCCGGCCGGTATCAACGACAACTTCAAAAGTCCTGATTTGAAGGTTGATGAATGGTTAGAGAAGTTCGAGGTCGAGAGCCGAGAGGTCTACGCCGCTCGTGAAGACGTCATGGCGGCGTGTGACATTCAACCGGGACAACGGATCGCCGATGTTGGTGCGGGCACGGGGTTCTACAGTCGCCTGTTTGCCAAGAAGACTGGTTGGGATGGATGGGTTTACAGCGTTGATATCGCACCAAAGTTTTTGCAACACATCGCCATGCGAGCGACCGCTGACGGAATTGAAAATCTGACCACGGTTTTGGGGACGGATGTTTCGATTCGCTTGCCACCCGATTCGGTTGATCTGGTCTTCATCTGTGACACGTATCATCACTTTGAAAGCCCGCAACAATCATTGGCCTCGATCTTTCGAGCTCTAAAGCCAGGTGGCCGATTGGTACTGGTCGACTTCAACCGAATCCCGGGTGTAACGCGAGAGTTCCTGATTGGCCACATGCGGGCAGGGAAGGAAGTATTTCAAGCTGAGGTGGTTGCGGCAGGTTTCGATTTTATCGATGAAGTTCCAGTCAAATCATTCGAGGAGAATTATCTGCTGAGGTTTAAGAAGCCACACGCAAAGTAGCAGTCGCTTGCATGTCTGGCGGACGGTTTCGTAGGGGCGTGTCTTGACGATTGGGCCGAGACGTGTCGCACGCTGGTGTTTTGCGAATCAGTAACTTACACATCGGCTTGCGACAAAGGACTACTCGCTCAGTTCCGGCATCGAAGCGACCTGAGCACTTGAAACAAGCAGCATCGAATGCCCTGTCTGGAAGAAGTTCTTGACTCGATCAATTTTTTGCTGCGTGATCGAAGTGTAGCCATCGGCTTGTCGTTTCTGAAGCGATTGTCGCGGTTGCGGGATTGTGGACGCGAATCAGCAGACTTTCGCTCGTTTCCGGCATTGGTATCTTCGGCATAGGTTCCTCTACAATACAAAGTACAAAACGCGACCGGTTTTCGATCTTTGACACACTGAGAGGTGTTTTTTCTGATTGTGCGACGTTGTCGGTGACGCGGAAGCAGCAACGTAAATCCATCATTCAGGCATCATTTTGCTGCATCAGCATGCGGGCGATTTTAGCGGTTAGCAACAACCACGGCGTCGCATGCAGCAGCAGATCGAAGACGTCGATCGGCCGGCTGAGGGTACCGCCAGCCAACATCTTGAGTTTTTCCCAAATGTGCGGCTCGGGGACAAACGGTGCCAGTCCTAGCGTTAGCGCCGCCACGATAAAGAGGAACAACGGTAACCGGTCCAGCCAGATCATAAAGAATCCCTTGCGTGAATACTGATGTCAATCGCTCGCTCACCCTGCGCATTGTGACCCACATGAATCTGTCGCTTTGAGGCTGCGCGAACAAGATGCCAACGGTTCTCGGATAAGTTGACTCTTTCGAACGACAAGAATACAACCACCGGAACGATAGCGTATTCGATGTCAGTTGACGTTGGCGAGATTTCTTGCGATCGATGCTTGCTGCGACGTAAATGGGATTCGAGTTTTGATAGTAACCAATCGGCGAATATCCTTCGACATCATTGGTGATATCCATGGGCACGCGGATCAATTGAAAGCTCTGCTGTTTGACCTTGGTTACTCGCGCAATGGCAACGGGTTTCGGTGTGCCAATCGAAAGGCTGTTTTCGTCGGCGACTTTGTCGATCGCGGACCAGCAATCGGCGAAGTGATTGCGATTGTTCGTGCGATGGTGGACGCCGGGGACGCGTTGGCCGTGATGGGGAATCACGAATACAACGCGATCGCGTTTCACACTCGGCGGGCGGGAAAACATGACGGATGGTTTCGGCCTCATTCTGTCAAGAATTTGAAACAGCATCAGGCGACTTTGAACCAGCTTTCAACCAAAGAGATCGTGGATACCGTTGATTGGTTCAAGACGCTTCCCGTCGCGATTGACATTGGTGCAATCCGTGTTGCTCATGCGTCGTGGCAGACACAGGGGATCGATTGTATCAACCGTGCGATTGCAACCAGTGGACAATTCACGCCTGATTTTCTAACGTTGGCAGAAGACTCTGATAGCGACCTGAATCTTGCAATCGAGAATGTGTTAAAGGGACCCGAGTTGCAATTGCCGGCTGGGCACTCGATCGTCGACAGGGCAGGACAACAGCGCGGTTCTGTTCGTATCAAGTGGTACGAAAACGGTGTTGGCCGAAGCTATCGCCAGCACCATCTTGGCAGTGATGAAGTTCCGGATGTCAGAATTGTTGATTCTGATTTAGCATCGTTTCAAACTTATCCGCGGGATGCATCGCCCGTGTTCTTTGGTCACTATTGGCTGACCGGTACGCCGTCGCCACTGGCTAGCAATGTTGCCTGCACGGACTACAGCGTGGCCAAAGGCGGTAAGCTGGTCGCATATCGCTGGGATGGCGAACAGACATTGTCGGCGGACAAGTTTCACTGGGTGAGAAAGGAAAACATGGATGCTTGATTGGATCAAAGTGGCGGGGAAATTTGCGTACGATCGTCCAACGCGAGAGCGATTGCTTGGTTATCGGCCAGTGGTGATTTGGTTGATTGAATCGCTCGAACGGAAAGCAGGTTGCACTGCACGGATTTGTGCCACCCGCAATGAAGTCCGCTCGGCGAACTTTTCGGCAAGGAGGAAGCCGGAGAGTGGCATTCTCGCAATCCGAGCAATCGTCAAATCTCGTGGCAAATGATGGAACGTCTATCGGCCGGTGTTCGATCCGCAATTTGAGCGTCCTGTCAGCGATTTGCGTTTGGCCCACAGTTCGAGCCAACTCTGCTACCTCATTCGCATTCAGATTGCTTGCAACTGTTGCCGAAGAGTCATGCAGGAGCTTGCTTTTTTTAATCGTTTCTTCAAACGGTCAAGTTCAGGAGCCTCTATATGCGCGAGGACCTCTTTAAATTTCACCATCACCTGAGCGTCACCGTGAAAGATGTCTTCGTATCCATCAAGTAGCCGCCGCAAACGCTCTGTCACCTCTTGTTGTCTGGCTTCCGCTGATGGATTGCCCGGTTCTCGGCTTCGGATGCGATCGAATATTTTGTGATCGGCGATCGCACCTCGTCCTAGCATCAATCCTGCGGCACCCGTTTGCTTCATCACACGTTGGGCGTCCTCGACCGATCGGATGTCTCCGTTTGCAATGACGGGCATCGCGGCAGCCAGGACAATCTCGCGCGACAGATCGTGATCAGCTTCGCCTTTGTATTTTTGTTTTACCGTGCGTGAGTGAACGACCAGGAAGTCAACGCTTGCTTTTTCGAACGCATCCAAGACCGAAAAAACTTCGCGTTGGTCGTCGATGCCAAGTCGGGTTTTGACCGAGAGTGAACCTGGCACAATTTGCCGCATTGCGGCGAGCATCGGATAGACCGTCTCGGGATACTTGAACATGCCGCCGCCTGCGAGAACCGATGTCATGCGTCCGAACGGGCATCCCATGTTGACGTTGATATGCTGGACACCACGTGCGACCAGGTCGCTGACTGCATCGACCACTCCGTCGTCAGCGCAGCCAATGACTTGCACCACAAGCGGGATCCCCGGAACCGAAGTTGTCGCTTCGACAAAGTCAGAATCGGCGATCACCTTCTTGGCATTCGGTCGTACTCGGACAAACTCGGTGAACAACACGTCGGGTGTGGCAAGTTCGCCATAGACTGCCCGTAGAGCACGATTGGTAAGCCCCTGCATCGGCGCCAACATCAACGGGTTCGGATTGGTCCAGGGAAGATTCGGCACGATGGTTTTGGGAATCTCAGAAAGTTTGAAGTGGGAAAGAGATCAAAACAGTCCAGCGAAAGCTCAGTCAGCGTCTGGGCTTCTTCGCGTTAGGATCGGCGCCGCGGTAAAGTTGCGGGCACGAAGCAACGCTACTTCAGATTTGCGTCAAAGAACTTGTGAAACTCGTTTCGATACAACTCGCGAAACGGCTGCTTGTTCCATTGGCCATGTTTCGCTCCGGGGATCATGATGAACTCGTTGTCGATTCCGAACTGATCAAGCTTAGGGCGAATGTCGACGTAGCGCATTCCCGGGCGATCCTTTTCGCCATCCATGAACAGAATCGGGCAGGTCTTTGCCGAGACGTGAGTGATGGGCGACGCCTCGGCATAGATTTCGCGTTTTTCATTCAACGTTCCACCGAAGAAGACGACGCAGTTTTGAATGGGTTTTGCTGATTCCTCGGACCGTTTGACTTGATCCACGCCCGCACCAAGCAAGACGGCGGCTTGCAGTTCGCTTGACTGATCCAGGTGATTGCCCACGTCGTACTTACCAACGGTCGTTGCGACCATTCCGGTTAGATGTCCGCCGGCAGAGCCGCCGACGGCGCCGATTCGCTTGGGATCGACTTTGTACTCTGCCGCGTGAGCACGAAGCCAGCGAATTGCAGCTTTGCAGTCTTCCACTGCACTTGGAAACATCGCCTCGCCTGACAAACGATATTCAATGGTAATGACCACATAGTCGTCCGTCGCCAACTCGCGTGCCAGCGGTCGAAACGACTCTTTAGTTCCACCTGACCAACCGCCGCCGTGAACCAACACGATCCCAGGCAAGGCTTCGTCATTTTTCGGTCGATAGAGGTCGAGTTTTAGAGTCTTCTCGCCCACGTTGGTTTGGACTTTTGCAAATTCCAGATCTTCGTAAGCGGTGATCTTGTCGTCCGCGAAAACGTGACTGACTGATAGAGTAAGTAGCAGCAATAGAGAGAAACGAAGATTGAGCATCGGTCATTGGCTAATTTCGAGGACTGAGAAATCGGATGGCGGCTTGGGGCCTTGCCGGCGAAAGGACGGTTGGCTAGTTACTAAAACTGATCCGAATGGAATCCAGTATTGGCTTGGACGTGTTTTCGGTCGTGTCGGTGATCTTAAATTCAAACTGAAAACCGTATCCGGCCGGCAGGTCAGACAGATCCAACTGTGCCGGTGTTTTTGCGACCTGTTTTGCGAATCCGGGGACATCGCTGTAAGTTTCCTTGACGGTTTGCCAATCCGTCCATTTGTTGATGGAACTGTCATTGTTAGTGTCGACACCAACTCGCACTTCGACATTTTCTACCCATGGTCCGGGGCTGACAAAATCGGACTTTTGTTGGGTCGCTAGATAGAACTTGCCTTCGGCAAAGATCACGTCGGGATCCGGATGGCCTTTGCCGACGTGCCCACACCAAGTGAATGGACCATCGATTGTCGGCGCCGTGAATCGTCCGACACTCATTCCGTCACCTGATGCTGGATCGTAGTCGCAAAACAGATAGTATTGCCCGCCGATCGCAATCATTGCCCAGTCACCGTAGGCGTCTTGCTCGGGTTCGTGGATTTCGTACTCGGCAATGCTTGTTTTGTAGTTTGCTGGATCTTCTTTGGTCCAGTGAGGATGCTTGTAAGTTCCAATTTTTCCGGTCGCCTTGGTGCGATGATCAACGGGTGGCGCCAGGATATTGAAGTCTTTAATTCCATCGGCGCTGATCGCATGGGTGGCAAGCGGCGAATCCCAAGCGTGGGTCTTGGCATTGATCGGGCTCCAGTCTTCCGCGATGACATGGAACTTTCCATCGAGGTCACGGATGAAACCGCAATCCGAACCGTGCGTAGGATCTTTGAATGCGATCCCCATGTTTTTGCCGGGTAGGCCGTCGGTAAGGTCGTCGTCAATGTAGAGATGCGGATCCTGATCGTTGGGGAAGTCGTAGTAGAAATACGCTTTGCCGTCAGCGAACTCTGCCGTCGTCATCCACTTACCCTTGCTGTCGGTGATCGGGCCGTGGTGTACCCAGTTGACCATGTCCCGACTTTGCCAGGCGTGGTAACCGCCCAATCCCTTTTTTAATCCACCAAGCGCGTCAAACTGATTTTTGTAAATCGTCGTTTGTAATGGAATCTCGAAACCTGCAAGCGTCGCTGCTTTGGGAATAAAAGCTGGATCGGCAGGCGACGACTTGCCTTCCTTTGTTGATTTCCTGGGACGAGGCCTGCTGTATCGGCCGAACATCCAATAGTCGTCCGGTCCGCGTCTGAGCAGGACCGGGGCATCCGCGAGATTTTGAGGACCAATGTTTGGCGTCGGTTCCCAGTTCTCCCAGACCGACGACTGGGCAACAACAATCGATTTAGCAGTGCGTTTTTCATTGAACGACTTCGGCTTGCTGCGGAATATCGCCGAATTTGCCGTTGGCGTAGCCATCCCATCCTTGAGGTCCAAATTGGTTTGAACGGCAACCGCATCGATCCAATCGCTCTGGCTGTCGATCGTCCACGATTCATCCGCTGTTGCCTGCGAGGCTGTCGATGCAACAACCATCAAGGATACCGCGACGGAAAATGCGAACGTTCGATCTGGTCTTGGCATTGTCATGCTGATTCATTTCTCGACATTGGGAAGGTCATGGCGTAAGGTTGCAATCTTAGCTCAGTAACTGTACGCAGCAGTGGTTCGTGACGATTTCGGATAATTGAACACGTGCATCGTCGGTCGCTCACTGTGGCAAATGGTTCGGTGCAACGATTAGCGTTCCTGCGGTTCGACTAGATTGATCGCGTGCTGATCGTTGCCGGTGACTCGCACATCGCCTAGTTCGGCACGGATCGCATCAGCCTGCGTTTGCAAGCGAGCAACCACATCGGGATTTTGGGCTGCGACGTTGGTTTGCTCGCCAAGGTCGTTCTGCAAATTGAATAGCAGCGGGTTGTCGAGTGTCACGAATCCCTTTTTCTTGTTTGCTTTGTTTGCTTTGTTTGCTTTGTTTGGCTTTGACCAAAATGGTTGGTCCGCGCCGGTTCGGGGCAGATGCAGTTTCCAATCGCCTTGCCGCACAGCCTGCAAGTTCGTGCCGTTGTAGTAGTACAGAAATTCATGCGGTGTGGCAGTCGTCTTGCCTTGCAGAATCGAAAGGATGTTCTGGCCGTCGAATTTGCGATCGGTGGGTGTTTCGACACCCGCAAGTTCACAGAAGGTCGGTAACAAATCCATGCTGGTCAGTGTGGTGTTTGAAACTTGCCCAGGTGGAATCTGACCAGGCCAACGGAAGATTCCGGGAACGCGGTGTCCGCCTTCCATGGTGCAATACTTCCCGCCGTTGAGCGTGCCCGCGGATCCAGGTGCGATCGGTCCGTTGTCGGAGGTGAAGACCACGATCGTGTTGTCATCAACGCCAGAGTCGCGGATCGCTTTCATGATCCGACCTGTGCTGTGATCGAGTTCTGCGATGAAGTCGCCGTACTTGCCTTTCTTGGTTGTGCCGACGAAATCTTTGCTGGGACGCAAGGGAGTGTGCACGATGTGATGGGAAACGTAGATGAAGAACGGAGCGTCCTCTTGCCGCTCGATGAACGCGACGACTTCGTCGGTGTACCGTTTCGTCAACTCTTCGCAAGCGACGTTCTTCTGTTCGATTTGTTTGCCTCGGTACAAAGTGTTGTGATTCGGGCCGCGACCCTTCGAATAGTTGCTTGGAATACCAAGATGTTCATCGAAACCCGCGTCGAGTGGGTGGGAACCTTTGACTTCCATGCCGAGGTGCCACTTGCCAACCATCAACGAGTGATAGCCGGCCGGTTCAAGCAATTCAGGTATCGTCTGTTCGTCAGACGCCAAACCGTAGTTCTGATATTTTTCAAACGCTTCGTTGCGTGCGACTGGCAACCCGCATCGCATCGGGTAGCGACCGGTCAGTAAGGCCGCGCGCGAGGGACTGCAGACATTCGCTGGAACAAAAAAGTCAGTGCTACGGAAACCGTCCTTGGCCAACGCGTCTAGATGCGGAGTCGACACGCCCGTCGACTCGTAACAGCCGATGTCACCGTACCCGAGATCGTCGGCAAAGATCACGACGAAGTTGGGTTTCGTTGGTTCCGCTGACCACAAAACGGCTTGCGGAATGAAGAACAGTAGCATCAGCGTGAATCGTGTTCGCATCGATGGTTTCCATCTGGAAATTGAGAACTTTGGCGACCCGTCTTCGGAGTTCAAAACGGGTTTGCTGTCGATGGATGCTTTGTTGGGTGATTTAAGTGCTTTGCCACACCGGCGCATCGATCAAAAACGGCAGTCGTTTGAAAGGCAGTAGTTTACCTGAGTGCTTGGCCGCTTGGCACAGCGTTCTGGCAAGACGGCGCACGATCATGGGGATCGGAAAGCTTTTCAGGGCAAGATGGCGGCGTGCCGGTTCATGGTGATCGTCCCAAGCGATTGGGGAATATCCGGTTGTTTCGGAATCAACGAGCGTTTTCAGTTTTTTGACAGACGCAAGCTGACCAGTAACGCACTCATTTACATGCCTCTTTTCTTCGACGTTTCCGCGAAAACGTGGCGTTGTCCAGCTAACGAGCGATGGGTCAGTACATGAGTCTGGCAGGGTACAGCGGTCTCAAAGCCTCGGTTTTTCTGCGAGCCACATCGCTTGTTGTGGTGCTGATGAGAAGTTGCTGTGCAGTCATTCCGGTCGCTGCGAAGTCGTTTCGCAAATCGAAGCTGGCGAGTCGCTTGCGGCGATTCCGGATAAGCCCGATTCGGATTTAGACGAAGTTCTGCAACCAGCAAAACAGTCACTCGCCGCAGGTGACGTTGCTGCGGCGCTGGATCATTTGAAGCCTCTTGCATCGCATCCGGATGTTTCCGATGTCGACGTTGTGATGGCTGATTTGTTCTTCGCATTGGGACGCCAACAAGAGGGGATTCAGTGGCTCGAGCGTGCGTCGGCGACCGACGCCAAGCGGATGGCGATCTATCTCTCGTTCTGTGAAATCGCTGTGCGTCAACAGCGATGGTTCGCTGGCTGGTTTCATTGAGATTGGTCTTGTGCGCGTCGACGGCGAGCCTTCACAGCTGGTTTTGGTGTGTACGACTTCAGCATCGCTTTCATCTTTGCGACCAGGTCCGGGTGTTGGCGGTAGACATTCGTCGTTTGCAGCACATCAGCATCGAGATCATAGAGCTGCCCAGGCGGAGCATCTTTACGGATCTTTCCCTTGGCGGTGAAATCGCTGTTCACGTTGCCGACGAGGGCCGCAGCGGCAGCACCCGAAAACGTGTGAGCCCCTGGCTTCGAGTTGCCAAACCCACCCGAGTCTTTCGCGTCAATGTACATCCACTTGCCTTTGCGAACTGCAAGGTGAGTGGGTTTGAAAGGTGACAGGACGACGTGGTCACGCAGCGGTGATGTCGGTTCACCCAGCAGTGCAGGAAGCATGTTAACACTGTCCGCCAGCTGTTCCTTTTCAATCGTCTGTTCAGTCAGCGCAGCGAAGGAAGCCAGCATGTCGATACTGCAGATCAACTGATCCGATGTTGTGGATTCTTTAATTTTGCCTGGCCACTTGGCGATCAGCGGTATTCGGTGCCCGCCTTCCCAAATCCCAAATTTGAAGCCCAACAGATCGCCGTTTTGACGATGTCCATCCTTAAACGCATTTTGTCCGCCCGTATTGAACATGCCACCATTGTCACTGGTGAAAATCACAAGCGTGTTGTCCGTCAAGCCATTGTTGTCTAGGCAGTTCATGACCTCGCCAACCATCCAGTCCAGTTCGTGAATGAAGTCGCCGTAGAGTCCGCATTCACTGGTCCCTTTGAACCGTGGTGCCGGAGAGAAGGGATGGTGAATGTTGGTGGTCGGCAAATACAGAAAGAACGGATCGTCTTTGTTCTCTTCGATCCATTTCACACTCTTTTCGACAAGCAGCGTTGCTGTTCGCTCGTCGTCGTAGATTTCATGCGCCTTCTTAGCACCCGAGAAACGGTTGGGTGTTTTGTTTCCGGCTTCATGCGGGAACGTCGGTGTCTTTGAAAATGGCGGTTTGCCATATACCAACGGATCCGCGGGATCCCAGCCGACGATGCGATCGTTTTCAACGTACACATAGGGAAAGCCGCTGTTCACTTTGGGGACGCCAAAGTAGTAGTCGAACCCCAGTTCAAGTGGCCCTGGACGCAGTGGCTTGTCCCAGTCGGTCTGGCCCGATCCGAAGCCCAAGTGCCATTTGCCCACGATCGCGGTGGAGTAACCTTTGTCTTTGAAAAGCTTGCTAAGGGTCAGCTTGCTGGTGTCGATTAGCAACGGTTGAGTGTGACTGCACGGTCCCCAAATGTTCTTGCGCGATGGGTACTCGCCGGTCAGCAAACCGTAACGTGATGGGGTGCAAACGGCCGAAGCGGAATGGGCGTCCGTAAACCGCCGGCCTTCTTTGGCAAGCCGGTCAATGTTTGGTGTCTTCACCTTCGTCGCACCATAGCAACCAAGATCGCCGTAACCCAGATCGTCCGCAAAGATCAGGACAACATTGGGGCGCGAAGGTTCAGCAGCGATCAGTCCTGACATGACGAAGAGTGTGGTCAGGACAAGTACGAATGGTTTCATGGTTGTGCTTAGGTTTGTGTTGATTGCTTGATTGAGGCTACCCTATTTCGACAGCGGCTTCGGATTATCCACAAACGCCGCCGGACGACTGTTTTGTCCAATCTCCGTTGCGAATGCGTCGAGGTGGCGCTTCAGTCGCCGAGCAATCTTTGGATTTTCTTTCAGGACGTTCGTCTTTTCGCCGATGTCCATGGTCAAGTTATACAGTTCAGTTGGCTTGCCATCTGGGTTTGCGTGCAGCTTCCATTCGCCGCAGCGCACTGCCGCTAGCTGATTGCCTTTGTGATAGAAGAACGCTTCGTGTGGCGTCTCTTCGTTACCGGAAAGCACAGGCCATATATCCTTGCCGTCGATGATGCGATCGCCTGGCACTTCTGCGCCGGCTAATTTTGCGAACGTCGGTAACAAGTCCATCGTGGTCATCAATTGATCGTTGACCATGCCGGCGGCAAGTTTTCCGGGCCAGCGGATCACGGTAGCTTCTCGCATGCCACCCTCATACGTCTGTCCCTTTTTTCCTCTCAGTGGGTTTGCTTTTCCGACCGCCGGGCCGTTGTCCGAGGTGAAAATGACCAGAGTATTGTCGTCGATGCCTTCGGAATTCAGCGTGTCCAGAATTTGCCCTACCGACCAATCAATTTCGCTAATTGCTTGGCGAAACAGTTTGTCGCGAGTCTTGTAGTCGACGATGCCTTCGGATTCATTAGCGAGCTTCGCTTTGATCGCTGGGGATACGTCTTGCATGAACGGCTCGGAAGCATACAGAGGACGATGAGGAATCGGATGCGGCACGTACAAGAAGAACGGCTGGTTCTTGTTGTCTTTGATGAAACTCACGGCACGCTCCGTCACGCGGCGGGTCAGTAGGTTCGCATCCGGATCCATCTCGATCACGTCGTCGCCTTCGAGCAACGGCAGCGCTGGGAAATTGTGTCTCTGCTGAGCCGGATGAAATGGGTGAATGTCGTGGCTGTAAGGGATGCCAAAGTACTCGTCGAATCCTTGTCGCGTGGGCAGAAAGTCGGGCTGATCACCAAGATGCCATTTGCCAAACATCCCCGTTTTGTAGCCCGCCGATTTCAGGACTTCGGCGATCGTGATCTCGTCGGGGTTGAGGCCCTTCGTGTCACCCGCCAGCAACACACCGAAATTGGAACCCGTCGCCATGTCAATGCGTTTCGGATAACAGCCCGTCATCAACGCGGCTCGCGAAGGCGTGCAAACAGGAGCCGCTACATAGAAACTGGTCAGCTTGATCCCTTCCGCCGCCATCTGATCGATGCGAGGTGTGCTGACGTGCTTACCTCCGAAACAACCGAGGTCCGCGTAGCCCTGGTCGTCCGTGAAGATGACGATAAAGTTTGGCTTGGCGCTTTCGGCCGGCATTGTGAGTCCCGCAAGCAACAGAATCACGGCTAGTAATCGGTTCAATGGATGTGTCCCTAGAGATTGCCGGCTGTCACGACGGACGAGGCGGTTAGGCTATGCTTGAAACGCTATGTTTGAGTCTTTGTCCCATTCTACGACTATCGCACACCATCATGCGCCCAACAAAAAACAACATGAGTCGTTTCACGTACGACAAACGGTCGCTGCAAACGCAATACAGTTTTTTTTGCAGTGCGATGGTCTCGCTTGTGTGGGCGTTTACCTGTGCGACGGTCACGGCTCAAGAGCCGGGGGCGACTGCGTCCGACGTCGTTCCCCAAGGCATGGGGCAACTTGAATCGGCTCCCACGCTCTTCGCCGCTGGTGTCGATGATTCGGGCCGCGAGTACTTTTTGAACGGTCAACCGGCTAAGCAAGGCAAGTTGATTCTGACTGCAAGCAATGGATTCTTTGACCATGGTGTCTGTCGCGCAGATGGCGAATCGTCGCTTCCAAAAGTCGGTGATGAAGATTTGATTCAGCCAAACTTTGCATTCCTGCGCCACTGGAAACGAACCGATGGAACAATTCGCTGGCATGTTTGGATATCGCAACCGGGGAAGGTTCGGCTGGATGTCAACATGCAAGTTGCCAACGCGTCGGCCGGGTCGGAAATCAAAGTTTCCTTTGCCGGGCAATCGCGAACGGTAAGAACGGTGGAATCTAAACTTGCTCAGCCGCAGCCTTGGGATCTCGTCTTCGAGGTCGCTGAACCGGGTGAACATACGATCGAATTCAAGGCGACCCAGATTGCGGATCCTAAGTCGGGTGTGGGCGAATTGCATACGATCGATGTCCACGGGCCAGCAATCAACGACGCGCAATTGCTGCGTGCTCGCTGGCGTCCTGCGGCCGTTCATGGAGGCTACTATTGCTCGACTATCAAGCAAAGTCGCGTCTGGGTGATGGCCACACGCAGCCTGTGTGACTTCAGCAGCTACTCGCCAATCACGACACCGTTCGGGTACTTCGGGACTTCATTCGACGCTAATCGTCGCAGCAACGGTAACTTAAACTTTTCGATGTGGGCAGCTCGTTCACGCGGTAGCGTACCGCCACTTCATCAGATGCCGCATCTGTTGGCTGCCGGGTCACCCGAGGCTGAGTTCAGCGGGTTCGGGCACGAAGGATCTGGTGTGAAGTTGCGAGGATGGACGCCGATGGTCGATCGCCCCGAAGTCGTAGTCCAGGCACTGCGAGTCGTGACTGATGGTGTCTACGACACTTATCATGGGCATTTCTGGGATCGTCCAAACCATCGGTGGAAACTGTATGCGGTTGGTCGCAAATGGCACGGTGGAAAACCCAAACAGCATCTGGCTCCTGGTTCGTTTTGTGAAGTTCCCGGTCCGCCACACATTCAGCGTTCTGGTGACTTGGTGCGTGAAGTACGCCGGCGAGGCTGGCATTTCGGGGACGACAAGCAGTGGCATGCGATGGATACATTTGAGTGCAAATCGAAAGGTCCGGCCAATAAGTTTTGGCAGACGACTAGTGATGGCGAGTTTGCGATGGCCACCGGAGGCATGCGCTACTATGAATTTGAAACTCCTCGCAAACTCGATCGCGAATCACCGCTACCCGAATTTTTGTCCGCTGTAGCCACTCAGCAACTCGTCCAATTGCCTGCTGATTTGGGCGAGTCGAAGGCCGTCGAAGTTTTGCAATCGACGGCACTGATTAACATCGGTGTGCAACGAGCGGGCGTCAACGCTCGCGCCGAAATCTACTATAGCGAAACGGACTGCTTGACCTTTGCAAAACGCAAGCTGCATGGGACTGAACGCAATTCCGCGGTAAGCAAGTCAACACAAGGCGATGAAAGGTCTTGGCAACAAAGCGTGTCTATCCATCCGATTAACAACGGCAACAACTCGGTGGCACTGACCAACTTAAAACCCAAGACCACGTATTATTGCCGCGTTCTAATCACAAATGACGAAGGCAAGGTGTGGTCGTTCAACACGCTAACTTTCCGGACGAAATAGTCCCAATCGCCGTTGCCGACCGGGTTGCTAAGCTACATCAGTAACGCATTAGTGTGCTGCGATCTATTTGCGTTCGTCATGGGTTTGGCTGGGACTCCAACTCATTAACCGGAAGATTTGCATACAGTATCGCCACCTTCATGGAATCGGCGATCGCTTGATATCCAGCTTGGTTGTAATGTACACCATCAACACAGTTTTCTTTTTGAGCACTCATCCGCTGATGAAGGTCGACCAGCAGCAAATTGCGTTCAGCAGCGATCTGTCGAATCTGCGGAATCACATCATTGATCAGGTGCGCTCGGCGGCCCACCCGTTCCTCTTGCATCTGATCCCGAGATTCCTTTCCAGGGAAGATCGGCATAGGTGTCGCAAGAAGAATTCGAGGCGATTTAGGAAGCTGTTCAAACGATTCGATCAAGGATACGTACCGCATTCGAAACTCTGCCCCAGGCGATCCGTCGAATGACGTTTTGCGATCTTGATCATCCCACCACTTCGGGTTCGCGTCATTGGTGCCAAGCATGATGATGACAACATCGGGATTTGCGTTCAGGGCTTTTTGATATTCGGGCAGCGTATGGTAAGGCCGAAGGGTACCGTCGATCACTGTCGCGGCTCCCTTGCCGCAATTGACGATCAACCATTCGTCGCCCAAGGCGGCTTGAAGCAACGAAGGATAAGGGCCCGCAGTGATGCTATCGCCAACGCAAGCGACCGTTGAAGTTTTGATTGGCAGATAGCCGAGTTTGGTTAGGAATGCCACGCTCGCGTCAATCCCCTTGCTGTAAAACGCGAGATCTTTGGTGTTGGCGCGGAAGAAGACGGAGTTGAAAAAACCGTGCTTCGCACCTTCGAAGGGCACCAACGTGCATTCGTTGCCGGCCTCGGTCATCAGTTTGTTGAACCGCTCGGCATTTTCAAATGGCACCGTTGTGTCCGCGGTGCCGTGCAACAGCAACGTGGGGACCAAGCCGGGACGCGTGAGATGACACGGGGACAAGTCGGTCTGCTGCTGCGAATTGAAACGGTTCGCGCCATAACCCTTCTCTGTGGTATCCAAGACCGGGTTGAACAGAATCATCGCGTTGGGTGACGAGCTAACCGCTAAGTTTTCTCCGGCCTCTTCGCAGCCCTTAACTATTCCTGTGCAAGCCGCTACATGGCCGCCCGCCGAGCCGCCGGACGCCACAATTCGGTCGGGATCGACACCGAGCTCGGCAGCATGCTCTCGCACCCAGCGGATTGCCGACTTCCCGTCCATCACACATTCAAACGGCGTCGTTTTGTTTCGTCCGCTGACTCGATAATCAGCCGAAAACGCAACCATTCCTCTCTCTGCAAAGAAATCCGCTTGCTGGTAGAACTGTTTTGGATCTCCACCGCTCCAACCACCGCCAAAGAAGAAAACAATCGCTGGTCGTTTGTCAGACGCCTTAATTCCCTCAGGCGTGTACATGTGCAACTTCAGCTCAACGGTACCTTCCTTGGTTTGGTTCGCAACTTTTTTGTAGATGAGGGTTTCATCCGGCTGGAAATCCGCGGCAGTTGCTATCATTGGCGTCAAGGCAATCAGCAGAAGCATGACTGGGTTCATCGGTGTCTCTCTCGGGTTAGCGCGTCGAGTTGTTCTCAAAGAATCATCCAAATCCAAACCGACTTCCGAAACAAACAAACCTGATTGTCTCTTCCCCTCAGCTCTTTCTACAAACGTGGTTGTGATAGAGGGGAGTCAGATTAAAGAAAGACTCAACCAAATATACTTTGGTTGAAGAAGTTCGTTGCACACCGACCGTGTTTCATCGCGAATTTCATCTCTTCGCGTGAAAGGATCAATCAAAAGTTTACTTCGCAGATTGATCGACGGGCGACTGATTTTCGATGCAGTAAAGATGATCGATCGTCCGCAAATAGATGCGGCCGTCAGCCAGTGCTGGGGTGCTCCAAGCTTGCTGATCGAGTTCATTGGCGGCAAGCAACTCGTACTTTTCCGATGACGACAAGACGTGAGTCGTTCCACTTGCATCAAGTGAGAAAACTTGTCGCCCATCTGTCCACGGCGACGCCCAAAAAGCTTTTGCACCACGTACGCGTTGGCGATAGACCGTCTCGCCTGTATCCATATTGACGCAGTGCATGTTGCCGGTGCTGCGTTCAAACAAGTAAATTTTACCGTTGCAAATCGTCGGTGATGCCATCTGCATGTCTGCTTTTTCGATCCACCACGCAACGAATTCAGTCTCTTGAGAATCGTCTGGTGGAGTGATGTCGCCGCTGCCGCCTGGTTTAACACAAAATAGTCGTCCCCCGCCATCGTCATCGCCCCCGCGGTTCCTAAGCTCGTTGCCAACGAAAAGCCGGTCGCCGTCCGCGACCGGTGTCGCGGAACTGCGCCCCTTCGCCATATCAAGTTCCCAAAGAAGCTTGCCCGTTGCGGGATCATGCGACCGGTAGACCATTCCGCCGACGATCAGTTCGTTTCGCAACGAGTTCCGCCAAATCATCGGGCTACTGTATTGCGATTTTTCATTGCGTGAGACGCGCCAAACTTCATCGCCCGTTTCCGCGTCCAAAGCAATCAAGAATGACTCGATTTGGTTGTCAACTTGGACAAACAATTTTCCTTCAAACAGCGTCGGTGAACTAGCAGTCCCCCAATCCGCTCTCATCTCGAAGACGCCAAGGTCCTTTTGCCATTGAACGTTTCCTTGCAAATCCAATGCATAGATCCCGTTCATTCCGAAGTAGGCGTAGACCCGTTCGCCGTCGGTGATCGGCGTTTCGGTCGCGTAGGTGTTCGTGCTGTGACGCGGGATTGGCGGTTGTTCCTCCTTGCACGTCGTCCGCCAAAGTTCGTCACCTGAATTGGCATCCATGCAAACGACTTGATAGAGAAACTCTGTCTTCATCAACTCCTTTACAGCACGCCCACCGCCACTCGAGTAAGGTTCCGGACCACTGCTTGTTTCCGTCATTGGGACCGCGGCAGTCAGGAAAACCCTTTCATCCCAAACCACCGGTTGCGACCATCCTTCGCCAGCGACAGGGATCTTCCATCGAATGTTCTCTGTCTCGCCATCATGGTCTGACCAAGTTTTCGGCAATGGCCGCGTCGAAATTGCATTTGCATGGGGGCCGCGAAACTGAGGCCAATTGTCTGCTTTTGAGGTCACGCTAAAACAGACGGTCAGAATTGCGATCGCAAGACTGCGGGCGACCTCGGTGCGACTCGGTATTCTTACAGGCATCATTTCACACATCGGCTTTTTAGACATTTTAGTTCTCTTCACTTGTTCTGAATCATAGCGTGCTGTCGAACCGTCAGCACCACGACAGGCAAAAGCGGTTAATGGATGCATTTGACTTGGTCTTTGCGGGGTGGGGAGTCGTTTTTGACAAACTAAGGTCAGGAACCGATGTTCAGGCGAGGCACGCAGTCACTTTCACTTTTGGAGCCTTCTCGCGTTAGTTGATGAAATCTGCACGGGGGCTCTGTCCATCGCGTTTCGACCGGAACGGCGTCGGTGTCGTTGATTTGCTATGTCGAGACCAGTAGCTGTAATCGTAATGTGCTAACTCCAGAATCAAGAGTAGCAAATAGCTAGACTAGCAAATGACCAGTCCGCAAAGTTTTTCTGCGATGCACTCAATCGCCAAAACGATAGCGTTCCGGTCGATTTGGTCACTGTCTCCTCTTGCATTCACATTCCTTCGAACGGGAAATCGGGTCTTCAGTTGTTTAAAACGATCCGTCAAAACAAAGTTGGTTTGGCTGACGAATCAAGATAGTTCACTTGATAGGCGGGCATGCCCTGGGAAAGGTCGTTTGACGAAGCGGATGTAGTCGAGCGGGCGATGGAGGTCTTCTGGGCATAGAGATACGCCGCCAAAACGATCTCTGGAATCACGGAAGCGACAGGAATCAAACGGGGCAGTTTGTACAACACATTTGACGGGCACATGATTTTTTTTGGGCGTGCGTTGTTGAAGTATGGCGGTGAACGCAGAAAGATAGGTTGCGAATGTTGAAAACGGTTTATGACCCGTGCGAAGCGAACGGAATGTTTTTCGATTCTCTTGTGATAGCCACGCTGAACCATCCAAGCAAAAAGAGATATTGTTGTTCAACGCGGCGCTGGAATACCCGGCGCAATTGATCAGCAACATGGCGCCGGCTTGACTCGGTGCCGCCAAGGTCAGCCTAACTAAACGCACCGACCAAACCGACATTGGTTGGGCGAGTGCCGAACGGATCGCGATGTGGGCCAGGGTTCACGACGGCGAGGAAGCTTACTCGTTCCATCAATTGTTGATGGGCGAAAATTGCCTTCACAACGTGATAAACGACAACCGTGGCGAACCGCTATTCCAGGCTGACGCTTACTGCTGCGCCTCCGCCAGCGTGGTCGATATGCCGATGCAGAGCCGCGATCGCGTCATGGCGTCATTGTCCGCGATGCCTGCAGCACGGCCCAAAGGCAGCAGCCGAGGCCTTTTGGCGCGAGGCAACTTCGAGGTCTCCGCGCAGTGGTCCGGCGGTCACGCCAGCCGACGGAGGTCTTGTCGAAATCGGGTGGAAATTTGGACTTAAGGTACCCCATCGTTGCCCAGGCCGTCGTCAAAACCGCCGAAGGTCAGGAGGTAGATTTTGCCAGCAAGGGCAGTGACCAAGTCTGCGTCGAGACCACAAAGGGCCAGGCCTACGTGTTCACCGACATCCCGGCCTGCATTCCAGTGCTCGCGCCCACGAAATTGAAGCTCAACGAGGAAGGTGGAACCGATCAGATCCACATTTCCTGGGCCGGCAGCAAGAATGCAACGTCGTACAAACTTGACCGCGCGGTTGGTAACGCGCCGGATAATGAGCTGATCGCTTCAGACATCGCAGGCACCGATTTCATGCACAAGTCCACCGACCCAAAACAGGTAGACCAGATGACAATCAAAGTCACTGCGGTGCGTGCGGATGGCCGCGAGAGCGACGAAGGTGCAATAAAAACGATTCGGCGATTGCAGTAGAACGCAGTGACCGTTCGGCTCGAACAAAGCGGTGATTTCGCGGTAGAGACCTGATTCTGCAGCCAATCAAACTTTCATTTAGATGTTGGTTCAATCAACGATTCGCCGCACATCACATGTTCGATCCCGACCTAAATCCTCTCACCAAACGAATTATAGCCTCGCGAGTTCGTTTCCTCGATGTTCCAGCGGTATCGCGACTGCCTTGCTCGATTCGCGATGCGATGCGAACGCGGCACAAATCATCTCGACTGTCGTTGCACCTTCGCGGACGTTGCACAACGGTTGACGATCATCGCGTATGGCGGCAATGAGGTCGCGGGCGGGACTCACATGATGGCTGATGAGATCGCCAATGTCTTCGATTGGTTCAGGCTTGTCTGCACCAGCCGACGTTATTGGAATCCATGGTCGTGGCTCGGCCGTTGGCTCAAACGGATTACCACGGACAAGGTATGCCAACGGGAACTTGTCACAGTTAATATCGACAATGCCTTCGCTGCCGATAATCTGCAGCCCGAATCCGGCGCTTCGAGTGCCATCACTCGCGACGGAATCGAAGTACGCTATGAAACCGCGTTCCATTTCGTAACGAGCGTGAACTTCGTTACCAGCAAGCAACCCTAGCGCTTCGTTGCCTTCATGCACATCTGCCTTGGTGACTCGTCGTCCGTCTTGAAGCAACACGGCAGAGCAAGACTTCGGCGTACCACCAAAGTAGTTCATTAAGTTCAGTACATGCGAACCAAGCACCCAAAGATCTTCTGCACCGCCTCGCCGATCACCTTTGCCTCGTCCTCGGATCTCAAGTACCTTGCCGATCCCGCCATCTGCGATCAGTTTGTCGATAGCTTGTAGTGTGGGATGGTACCGATTGCGATGGGCTACCGCGAGCTTGGCGTCGCGTTTGTCGCAAGCCGCGATGATTTCGTCTGCTTCCGCCGGTGTTCGACAAAAGGGCTTTTCGACGTAGATTCCTCTTGCTCCGCTATCAATTGCCGCAAGAATCATGTCGCGATGTTGATCTGGCTGGCGAGGACAAACGGCGACGATACTCGGCGTCACTTCGGTCAACATCTTGCGATAGTTAGTAAAGCTATTGTCAACTTGCAGTTTCTTCGCGGCCCCTGCGAGTCCCGCGCTATTTGCGTCGGCAACGCAAACGATTTCCGTTTCCGGTATGCGCAGCCAGACCGTATCTAAGCCATGACCGTAATCGCCTCGGCCCGTATGCCCAATCACCCCAACGCGTAGTTTGTCTGTCCCATGCCCGAAGCCAATCGCTGGTACTGTCAAGGTTGAAGCTGATGCGGCTATGAATGTACGACGGTCCATGATCAGTGTCTCTTCTTTCGTTTACGACATCGGCGGAATGTGGCAACATTAGGCGTTGCTAGTTGACGCTCATAAAACCACCGAGCCAAAATTTTTGATCAGTGCCTGTTTGCATCGAATAGCGTTATGTCACTCAGTGCGGTTCGCGTCTACTTCCTACCAGCATTCCTGGTGGTTGTTTGTCACTGAGTGTCTGCGGCGGTACCAAGTTTTACGTTAGACTGCGGACGGATACTAGCGTTCCCATCGCTGACTGCAATCGTTGTTTGTCCGATTTTAGCTTGCACCAAGTTCTCCACCGAACACTTGGAAAACGGACTTCACGTAGGGCACCAACGTTTCAATCAAAGTTGCGTCGTCGGCTCGGATGGCAGTCTCGGCATTGACATGTCCGTCACGACTGGCAAGCATCAAAGCAGCGACGACGTGCTGCATGTCAACCGGCAAATTGGTCGGTGCTTCCAAAGCCAACGCGAGATCGAACAGGATATCTTGCATGGAAGAGTCGACCATCGCGTGGCCGGTCGAGTCGATCTTGATTCCGGGGACGATTTCGTTTGGCTGATTCATTGCTTTGTCGATTTCAATTTGGCAACGTCAAAGACAGATGACGTCAGGACAGTACTATACGTTGCGAACAGCACATAGGGCCGGTTTCACCAATCGGCTACGCAGAGTTTTGGCCGGTAGGGAACGGCCTTGCTTTCCTCCAACCATTGCCTGTCCCTTTTCGAGTCCCTGACCGCGCACTCCAAGCCTAGGATCGACTCTCTCGAGCGAGAGTGAATTCGCATTCTTAAAGAACGGTATAAACTGAATATCCCATGCCGGACGTTCTCTTGCGCGTCAGGACTCACTTAACCGACAAACCGCTAACGACTTTTGCTAGCCGAAATTTGAGCGGACGGCATCTAATCGTAGCCGATGATTCTCTGCGGCCCCAACCAACGATGAAACGGTCGTTGTTAGAATGTAGAATCCTGTCGCTGGACTATGCCCCTTACTACCCCACCTTCGGTGTCCGCCATGTTGAAGAAAACGTTTGTTCGAGCCAGTACGATCGCGTTCATCGCCCTTGCGATTTGCAGTCACGAAGTTCGTGCCGAGGACGGACCGGACACGAATCGGCCCAACGTCCTGTTTATTGCAGTCGACGATTTGAATCATTGGGTCGGCTACATGGGCCGCAATTCCCAAGCCAAGACGCCGAACCTTGATCGCTTGGCCGCTCGTGGGGTCGCATTCCACCAAGCTCACTGTGCCGTTCCGGCTTGCAATCCGGCCCGCGCCGCGTTGATGTCAGGACTGCGTCCATGGAACACAGCTTGCTACCTCAATGCAAATCCTTGGAAGCAACACATTGACGAAGGTCTCGGACTCAGCAAACAGTTCATGAACGCTGGGTATCACGTTGCCGGTTCCGGGAAGATTTATCACAGCGATTCGTACTACGAATCAGAATGGTCTGAATACATGCCTCGCGGCGGAGTTTCAGCCACTGGGAAAGGCGTGGGGAAAGACGAAGGTTTTCATGAGCCGTTAGTGCACGATTTAGTGGACGAAGACATTTCGGATTACCACATCGTTGATTGGTGCGTCGAACAAATGAATCAGCCGCACGATAAGCCGCTCTTCCTAGCCTGTGGATTGCACAAACCGCACTTACCCTTTGCGGTTCCGCGGAAATACTACGACATGTTTCCGATTGACGAAATCGAATTGCCGCCCCACCGAGAAGACGACCTCGATGATCTTTCACCAGCCGGCATCAAAATGGCGGGCGCAAATGGCGACCACGCTCGGTTCTTGAAATCGGGCCGTTGGAAAGATGCGATTCAGTCTTACTTAGCAACTGTTGCTTATTTGGATATGAACATTGGACGCTTAATCGATGGGCTGGACAAAAGCCCGATTGCCGAAAACACAATCATCGTGCTGTGGGGCGATCATGGTTGGAGCTTTGGCGAAAAACAACATTGGCGCAAGTTTGCGCTTTGGGAAGAAGAAACCCGAGCACCGCTGATTTGGATTGCACCGGGAGTGACACAACCAGCAACACGATGCGATGAGACAGTGGACTTCATGACGATCTACCCGACGCTTTGTGAGTTGACCGGGATACCCATCCCTGATCATGTCGAAGGAAAGAGCATCGCAATGATGTTGCGGGACCCTCAAGTTGCTCGACCGTCCGTCGCAATAACGACTCATGGTTACAAGAATCACGCTGTGCGATCAAAGGATTGGCGGTACATCCGATATGCCGATGGAAGCGAAGAACTTTACGACCACCGAATCGATCCCTACGAATGGACCAACGTCGTCGACTCACCTGATCATCTGCAAATTCTTAAGCTGCATCGTGATCAGCTTCCCCAAAAGGACAGGCAACCAACAAAGCCAGCGAAGTCAACGTTGTCCGGCGGCAAAAAGAAAAAGAAGTAGCCATCGGTAACGCCGGGGAATGACAGACTTTGAAGGAACTCTGTTCGTTTCGTTCGACTCGATGCAGGCGTCAGTTCCCAGCTCGCGATTCGCTGCGTGCGTTTGGGAAACCGGAATGTTGCGATTCTTAGCCAAGTCGACAATTCAAAGTGGACGTTGGTCGTGTGGGGTGGCGAATTCGGACGCACGCCGACGGTGGAACTGACCGGCGCAGACGCATCGTAGTTAGGACGCGACCACAGCCACTATGGATTCAGCGTCTGGTTGGCCGGCGGCGGCATCAACGGAGGCACTGCCTAGGGATCAACCGACGAATTTGGCTAGAAGGTCGAAGAGAATCCAACCAGCGTCCACGAGCTCGACGCCACGATGATGCACGCACTCGGCCTTGAGCACGAAAAGCTAAACTACCGATAATCCGGCCGAGACTTCCGCTTCGCCGACGTCCATGGAAACGTCATCCACGACATCTTGGCGTGACGCTAGAGATCCGCAATGCGGATGGGCGCGCAAATAAAAAACTATCTGTACCAAGCACGATGGAAACACCGATTCATTTTTCTATATCGGTGTCGATCTTTAGTGCGCGCTCGCCAAAGTTGCTTCGGTTCCAGTCAGCTCTGCGTCCAAACTGATTCCTGTCGAGATGTCGGTTTATTCAACTTCATGCACTTATGATCGACGTCTTGTCAGGTACTAGCGATTCCCTGGGTTCGCGAACTACATCATGTAACGCAGCTTGTCGTAAGCCCGATTTTCCTTCCGATCGTCGTCGATGGCTTCGGCTAGCTCGTCAAAACCGAACATGGTTTTCACTCGGTGTGTCAGCAGCGCGTGGTCATAGGAGACCTTGCCGGAAGTCCAGTAGGCGGAAGTGTACGGATTGAATTCTGCATAGGGCGACGGTCCAAATTCATCGGCGACGTTTGGCAGATTTCGCCACAGTCGCAGGTGCTGGTGGTGTGACGCGATCGCCGCTGGCACAAGTTCGGGGTAGCCATATTGCGCGAGGTCGGTGATTGCGGCGGCGTGGTTGTTGACGTGCACCAGACCTCCGTAACCCTGCACATGGACTTTCGGGTCCTGGTTGATGATCTCCTCGAGCACGACCTCGACCATTCCCTTCACATCCGTGTACGGGGGCAACTCATCATCCAGCTCCGGAAGAGTGATCTTATTTCCTTTGATTCGGCCCTTCGTCTTTCCGTAGTAACCACTTCCTGGGTGGGCGTTGTCGAAAAGGCCAATCAGCTTGCGGATGCCGTCGACGATCGATGGGGTCGCCAAATCCGGGCGTTCTTTGAGCGCATGAATAGCGATGGAGGCGAAAATCACGTTGTGCCCCGACTCTCGTGGCGTCTTGATGTTTTTCTCGAGCGCTTCGGCGATGCCGTCGATCAAGCTTTCGTTCGGTTTCTCCTTCGGAAAGGCTTCAAATAGCTCGGAATCAGCGATCTTCGAATTCTTCGCCATCTTCGACCCGAACACCGATTCCCCCGCCATCACCCGATCGAGATCGCCTTGGATTCCGTCGTAAACTTCCGATTCGAGATTCGGACGCTGCTTCCCAAGGAAGTAACCGGCAACCAAGGACGCCCCAAGATGCCCAGCCATCGCGCTCATCTGATGAGATCTCGCCAGTGCATTGAGGCCCCTCATTAGATAGAAGTCGTCCAATCCAACACGTTCGGCCGGTGGTGTTTCCGCGGCGCAAGTGGTAGCTCCCCAGACACCGGGAATGGTCAGCCCGCCAATGATCCCTGTCGAAATTTTTAAGAACTCGTATCGATTCATGCGTGGTTGACTGCTTGTGCTGAGTTTCATCTGCGCAACGGTAGGCGTATGCAGAAACCGAATACTGAATTTTTCAAATTGGGATTCTGGCCATCCAACGAATACCAAGGTCTCTCGCGATAGTCGCATTGTCAATCACAACCAAGCGTGCCAAGTGTTGTGCGTCGTCCTTCGGAAACCAGGGAGGCTGACATCAGACACGATCTCACGGATTCTGGCCGTTGATGAAGACTGATTTCTCGTTTACCCGTGCCAGGAGTTTCGCAGACCGGTCGATTGCTTCAAACACCAGCAAACGACGATCCGTAACCAGTCAGTCCACTAAACCAAATACGGTTTCGCCGATCCCGCTTTATAATCGGTGGCATGGTCCTCCGGGGCGAACAGTTTTCACTTACGTGCGTCGGTTGGAATTGCTTCTAGAGTAATTCCAAGAAGCAAGGTGCTGAGTTAAATGTTTGGGTAGCCGCGATCAGAGCAGTTGATAGCTCACTGATCGGTCCGTAGCAACTGAGACTTTCGAGCCTTAGAAGATTGCGAAGCTGATGACAATGATCGGCCCGCGATCCCGAGTGACTGACAACGAAAGATGAAAGTGCACTTTCACTACTTCTTCGCCGCTGGTTCGCGACAGACACGCTTGCAAGCTGCTTGCCGCTGCGATCCGTTTTCACTAAGGTCGTTGTGAAGCTCCCGAAAATTGTGTCTTCATCAACACAGACACTCTGCAAATGGTTAGTGAAGGATTCGCTGCAAGTGACGTTAACTAAGTCGTCGGCATTGGCACACGGAACGATCAGACCGGAAAATATTTACACGCAGAACACAATCGAAAACTCTATTGCTTCTGTTCTTCCTGGAATCTCAACACTGTTAGAATGGCACGATGGTCCGAAGCGACCGCCTCGTCGAGTACTGTTGTCTCATGAACGCTCCAACGCTCTTTGGGATGAAAAAGTACAAAGTCAATCTGCTTGGTTGGCTTTGCAACAGGAATGGTTGGCATCGGTTTTTCACTGCTGGCGGTCCAGTGCCGCTTTAGTTCCAGCAATGTTTTGCTATCCGGACCGTCATTCAAATCGCCCGCCAGAATCGCTGGGCTTTGGGGATGTTTCATTACCAGTTCGTTGATTGCCTGCGCTGATGCAAAACGCTCCGAACCGTCAGAGCGATGATCGAAATGCGTCGCCAAAATCATCAGCGGTGTCTTGGTGATTGGCGTCTGGACGTAAGCTTGGATCACGCCGCGTTGTTCGCCACTATTGAGATTTGGTAGAAGTCGATTGACGTGTTCGGCGATTGGCCAGCGTGACAGGATCGCGTTGCCATAGTGACCGTCTTGCAGCGAGATGTTTCCGCCAAAAACAACGCTCATCGCTGTTAACTTGGCCAATTCAGCCGGTTGGTCCACCCCACCAGAGCGTTTGACATTCTGGTCGACTTCCTGCAACGCAACGATGTCTGCATTCACCGACGCGACAACACGAGCGATGCGAGCAAGATCAATTTTGCGATCAACGCCTTCGCCATGATGAATGTTGTAGCTAAGCACACGAACTTCGATCGGGTCATCCGCCAAGCCAGGCGACATCGTTAGACCCAGCACACAAAGCGTGACAAGTCTCGTGAGTCCGACACGTAAATACTTTGCCGAAACAAAACTACATTTCATCATGGCTCGACCTCTTTCGATTCAATCATTGATGAAATCCTGAACGAATGCTTAGCGCTGTCTATTTCTTCTGCGCAGGTTTGGGGCCATCCTGATAGGTCTTCAGTAGCGCCTGCATTTCCTGTACGACTTCGGGGTGGTCGTTATACAAATTTCGAGTTTGTTTCAGGTCGTTCTCTAAATCGTAAAGCTGTGCGGGCGGCGAACCTGGCTTGACTTTTCCGTTGGCAATATCGCTGTTGGTGTATCCCGCATAGGTCACTGCAGCAGGGCCGCCAAAGTTGTGGCTACCTCGCTTGTTTCCACCAAAACCACCGCTCCCTTGGCCGCTGATAAACATCCATTTGCCTTTGCGGATCGCGAGGAAGCCGGGTTTACTCGCGGCCAGAACAGCGTGGTCACGAATGGCGTCTGACACATCTCCGGTGAGGGCGGGCAGCACATTCACGCTGTCGATCGCTTGATCGCTGCGAACCTCGACACCGGTTAGTGTCGACATCGTTGCGACCATGTCGACATTGCAAATCAACTGCGAGGACACCGATCCCGCCTTGATCTTGCCTGGCCACTTCGCGATAAACGGGACGCGGTGTCCACCCTCCCATGCGCCGAACTTGAAGCCGAGCAGTTCACCGTTTAGATGGTGTCCCGAATCCCAAGCGTTTTGTCCGGTCACATTGAACATGCCGCCGTTGTCGCTGGTGAAAATGATCAGCGTATTGTTGGCGACGCCTCGCGCTTCGAGCGTCTTGTTGATCTCGCCGACGATCCAGTCGAGTTCATGTACGAAGTCGCCATAGAGTCCACACTGACTGGTTCCTTGGAATTGGGCCGCCGGCGTGAAGGGGTGATGGATGTTGGTAGTCGCTAAATACAGAAAGAAAGGGTCTTCATCTTGCTGTTTAATCCAATCGACAGCTTTTTTCGTCAGATGCGTGCCGACCTGATAGTCGTCGTAAAGTGCATGGGCGGCATCGGCACCGCCGATATCGCCGATGTGCATCTTTTCATGGATCGTTTGGGTCTTTGCCTTCTGGCGATAGACAAACGGATCATCGGGCAGGAGTCCCACGACGTTATGGTTTTCGACATAAACAAATGGCGGGTGACTGTTCACCGTAGGCACGCCATAGTAGTAATCAAAGCCAAGCTCTAGCGGACCAGGAATCAGGTCGCCGTTCCAATCTGGGGTCTCCTCGCCAAAACCCAAATGCCATTTGCCAATGCAGGCGGTGGCATAGCCCGCATCTTTCATCACATCGGCCAAGGTCTGTTTCTCCGGATCGACAACCAAACCGCTCTTTAAGAAAACGGGTTTGGTTAACTTCGTTCGGTGCGGATATTCGCCTGTCAACAAAGCGTAACGCGACGGCGTGCACACCGCCGACGCTGAGTGTGCGTCGGTAAAACGCCTGCCATCTGCGGCAAGCTGATCAATGTTCGGTGTCTTCAGCTTGGTCGCTCCATAGCAACCGAGGTCACCGTAGCCGAGGTCATCGGCAAAGATGATGACGACGTTGGGCTTCTCAGCGGAGTACAACGTGCTGGAGAGTAGGCCGACGACAAATCCTGCGAACGAAATGGTTTTAACGATGTGTTTCATTTCCCTGTCATGCATTCGATGGTTAAAAGGACAAAGTCATGGTCTGGTGCGGCTCGCATGTCGTCGAATATGGTCGCGGAAGATCCAGCACGAATCTGATTCTTCTTGGACCAGTTATTCGTTTGTTGTTGGATCTTGCACTGCGACATTCAGCTCTTGGAAGGCCGTGTTTTCTCCGCCGCCCGTTGAGGTGACCGGCGAAACGGCCCACACGATCCAGCGAAATTTTCCCAGCGATTCGTCTTCCGCAGCGCGCAGTGAAGTTGCGGTATAGTCGGTCGTTGATTTGCCGGTGTCGACCGTGCCTAGCGGTGTGAGTTGACTCAGATCCCAGCCGGGATCTTTGACTGAGTCACTGCCGTAGAGAGTTAGCTTTTGCGCGCCCCGCACTCGGGCTCGGTTGTACGACCAAGCTGAAATGGCCGAGACTGGTTTTGCGGCACCCAAATCCATTTTGTAGATTCCGTGATGAATACCGTTTTTGAAGACCGGTCCGATTCCTGCGGCAACCTTTCCGTCGGTCAGTGAGTCGAGCGGATCATTACTGGTTTGTGGACTGGCGGTGACCGTGCGGTTGGATGCGCCCGGAACCGGTAGCTTTCGGAACTCCGCGGGGCTTGGTGCATTTTCGATGATGACACTAGCACCCGGGATCACATATGGTTTCAGTGGCGGATGCGTTTGCGCGCTCGTGGCGTCACGTCCTTCCAGATCGACGGCTTTAGTTCCCTCGAGTGCGCTGTCCGCATCGTGAACGATGACATTCGGATGATGCTGGTCTTCATCGGTCATGATTTCGAACGTCCACGCATGATCACTGTGTCCCAAATCCGCGGGCGGTGTGATTCGTAGACCAGCGGACGTCATCTGCGAAACCACGCTGGCGTCTGATCCGAGCAGGCGAACGGACTCAATTTTTTCAGAGTCCCAGCCTGCTGTGCCTGTGATGACAAACGGTGCCTTGGGTTCTTTAAGTTTGATTGCGTACAGCTTTTTCCCGTTGGTTGTAAAAGCCAGATGCTCATCTTGTTGCTCACTATCCTTCCAATAGCGGGAACCATAGATGGCTGGACCGTTGACCGTCAGCCAACTCTTCATCGCCATCAGACGTTCCATTTGAGGCTCTGGAATTGTGCCGTCCGCCTTTGGCCCGATGTTGACGAGAAAGTTTCCGTTGCGACTGATCACTTCGACCATCTCATGGATAACGCTTTCGATCGTTTTGTATTTGTCACCTTCCAGGTAACCGAATGACGTTCCAAAGGTCGTGCAACTTTCCCATTTTGGTCCAATCACATGGAGTTTGAGATTGTCTTTTTCTAGACATCCGACTCCTGCGGGCCAGTTCCGATTACCGCCTTTGTTGTTGACGTAAACCTCGGCACCTCGTGCTGCGCCATCGTTCATGAAATCGGTGATCATCAGTCGACACTGATCATAGAAATATTGCACCTCAGGTTTCGCCTGGCCAGCAAGCACTTGGTTTCCGTCACGTGTCCAGATGGGAATATCGTCGATCCACAAAAAGTCAGGCTTGTACTTCGTCTGAATTTCTTTCCAACGTGCGACGTAATCGTCGACAAACTCTTTGTCGATTCCGAACGGTCCATACAACGAGGCCGCTTCGGGAACACGCCGGATTTCTTCGGCAATATCATCCTGAGGTTCCACGTTCACCATGTAGAGCTTTTTGCCGAAAAAGGAAGCATGGCGTTCCCGGTGATAGGAGGGTGCGAATTTCAGTCCCTGCTTCGTCAGTGCTTTTCCCAGATCGCCGACCAAGTCCCGTTTCGGTCCCTTGTCCACCGCGTTCCAGGGCGTCAGATCCGAGTCCCAGTTTGCCCAGCCATCGTGATGCTCGGCCGTCATCACGCAGTATCTAAAACCGACATCCGCAAACAGCTTTGCCCACGCATCGGGATCCCAGTTTTCGGCTTTGAATTCGGGAATGATGTCCTTGTAGCCAAACTCTGGCGGCGTCGCGCCCCAGCGATTTTGCATGTAGGGGTAGTAATGATCTTGCGCTGAATAGAGTTGCTTGGGAACGTGCTCGGCATAGCCACGTCCTCCCTGGCGGTAGCCGATGACACTGTACGGTCCCCAGTGGATGAATACGCCGATCTTGCCGTCATCAAACCACGCCGGTACCGGCATCTTTTGCAGTGACTTCCAGCTTCCGTCATACGGCTTCCCTACCGTGGCGATTTCGGATGTAAGCCGTTCAACCTCCGTAAAATAGGCTCCGCCAAATTTGTCGTTCTCGTCATACAGATACGTCAGCAATTCGGTTGGCCCGGCTGGTAAGTCCAGCTCGATGACGGCGGCTTTGCTGCCGCTTTCGACCTCGACTGATGTTTCATGACCGGCGATCACAACCTTGGCGCGAACGGCTTTGAGTACCGCGTTTGCTTCTTTGGGTAGCTGCCGTAGAGTCAGACGGTAACGTCCGGCGGTCTTGACGTTGACCATCCAAGGACCGGTTGTTTTTGGCAGCTTCGAAATCGAACCAAAGTTCCAGGGCGGGTTTCCACTTTGCATGTACCAGTCTTGTGAACAAAGCACGGTAGGATTGTCGGTGGGATTACCGATGTCGATGCGAACCGGCGACATGCGAGGTGAAACGGAATCCCAAAACGGCTGATAGAGGTCTCGCATTTGTTTCACTACGGCTGGGTGATTCGTCGCGACGTTGTTCTGCTGAGCCGGATCGGTGCTGATGTCATAGAGTTCGTCTCTATTGATCAGACGCCAGTTCTTTTGAATGA
Organism: Rubripirellula reticaptiva; assembly: GCF_007860175.1. NCBI lineage: Bacteria > Pseudomonadati > Planctomycetota > Planctomycetia > Pirellulales > Pirellulaceae > Rubripirellula > Rubripirellula reticaptiva. The sequence continues at coordinate 731,436 of NZ_SJPX01000006.1, read as the reverse complement.
TGCAAGTGTCGGCCCAGGGCTGAGGAGCATGGTGAAAGTAGGCTCCGCCTTGAAACTGAACGATCACGTGATCGCGATCCGCCGGCGCATTCGTGTCGGTTAGTTGTTTGGCAAACGAAATGCCATCCGAGTGGTGATTCGCTGGTATATCGACGTCGCACAATTCGGCCAGAGTCGGCATAACGTCAATGTGCGCTGCCAAAGACTTAACGTCACGGCCGCCCCTCAACTTTGCGGCTGGCCAATGGATAAAGAACGGGACTCGATGGCCGCCGTCGTACACCGATGACTTTTTGCCACGCATGCCGGCGTTAAAACCCTCAATGGCTTCCGAGTCCAGCGTTTGGAACTTTCCACCGGCCGCTGTGCCGTTGTCGGTCATGTAAATCAGGATTGTGTTGTCGGCTAAGTCAAGCTCGTCAAGTTTCCGGCGCAGTTCGCCCAGGTTGTGATCGAAGTTTGCGATCATGCCATAGAAGTTCGCACCGTTTCCCCATTTCGCCTTGTCTTGGTAGGGAGCGGCCCACTTGGGATCCACTCGGTAGGGTCCGTGCGGAGCATTGGTGGCGAGATACAGAAAGAACGGCTTGGTACGGTTCTGTTCGATGAAGCGGAGCGATTCGCGAAACCAGACGTCGGTGCAGTAGCCTTCGAACTTTTCGAACTGACCGTTTCGCTCGTACGTATCATCGAAATAATCGTTGCCCCAATGGTCAGACGCCTGCCCAACACCGCCACAGCGATGCCAGACGACATCTTGAAAGCCACGGTCCTGCGGTCGATGCGGCGCGTTGTCGCCAAGATGCCATTTGCCAACCATTCCCGTAACGTATCCAGCATCGGAAAATATGTTCGCGATGGTCCGTTCGTCGGTATGCATCAGGGTTCGTCCACTGCTAGTTCGATACGCACCAGTGCGGCCCGGATATCGCCCTGTCATCAATGCCGCTCGCGTCGGCGTGCAAAACGGACTGACGTGAAAGTCCGTCATCCGCACTGACTCGGCGTAGAGCTTGTCAATATTCGGCGTTTCTAGAATCGGATTGCCGTGGCAACTTAAGTCGCCGTAGCCCTGATCGTCGGTCATCACGACGATCACGTTTGGCTGCTCGCCGCTCGACGTGCTTGCCATCATTATGCCGAATACGCCCAACACAGTCGCCAGCAGGTGAAACAGTCTTGGGGTCATGATTTGCCTCTGCACACGTCGTTGCCGCATTCTTGTTGATCAATCTTCGCGTCACCGCGACACGATCCGATAGCTTAATTGATTGAGAGTTGCGTGTGCTGCGTTTCCATTGGCATTTGGCATGATGCAGAGTTCGACGTCGCCAATGGAAATCGGTTGAGGCGGTCCGTTGCATGCTACGCGTTTACTAACTCTTCCTTGGGACCAAAGAATTCGTAACGAACTCGAGTTTCGTCAACGCCCAGCTTTTGCAAACAGGCGTGAATGTTTTGCATGAAAGGCTTGGGGCCACAGAAGTAAAAGTCTGCATCGGCGAATGGTGTCCACCGGCGCAACAGATCCGTAGTGACAAATCCAACTGCATCGCACTTACCGCTTTCGACATCGCCATCAAGAGGCACGTCGTACAGGACTTTCGTGTGCATGCTCGAACTCTGTGACGCCAAGTTCTTGATCTCGTCGGCGAATGCATGCACTCGGCTGTTTCTCGCCGCTTGAAGGAAATAGATCGGTGACCCGGGGTTGGCATGCACCATTGATTTGGCCATCGATAAGAGTGGTGTGACGCCAATACCGCCTGCCAGCAGCACCACGGGTCGGCCATCGGAGTTGTCAGGCTCGATCGTAAACTCGCCACAAGGCGGACCGATTTCGACGTGGTGCCCTTCTTCGATGGCGTCGTGCAGATGTCCGGAAATCAAACCGTGCGGTGCGCCCGGTGCCAGCGGTTCTTCTCGCTTGACACTGATGCGAAGATGCTCGGCGTTCGGTTTATCAGACAGGCTGTAGTTGCGAGGCGACGTTGGTGTGGTCGGGTGTTTGATATGAACGGTGATGTATTGGCCCGGCTTGAACGGTGGCAACGGTGATTCGTCTTCGGGCTTGAGATAAAACGAGGTGACGACGTCGCTTTCGGAAACCTTTCTAGAAACCACGAACGTTCGAGTCCCGTTCCATCCGCCCGGCGCAGTTTGTTGTTCGTCATAGATCGCATCTTCGCGGCCGATGAAGATGTCCGCTAAGAATCCGTAGGCTTCGGCGACCGCTTCGATGATCTCGTCTGTGGCGCCGTCGCCCATCACGTCCTTGATAGCAGCCAGCAAGTGTTTGCCAACGATCGGATAGTGTTCCGCTTTGATGCCCAGCGAACAATGCTTCTGACCAATCAATTCGATCGCGGGCATCAACACGGTGGGATTGTCGATGTGAGTGAAGTAGGCACAGATCGCACCAGCCAGTGCTTTCTGTTGGCCGCCGGAATGCTGGTGTGCCTGATTGAAAAACTTTTTTACTTCGGGGTTTCCTTCGAACATCAGTTCATAGAACCGACGCGTGATTGTTTCCGCGTTGGCTGCGACTAAGGGAGTGATCTCTTTGACGATCCGGATCGTTTTGTCGCTCAGCATGTCGGTTGTTTCCTGGTTATTAGTAGCCGAAGTTGCCAGACTTTTGGCATTGGGGCATCGGAATCCCAGATTCGACGAAGTTTGTCGACGGGATGCGATCTGCACCAGAACGTACACTTCCTAATGTGTACGTCAAGGTACACTTTTGGGTGCAGGGCAAGTTTTGGTTCAAACGGGCAGAGCTTGAGACCTGTTCCCATAAAGCCGAATGCGAGCTAATTGCTGTAAATGCTTGGCAAAGCCGCCTGCGCGATAACGAGTTTGCATGTGTTCAATGCATTCGCACCGATAGGTTGCACGGATAGGATGCAACGATAAGATGCACCGGGGCTCAACCTCGCCCGTTTTTCGATCGCAACGTCAATCGTTTTGCTTGCGTGTTGGCAAATTGCCGTTACTCCGTCTGCTGGCACGGACTTGGCAATGCGTTGCAAATACAGTTCCTGGATCCGATGTCCAGTGTGGTTACCTTCATCGCAACGGCGGCTTGATTGACGACCGGCGTGGGATGGGTGCCGTAAATCCTGACGCGATTCTTTGGCCGTTTCTTTCTGCTTTGAACTGCTACGCGTTGGCTTTGTGCGGTTCTGATTTGTCCGAGGTAATAATCGGAAGACCAAACCAGCTGCCCCAACGGATGCCGTTTGTTTTGGATTGCGACACGATTTTAGCGAGCGTCAAAGCGGCAAAGTGTGCGGTGGAATGCGGTTGCGTTTTCGTTCTTGATCAACTGAACTGCTGCGGCTTTATTGCTAAGCAGACTGACCAGACGGCTGAGCAATTGGGTATGGTGCTCGCGGCTGGCGTAAGGCGACAGTGTCAAGAAGACGAGTTTGGTTTCTGCGCCATCGTTGGAATCGAAGGGGACGCCTGACGGCAGGATGGCGATCGAGCCAATGAAGTTTTTGACATGCGGAGTCCGAAGATGGGGAAACGCGAGTCCGCGGCCAAATGCGGTCGACGCTAGGCTTTCGCGAAACGTAATACGGTGAATGATCTCGTTGGTTTGGTTTACGCCCAGCCGGCCGGTATTCGATAGCCGTTGGACCAACTTCGCGACGACGGATAGCTTGGTTTCCCGTTCGCCGAGAACCATGACGGTATCGGCGTGAAAGACACTTGCGAACGAAAGGTCAGGTGCGATCGATGGATGGTTGCGATCGTTGGCAGGAACGGTCGAGACAGTCATTGCGTTCACCGGTTCTTAGTGAAGGTCGTATTTGTTCATTTTGTAGTGCAAGGTACGGACACTGATGCAAAGCGATTTAGCCGTTAGCTCGCGATGGTAGTCGTTTGCCGCTAACGCAGATTCGATACCTGATTTTTCCGCTGCTTCGGTGATTTCGGCAAGCGTTCGAACGGGGTGATTTAACGATACTTCGCCTTGGGGTAGATCGTCCGGTAGGTCACGGATTCCGATCTTGTCGCTCGTTGACGTCACGACGACACGTTCAATTACGTTTCTTAGTTGGCGAACATTTCCGGGCCATCGGGCGTTGATTAGTAACTGCATCGCGTCAGAGTCAAATGCCTTGGGCGGTCGGCCGTGACGTTTTTGAAAGTGTTCTAGAAAGTATTCCACCAACAGGGGCACGTCGCCACGACGCGACCTGAGCGGCGGAACGTGAATCGGTACGATGTTCAAGCGATAGTAAAGGTCTTCGCGAAACGTTCCTTCGGCGAGCATCTGCGACACGTCGCGGTTTGTCGCTGACACGATTCTTGCATCCGATTGCAATTCAGCTTCACCGCCCACCCGCAAGTATCGCTGGGATTCCAACACGCGAAGCAGATCGACTTGGCTCTTGGCAGGAATTTCGGTGATCTCGTCGAGAAAGAGAGTGCCGCCGATTGCTTGTTCAAAACAGCCGGGTTTCTGACGCGAAGCACCGGTAAACGAACCCTGTTCGTGACCAAATAGCTCGCTTTCCAATAGCGATTCAGGCAACGCACCAAGGTTCACTGCGATGAACGGATTGGACGCCCGGTTGCTTTGGTCATGAATCGCTCGAGCAATCAGTTCCTTGCCCGTACCGCTTTCGCCCTGGATCATGACGGTGGCATCAGTCGAGGCGACTTGGCGAATCTGCACCAGTAACTCTTGGATCGCTTGGCTGTTGCCAATGATTCCGCTGATCTCGCCTGCGGCAGCTAGTTTTTCTTTCAGCTCGTGGTTTTCATTCTTAAGCCGGTGGTGGGCGGCAGCTCGGCTGACCTGTTCCCTTATCAGGTTCAAGTCGACCGGCTTGCTGATGAAGTCAAACGCACCACGGCGCATCGCATCGACAGCCGTTTCCATACTGCCGTGAGCCGTGATCACGATGGTGGTTGTCCCTGGACTTCGTTGCTTGACCAGCGAAATTAGATCCAAACCATCTCGATCACCAGGCATTCGCACGTCGGCGATGACGAGCTGAAAGTCGCCTGCGTCAAACTTGTCGAGTCCTTCATTGACCGTTCCGGCTGTGTCGATTTGGTTGGCTAGCTTGGACAGACCTTTAGCGAGTCCCGAACGGATGTTGGGTTCGTCGTCAACGATCAGGACATTGAAATTGCTATTCATGTTTACTTCTAATGGGCTTGTATCACGCCCAACTGAGCGTCTGGTGAACGTGTTGGCAACGTTTGGAAGTCCATTGGGCTCTCTGCTTGGTCAAGCAAATCACCCGACGAAACGTTGGCTTGAGACTCGAATGGTAATGTGACTTCAAACGTCGTTCCGTTTGCGGAACTATAAAAATCAAGTGTTCCCTGGTGTTGCCGCACGATCTTGTCACAGAGTGCCAATCCCAATCCGGTGCCGTGATCTTTGGTTGTGAAATAGGGGTCGAGGATCTTGTCGGCTAGGCTTGCTGGAATGCCATTTCCAGTATCTGCAAAGTTAATCCGCAACGATTCGTCGATGTGATCGATTGAAATTGTCAGTTGTCCACCCTCCGGCATCGCCTCCGTCGCGTTAATGAATAGGTTTAAAAAAACTTGTTCTAGACGCGTCTGGTCAGCCTCCAACGTCGTTTCACCTTCGCCTGTATTCAAAACGACCAATATATTTTGCTGATGAGTTTGTAGTCGCATCAATTCAACTTGTTGCTTTAGCATTTCGGCGATATCCACTCGGATCGAATGGAGACTGTCAATTGCCGCGAAATCGCGAAAGCTTTCTAAAACTCCGCCGATCCGCGTTACTTCGGTCCGGATGACGCCAAGCATCTGTCGATTCTCGTCCGAGGTTCCATCTGATTCGAGTTGTTCTTCTAGCAGCTGAACGTGCAGCGACAATGCAGCTAGCGGGTTCTTGATCTCGTGGTGCAGACCACCAGCGAGCGAACCTAGCCCCATGTAACGCTCCATCCGTCGCATTCGTTGTTCGATTAAAAATCGCTCGGTGACGTCGCGAAGTTGAATCACATTTCCAACTTCGTTTCCTTCGTGATCGTTCAACGTTTGACAGAAGGTACGAAGCCGGCGAGTACCACCGTCGATTTCGACGGAAAGATCCCGAAACATTTCAGTCGATCGTTCCGCCATCCAGTCATCGCGGAACTCGTTTAGGGCAACGGTCTTGAAACCTGCGATTGAGTCGCCGACGCAGTCTGAATCAAGTTCAAGCAGTTCGATGCCACGCTGATTGATGCTGGTGACGTATCCAGCCAAGTCTGTTGTAATCACGCCAAGGTCCATCCCGCTGATCACATCGCTGGCGAGCGCTTTAAAATCGCGTAGTGACGCTTGCGAAGCATGGTAGGCACGCCACAACAAGATGACAGCGATTCCGGCGACGGTGACGTTTATGACGACCAAGATCGTCAAACGAAACTGCCACTTCAACTCGCCTGCCAAATATTCGGCAGGCCCCCTTTCGCCAGTTGGCAACTCTTTCATCAGACTGTCGACAACTGATTGCTCCTTGGTCAGGTCGGTTAGCATCCATAGGGTGATTGCTAGGGCCGCTGCGCTTAGCAAAGACAAACCGATCACGGCTACCCGATAGTTCTTTCCGATTTCGGTTGTCTGATTGCGAAACATGGTTAGTGCGTGTCCCCATGGTGACGCTCGAATATTTCACTGAGCGGTTCCTCGTGTTCGTCACGAATCAGGTGTCGTCCATCAGCAAGTTTTGCGAACAGATAGTAAAGTCCTGGGATCACCAGAACGCCCACAAGTGTCCCCAGCAACATGCCGCCGACTGCCGTGGTACCGATTGTTCGGTTTCCGATCGCCCCGGGACCAGTTGCTCGTACCAACGGGATCAGACCGGCGATGAACGCGAAAGAAGTCATCAAAATCGGGCGAAACCGCAGCTTCCCGCCTTCGATGCCGGCTTCCATGATGCTTAGGCCCTGTTGGCGACGTTGCACCGCAAACTCGATGATCAGAATCGCATTCTTGCCCAGCAAACCGACCAGCATCACTAAGCCGATTTGGCAATACACATCGTTGGCGAGCCCCATCGACTTTAGGAACAAGAACGACCCAAATAGTCCGACTGGTAGTGACGCCAGCACGGCTAGCGGGATGATGAAGCTTTCGTACTGTCCGACTAAGACCATATAAACAAAGATCACCACGATTGCGAAAATATAGACGGCGGTGTTACCAGCTTTTGCTTCGTCATAGGCGAGACCTTGCCAGTCGATACTGAACCCGTTCGGCAGCGTTTCGGCAGCGACTTCTTTGATTGCCGCGATTGCTTCGCCGCTGCTGTATCCCGCCGCGGGTGCACCCTGGATTGGTGCGGTCGGATACAAGTTGTACCGACTGATTTCGTTCAAACCTTGCTTCTTTTCGATACGCATGAACGCAGAATAGGGCACCATTTCGCCAGAATCATTTTTGACGAACAAGTTGTCCAAGTCATCAGGATAGCGACGGAACTGTGGCGCGGCTTGAACGTAGACTTTGTAAAACTGGCCAAAGCGAACGAACCCCTGTTCCCACGTGCTTCCGATCACGATTGACAAGTTGTCCATGGCGTCGCGGATCGAGACGCCTTTTTGCATCGCGACGTCATTGTCGATGATGATTTCGTATTGGGGATAGTTGGCGGCAAAGAAGGTAAACAGACCTTTCAGTTCAGGGCGTTTGCCGAGCGCTTCCATGAACTTGTCGGTCTCTTCTCCCAAAGCCGTGTAGTCACCGCTGTTGGTTTGATCTAGCAGATTCACCGAGAATCCACCTGCGGCACCAAAGCCTGGTACGGCGGGCGGTTCGAAGAATTCCAGTTTTACGTTGGCGATATCAGTGCCGCGTTCTTCTAGTTCTTCAATGATTTGCTTCGAGGTTAGCTCGCGATCAGCCCAGGGTTTCAAGTTAATGATGCATGTGCCAGCATTTGATCCGCGCCCTTCAGTCAAGACTTCGTAGCCAGCGATCGACGAGACCGAGGTTACCTCGTCCATCTGTTTGCAAATCGCTTGCAGTTCATGACACTTTGCGTTGGTGTATTCCAGTGTTGAGCCGGGCGGCGTCTGCACGATGCCGTAGATCATGCCTTGGTCTTCCAGCGGAATGAAGCCAGTCGGCAATACCTTGTTGACGACAAGGATGCCGTAGCCAAACGCGGCGATCACAACCATGGTCAAAAGTCGGCGTGTGATGATGTGACGAAGAATGCCGGCGTAACCGCTGGTAACCTTTTCGACGCCGCGGTCAAACACATGCAAAAAGACCCCGATGGGACTGCGTCGCTTTGGGCTGCCGTCGTGACCGGAGAACATGGCTCGAAACGAGAATGCAGCTAACACTGCGACAGCAGCAGCAATGATTTGAACGCGGGTGTCGTCTAGTTCGATTTGTTCGGATAGTACTTCGTGAACGATCTCAACATGCAGCAGATAATAGGTGCCGATACCAACGGCCACCCCGAGTATCAAGCACAACAGACCGCGAAAAACAAACGCGAACTGCCCCGTCGTTTTGGCCAAGCCTCGGTTGATTGCGCCGACAATTCCTCGCTGGCCTTTGTCGTCAAGCGGTTTCAAGATCATCGCGCATAACACCGGCGTCAGCGATAGTGCGACAACCCCCGAGATGACAATCGACATTGCCATCGTTAGTGCAAACTGTCGGTAAAACACGCCTACCGGGCCAGTCATGAATGTTACGGGAACGAAAACAGCGGTCATCACCAACGTGATCGCAATGATCGCTCCGCTGATTTCGCGAACCACTTCTTGGGTAGCCTGGTAGGGGCCAAGGTGTTTCGCGTGCATTTTCTCGTGGACTGCTTCGACCACGACAATCGCGTCGTCGACCACCACACCGATGGCCAACACGAGTGCGAATAGAGTGATCAAGTTAATTGACATGCCAAACATCAGCATGAAGAAGAACGTTCCGATCAGCGAAACGGGAACCGCTAGTGTCGGAATCAAGGTGCTGCGAAAGTCGCCAAGAAACAGATAGACGACCAAGGACACCAAAATGAATGCTTCGAATAGAGTGTGAAGCACTTTTTCAATCGACGCGTCTAGGAAGTTCGAGACGTCGTAGGTCACTGCGTAGTCCATGCCTGGCGGAAACTGTTTCTCTTTGATCTCGGCGACCTTCTCTTTGACTTTCTCGATCACTTCGGCCGCATTCGAGCCGGGAGTTTGTTTCAGGACGATGGCGGCGGCGGGCAAGCCGTCGATATCGGAATAGAGGTCATAGAAAGACGATCCGAGCGAGACCTTGGCGACATCGCCGAGTCGCAGGATCTCGCCTTCCTGTGTTGCTCGCAAAATGATCTTGCTGTATTCCTCGGGCGTGGTGTAGCGGCCAACCCAGGTCAGCACGTATTCAAGTGTTTGCGATGTTGTTCCGGTGGCTTGTCCAAGTCGCCCTGGCGAGCCGATCATGCTTTGTTCGGCGAGCGCTTCCATCACGTCTTCCGCATCGACCTCGTAAGCTCGCATGCGTTCTAGGTCTAATTCAACTCGCATCGCATACGACCGGTTGCCTAGAATCGATGCGAAACCGACGCCTGGTATGCGTTTGATTTCGTTCAGAATGTTGACGGTGGCATAGTTGTAAAGATAGTTCTGGTCGACGTTTGGATCGGTGCTGAACACGTTCACGTACATCAGCATGCTGGTCATGTTTTGCATGACGATGATGCCTTCGCGCTGGACGATCGGTGGCACATTGTTCTTGACCATCTGAACGCGGTTGTTCACGTTCATGACCGCGACGTCGGGGTCAGTGCCGGGTTCAAAAATGATCTGGATGGTTCCTTCGCCTGCGCTGGTGGCGTCGCTCAACATGTATCGCATGTTGGGCACGCCGTTGATCGCTTGCTCTAAGATGACCATCGTCGAGTCGATCAGGATCTTTGCACTCGCACCTGGATAGGACACCGACACGCGAACGCTAGGCGGTGCGACCGATGGGAACTGCGATATCGGAAGCACGTTGATCGCCAGCCCACCCATGAACAGGATCAGCAGCGAAATGACGATGGCCAACGCGGGCCGATTTAGAAATTTTTCAAACATCGGTGCAGAGTTACTTTAGGATGGGTGGCGTTAGCTTCTTGCTCGCGAACGTGATCGTTCGTGTTATTCCGCGTGATTCTTAAGATTGGCGAGCACGGTTTCAGGCTCGGCAAACTCGTACTCGATCTTTTCGCCGTCGCGAACTTGGCGAATGCCTTCGAGCACAATCTTTTCGCCTGCTGCGAGTCCTTCGGACAAAATGAAGATGTCGTCCTTTTCGTTTTTGACAACGATCTCGCGTTGATGAACCACGTTGTCTTCACCGACGACATAGGCATACTTCTTTGCCAAAATTTCATACGTCGCTCGTTGCGGAATTACGATCGCATCGTTTTCAATTTTGTGAATCAAGATCGTTCCGGTTTGGCCGTGGCGCAGCAGACCTTCAGAGTTTTGGAAGTCGGCGCGGAATGCGATGTTGCCGGTTTCGTTGTTGAAGTCGGCTTCGATGGCTCCGATCTTGCCGGGTTGATTGAAGATTTGGTGGTTCGCTAGTTTCAACTGCACGTTTAGGCTGTCTCGGTCCTGTCCCGCATTCAACGCAGCTTGGTATTCCAGATAGCGAGCCTCGGGGACGTTGAAGTAGACCCACATCACGCTGTTGTCGGACATGGTCGTCAACATCGCGCCCTCTTCGACAAGGCTGCCCTCTTGTTCGTGCAAGCGGTCGACGATGCCATCGAACGGTGCCTTGATGTCAGCAAAATTCATTTCGGCTTGGGCCAATTTGACCTTGGCGAGCGCTTTTGCGAGTTTTGCCTTTGCGAGTTTCAGTTCTTGTTCCGAAACGATGTTCTGCTGGACTAAACTTTGTGTGTTGCTGTATTCGACTTCGGCCAGTTGGGCTTCGGCCATGTCGGCGTCCAGTCGTGCTTCGTACAAAGTCGGCAAGATGCGAAACAACGACTGACCCTTTTTTACGGTTTGTCCTTCGCCCACTCCGATCTCGTTCAAATAGCCGCCTTCGAGTGCGCAGATTTCGATGTGGCGACGAGAGTGAATTTGGCAAACGTATTGTTGTGTCAACGTCACATCCGTCGACACCGGACTGGTGACGACGATCTTATGCTCGGCGTGATGTTCGCCCCCGCCGTGTTCAGCGACTGCGTGATGATCGGCGTTACCCTGGGTTTCAAGGTGATGTTCAGAGACCTCCGCGAGTTCAAGTGCTTCGTCGGCGTTTTCACCAGATGATGCTTGCGAACCGAAGTGATCGTTGTAGGTTTCTTTCAGCCTGCCAACGCCTGCCACCGACAGCGAGGCGATCGCGACGATGACCGTTAGGGCTAGCTTGATACGCATTGGTAACAATTCCTGTGATGGGTTGGTTGACTGTGTGGTGTTACGACGAGAGAGAGCAGATATCGCTAAACTGCATACCAAAGCATCGCTCGTGCCAAACGGACTTGTCCGGAGATGGTTTGTGCGAATGAACCGTGTTTTACGATCGCTTTTGGGGGAGAATCAGTTTTCTTGGTTCTTCTGACTCGAGGTTGCTTAGCCGGGGCGAGTCTGCAATTTCTTTCACAGTCCCGGCAAACCTCTGCACTCGGGGTGGACTATCGAGTGGGATCGCAGGTCGTTTGCGAGAGTGACTCAGTGAGTGGCATGCTTGAAGGCGACCGGCTTGTTTGGCGCACTCGATTGGTTGTGCACACGCGATCGGGCGACATCGAGGTGTGAAGGACTCAATGAGAAAGCGGCCTTCGCATTCGTCCGGTTGTCTGGGGAAAACAACTCGGACGTTGCGAAGGCCGCAATTTGGCATCCTTCATTGGGAGCACGGGTTCACGACGGCATCAACGCGAACGATTGAAGATCGTTGGTCGGCTCGTTCGGCGAGTGATCTGCGCACAATGTGGCTCGGGATTTTTGAAGAACAATCCCTCGGGATGCTGGCGTCGATCAACAACGCTGCGAATGTGGGACGCGTGCGCAAGACTTGACCCGCCGAGAACGGCGATCAAGGATCCGACTACTAAAGTTGCACGAAGAAAGTTTGACATGGTTGATACCTGTGGTTTGATCGGTAAGACCACCCTGTCGCGGGTACGCGACAGTCACAAAAACCGATCGCAAAGAGTCTGACCAAATCCGCCTTTGGGTTCAGTCTTCGGTGGTCTTGATGTTGAATCGACCAATCAGCAGACGCCATGCCAAGCCATATTCATATCTCAACGAACTGAGCTTGGGTGGCAATTGGGGCTGTAATTTGTCGTATGTTTCTAGCAGTCCGCTCTTCAACGACGCCTCGGTCATCCTTGTAAGGCGTGCAAGTTTTGGCATGGCACTGCAATCAGTTGCTTCATCACATTTCCCGCACCGATTTGATCGTGCCGCGAACGACACGCAGGATTGCAACATGTCTTAGCGTAGCCAGTGAATTGCTTTCGAGCAGTTTGGCCAGTGCAAAGATAGTTGAGCCTGTGAGCTTGGGACGATCGCAAAGCGTGGTTTGCGGATTGCGAAACGATTGGCCCATAGATTGCTCAGACATTGAGCATCAGTGTCGTCCGCCTGCTGCGATGGCGAGACTTGCTGTAACCATCTCCCAAATTGAAGGATCAAACAATGTTTGTTCTCAGTCGAAAGGCGAGTGGAACCATTAAAATTGTTTCGGGTGTCGCCCTCGTCGTCATGAGAATGGCGAGTGCGCGAGTTGAGATTGACATTGATGCTCCTCGAGAGATTGCGGTTTCGCACAGCCAGCTTCGCGATAAGGACTGCTGTGGTTACGACGAGTTTCGAGCCCTCGCTGGCTGTGCCACTGGATCTAAACGTCCTCAAGCAACACGAGAAATCTGATGGTCATGAATGCGAAACAAGACAAGTACAACTTGCCAGATAATGTGGCTAAACGGGAATGCGTTTATCGAACCGTTCACGGAATCGAAATCCAGTTCTCGCCACCCGAAATGCCTGCGGAACCTGAAAACAAGCAAGCGTTCGCCACAGGGATGGATCCGCTCGTCGCTAGCTTTGATGCCGAACATGGAGTGATCGACTGCGTTGACGAAACGGGCGCCGAATCATTCCCGGCTAGCGACCCGCCGGCCAATTGGTGAGTTGACTTTTTCGGGCTTCGCCAGAAAACAGGTGTTGGACCAAATTTCTGGCGAATGCTGCTGCGGAAGTGTGACGCCTCGCTCAGATCGATTCAGCAAACAGATTGCTGATCGCCGTCAGCAAACTGGCGGCAAGGCGCAGCGGAGCGATGTCGTTAAGTCTGGCGAACTTTTGGGAAGTGGACAACGTTAGAGGTCGTTGTTCGCGTTCACCGGACTTGTCGCGAGATTCGTTTAGATTTGAGATCCCTACGATGTCCTCGCACGCGTCCAGTGCTTTTTCAGCCGCGACGAAGGTGCCGCCGCAGTGACGGCACCCCACAGCATTGCCGCGGAATTCGATCGCAATGATGGTTGGTCGTCCGCACACGTCGCAAGATTGAACGAAGTTGTGGCGGCGGCAGTGGGCGTCGGGCAATGGCATATTTTCCTACGTACTTTCCGTATGCTTCTTTGTCGGGCGTGTCAGTGACGGGAGTCATGCAATGCGTGTTCGGTTGGTTTGCATGGGCGTAGTCGTGACACTGAAATCCTGCTTTACCGAACGCTTTCAAGCGACTTTTCGGATGAATTGGCCGATTGACTCGACGATCGTGTCCGCGGCATCGTCGAGCGAGATATCTCCCACATTTAAGATCAGATCGTATAGATGCGGATCGGTAGCTTTCTGGTGAAAGTGGTCTTTGATGTACACTTCTCGGTCGTGATCTGTATCGACGACAAACCGACGAGCATCTTTTTCACTGACACCACGTTGAAGCATTATCTGTTCGACTCGGAAATCCATCGGTGCGACGATTCGTACGGACAGGCCGCGATCGCGGGGTAAAACGAAACTAGCGCCACGGCCGACGATGACTACGTTGCCGTGGGAGGCTGCCAGCAGTAAAAGTTTGGTGACGCGATGGGTAAACGTTGATTCAGAAAACCCGAGTCCGCCAATTCGGGCAGTAACGATCGAACTGAGCCAGTTTTCATGCCGTTCGTCGACCCGCTGTATCAAGCAGCGAGGAGTGCCATAATGCTGCTCCATGTATTCGACGATTTGATGATCAAGCAAGTCCCACTGCAGTCGCTTGGCAACCTTTTCGGCTACCTCGCTGCCGCAGGCGCCGGTTTCTCGCGACACTGCAAGGTATGGTCCGACCTGCTTTTGCAGCTCGTTGTGGGGGAGTCGATTCGATGTGGTTTCGGCTTGTACCCATTTCTGGATGTTGCTTTCAGCTCGTTGTTCGATCGCAGAAACGTGAAGACTCATAAGTCTATTCCTTTCGAGAGAGTGGTTGCGTCATTCGACTGACCAAAGTGCAGCCGAAAGAAGCGTCACACACCAACAACGCACACGACGGACCAAAGCGAAAGATTCTGGCTCGTGACTTTCACGTCAACACGTCATCCATGTTGGAAATCACGTCGGTCGGTGAATTTACGATCTTGCTTCACAGATGAAACGATCGTGTTAACTTGCGACGGAGATGAAGCAAACCTTTGCATGCGAGTGCCAGATATTGCAGATCGCGATCGCTTGCTCGCACAAAATTGGCGATCTAACGCGGCTATTTTGAAATGGTCCGCGAATTGCTGATGAGTTGCTAGTGACTAGCCCCATCGGACCTCAGCTCAATACCCGGAAAATGGAATGGCGAACTTGGTCAACACCTTAGGCAATTTTTTGGGACACCGAAAGTCTTGACGCGTTTCGCTACTCGATTTTACCGCTGCGACTTTCTGATTCGTGCCGTCTAGCCGACATTCCCTCGCCGACCTCGACTTCTACCTCAACTTGGCGTCTTCGGACGCAATACTGACCTACCCGAATGACCTACCTGATCCTTGCCGTTTTCTTTCTCGGCTACGTTGCGATTGCACTCGAACACAAGTTGCACATCAACAAGGCCGCGACGGCGCTGTTGATCGGCACAGTGTGCTGGACGCTCTATCTGGTTGACTTGCCGGACCTGTTGCCGGTCGATGCGATACCGTCGTGGTTTCGTCAAATTGCCGTAAACGAACAGGCGTCGGAGATTCCGTTGCACTACGCAATCGATGTTCAACACCTGCATCAAACGGGCGAGATTGCCAGTATTCTATTTTTTCTGGTCGGCGCGATGACAATCGTAGAATTGATCGACGCTCATGAAGGCTTCTCGTTGGTGACCGATCGCATTCACACTCGCAGTCGACGTGGATTGTTGTGGACCGTTGGGTTGATGACCTTCTTCCTCTCCGCTGCTTTGGACAACCTGACGACAACCATTGTTACCGTTTCTGTTCTTAAAAAGATTATTAGTGACCGTGGAGATCGATTGAAATTTGTGGGGATGGTCGTCATCGCCGCGAACGCAGGTGGAGCCTGGACGGTGATCGGTGACGTGACCACAACGATGCTATGGATTCGTCACAAGTTAGGTGCCGTCGAGGTGATGGGCGAGTTGTTCTTGGGCAGTGTGGTTTGTTTGTTGGTGCCGCTTATCGGTATGTCTTGGCGTATGCCGGGGACAGTGTCTGCGCCCGCCGTCGCGACGGCGTCGGTTGCCGAGCACATTCGTCCTTGGCATCAATGGCTGTTCTTGATCCTTGGATTAGCAGGTTTACTATTCGTGCCCGCGTTCAAAGCACTAACGCACTTGCCGCCCTACATGGGAATGATGCTGAGCCTTTCAGTATTGTGGGTGGTTTCGGAATGTGTCGGACGCACCTTCGAAGAGGATCTTCGAACTTCCACCGGCGTCCACACGTTGCTGCGCCGCATCGACATGTCCAGCATCCTGTTCTTTTTAGGAATCCTGTTGGCCGTCGGAGCGTTGTCGGCGACCGGTTTACTTCGCATTGCCGCTGATTCGATGGATTCGCTGCTTCCCGGACGTAATGCCGTTGCGATCGCGATCGGATTGGTCTCGGCGATCATGGACAACGTTCCGCTGGTCGCGGCGGGAATCGAGATGTATGACCTGCCGATGAACGATCCATTTTGGATGCTGTTGGCTTACTGCGCGGGGACCGGCGGCAGTTGCTTGATCATTGGTTCGGCGGCCGGTGTTGCTGCGATGGGACTCGATCATATCGACTTCGTTTGGTACGTGCGAAAGATCTCTGGATGGGCATTGTTGGGATATCTCGCGGGTGCAGCGGTCGTTGTGACCATGCAATCGATCAATAGTTAGAACAGTCAAAGATGGCGTGACCGGCAAAGTCGCCGCAACTAAGACGCTTGGAAGAATCGTTCTGCAAATGTTGGCACGATCAGGTCAAAGTCGCTCGTGGCCGAATCGATGACAACTCGCCAGACGATAACGATTGAACATTCGAGATTCTGCGGTCCGTAATTGACAGTAGTTTCCGACAACTCAGCACACGACAAATTGCTTGGCAGGATGCCACTCGAGCGAAGGTGATCAGGGATGGTTATGAACCGAAGATTCTTAGAAGCGATACCGAGCAAGCTTAAAAAACGTGCCTATCTGTCGGCGATCGTTTGCGGGTTGTTGGCGACCTCGTCGGGTTGCAATATCCCAGGGCTGCGACGGGCTCAGCCCGGTGCCGCTATACCGACCGCCTACAATTGGAACAACGGCGCTCCGTTCTGGCGATCCAAAACGATGGCGTCGGCGGACGCTGCCGAATCGCACACCGCCGAGAGCGACGGTAAAGTTCACAGCCTCGATGTTGGCGAACTTCAGACAGAGCGTTGGGACGGAAACGCCAGCGAGCCAGTGGTACCGAATGAAGTTGACGTGGCGACGTTCGATAAGCAGAAGGATCCCAGCAGCTTTGGCAACTTTGTTCGAGCGACTAGCTTTCTTGACCCCGTCGCTCAAGACGATGAAAAGAATCCGGCAATCGACGATCAGATTAAAGAAATCGAAGCCGAGCTCGGCGACGACGCTGATCGCGAACCGTTGGGCGACGGTTTCGACGAAGGTCGCGACGAAAAAGAGCAAAGTTACAGATCGGACGTCACGGAATCGGCATCCGACCTTTCTGGCAACGGTCTGATCGACACCGAAATTGGTCCCAGCGACAACAGCATTGGAATCGTCGGGTTTGAGAATTCATCGCAGTTGCCGCAGGCTGTCTTTTATAACGATCCTTACCTGCTTAGCTTGATCACTGAGACGATCACGGGCAATCAAGAGCTGAAGATTCTAAGCGAAGAAGTTCGGATCGCTTGTAACGAAACCTACGCTCGTAGCGGAGAGTATCGGCCGTTCGTGACGCTGGGGGCTGGTGCTGGATTTGAAAAGACCGGTCGTCACACCCGGTCCGGCGCTGTTGAACACCAGCTTGAGGTCGCTCCGGGAAAGGAGTTCCCTGACCCACTCGGTGATTTTGGCGTAGGGGCGAATGTTTCGTGGGAAATCGATATTTGGAACAAGCTGCGGAACGCGCAAAGAGCCGCAGGAATGCGGTACCTGGCAACGCAAGAGGGACGAAACTACATCGTTACTCGAGTCGTCGCCGAAGTTGCCGAGAACTATTACAAACTTCTTGCACTGGACAGTCGTTTGCAAACTTTGCAAGCAACCGTCGAAATTCAACAACAGAGTTTGAAAGTAGCGCAATCCAAGAAAGACGCTGGTCGTGGGACCGAGTTAGCCGTTCAGCGGTTCAAGGCCGAGGTTCAAAAGAACGTTAGCGAACGATCGCTGATTGCCCAAGAGATTGTTGAAGTCGAAAACCGCATCAACTTTCTGGCGGGACGCTATCCTCAGCCCGTTGGTCGCATCAGCGCCGAGTTCGTCGACTTGAACTTGACGACGCTTGGCGCAGGTGTTCCGTCGGAACTGTTGCAGAATCGTGCCGACATCCGTGAAGCCGAACGTCAAGTCGCAGCAGCCGGTCTGGATGTGCAAGTCGCCCGGGCA
Source organism: Rubripirellula reticaptiva (assembly GCF_007860175.1). Classification (NCBI taxonomy): domain Bacteria; kingdom Pseudomonadati; phylum Planctomycetota; class Planctomycetia; order Pirellulales; family Pirellulaceae; genus Rubripirellula; species Rubripirellula reticaptiva. Next base: position 713,436 of record NZ_SJPX01000006.1, on the reverse strand, counting down.
CGTTTCTATCCTTCGCTCAGCCTAACCGCTGGACTGGGGTGGAACGCATTCGCTACTGGCTATCTGTTTCGGACGCCTGAGTCATTGATTTACGGCATGGCGGGTGAGTTGGTTGGGCCATTGATCAACAAGCGAGCGATTAGGGCTGACTATAGCAGCGCCAACGCGTCTCAGTTGCAGGCAATCTACAACTACCAGCAGACGGTTCTGGAAGCTCATATCGAAGTGGTCAACCAGATCACCAAGGTGGAAAACTATCGGCAAAGCATCGAGGTCAAAAAGAAACAGCTTGAATCTCTGCAAGCATCGGTTGACGCCGCGAACAAGTTGTTTCAAAACGCGCGAGCTGAGTACGTCGAAGTGCTGTTGGCGCAGCGCGAAATGATGGAAGCCAAAATGGTGCTGATCGACACCAAGCAAGAACAGCTTGCGGCGATTGTCAATGCGTATCAGGCGCTCGGTGGTGGCGGCTTTTGATATCGTCACCGACAAGTCTGTTTGCACTCGGCAACGACTGTCACTTGGTTCGATACCCGAGATTCACTTCTCGCTTTCAGCGATCGTCGGCCGAATTCGTTGCAAAACTTCCGGTGGGCAAATTTGTTTGTCAATGCAGACCTAAAGCGGTGATTGATCGGCATTGCTTGCGTCCAATCCCAGGTCATCAAAGACCAAAACGGAATGAATTTCTGTGACCACGAACTGTGCGATGTTTACGGCCGTGTGTGAATTGTTGGGTTGTCGTTACCCGATACTGCAGGCTGGCATGGGCGGCGTTGCTCGGGCTGAACTCGTCGCGGCCGTCGCCGAGGCTGGGGCGTTCGGCTGTCTTGGCATGGTGCGTGAATCGCCTGAAATGATTCGCCATCAAGTTCAGCAGGTTCGCACGATGACAGACCGGCCGTTCGCTGTGAACTTGATTCCCGCGGCAACGGACCCGCATTTGTTTGCTTCCGAACTGGACGAGTGCTTGCGTCTTTGTGTCCCGACGTTGATCTATTTTTGGGACGTTGTTCCTGATGCGATTCGCCGAGCAAAGGATGCGGGTTGCAATGTTCTACATCAGGTAGGAAGTGTCGAACAAGCCTTGCTCGCGGAACAATCGGGGGCCGACGCGATCATCGCGCAAGGAGTCGAAGCGGGTGGGCATGTGCATGGCGGAGTGTCGTCTCTGGTATTGCTGCCACTTGTGGTGGATGCCGTCTCGATTCCGGTTGTCGGTTCAGGTGGTTTCGCTGGCGGGCGAAGTTTGGTGGCTTCGTTGGCGCTTGGCGGACAAGGTATCCACTGCGGAACTGCTTTTTTAGCCACGACCGAATCGTTCGCGCATGACGTTCACAAACAAACGGTGGTCGACGCGGACTCGACCGACACGATTCACACGGACGCGTTTGCAATCAACTGGCCACCGCACTCGCCAGTCCGAGTCCTAAAAAGCGAAGCGACTACGGGCATCGGAGATAATCTGTTTGGACACAGCGCAGCCGACATACCTCGACGGCAAATCGCCGAAGAGGAAGGACGCCCGATCTATCTGATGAGCACCGACTCGCCACTGAAGTCCATGACAGGTGATCTGCACAAACTCGCAATGTACGCTGGACAGGTAACGGGACAAGTTAACGAAGTGGCGACGGCGGGCGAAGTTGTCGAACGCATCGTTAGCGAAGCGGAAGCGACGATCCTTCGACTGACTTCGATTCGGTAAGTGCAGATGGCATGCTCGGATCGGCCCGACTCGTTTGATTCGTCAATAATGGCTACAAGGTGATCCGAAATGAACGTGGTGGCTTCTTCGCCATCATCGGTAACTGACTGACGTTCGTTTGTCGTTTGCACTTCTAGGATCAGCTCGAACAAACTAATTCGTGTTGCTTCGTTGTCATCGAAAATCTATAGGCCTGGTGCTAACCATCGACACGGTATCGGTTGTCGCCGGATTGAATCATGTAGGTTTGTTTTTTGCAGCAGTCCTCGACGAACCAGCCAAAGCAAGGGATACGATCTAGAGCGTTGATTGGCTGGGCGATTGCATTCTTAGGACGCAAGACACCAGCAGCAACGCCGACGGGAACAGGAGTTGGGACCAGATCGGTGTGTTCGCAACTCAACGACGCGTCCGAAGGTTCGGTAGTAAAACTCGTCAGGAGTTTCGGCACTGCATCAAGAACCAAGTCAAGTTGTAAGTCTCGACGACGTTCATTCCGACTTGTGTTTTTCCTACCCTCGCAGTTTGATGTGGTTCGCGCAGCAACGATGTGATTGCTCTTCGCGGTCTGGCCAAGAACTCAAGGACGGCGATTGGTGAAGACCAACCGAGTGACGTTCTTTCCCGGCACGTTTGCCAACGGCGTTTGGTTCCATTGCCCGGAGACGTCCGCGTGGTGCTGATGCACCCTGATCTGCATCGTCCGTTTTTGGTGTGGCTTCGGCATCGAGGCATACGCGAACATCGGTTACGATGGCTGCACCATGCCTAGTAACACCACTCGCAAATTGCTGTTCACTTGTTTGTACTTCAGCGAGGGTGCACCGATCGGGTTCATCTGGCTTGCCATGCCGACACGGTTGCGCGCCCGCGAGGTCCCCATTGAACAGATCACTTGGCTGACGGCGATGCTGGTTTTGCCTTGGACGCTGAAGTTTCTGTGGGCACCGCTGATTGATTTGCTGCGAAGCCGTTCGTGGACGCTCAGGCACTGGATCGTGACTGCACAAACGATGATGGGATTGACCCTGCTGCCGCTGTTGTGGATCGATCCGCTGGAACAACTCGGGTGGATCGCCGCAACGCTACTTGTTCACGCAGTTTCGGCTGCCACTCAGGACGTTGCAATCGACGCGTACTGCATCGCGACCACTACACTCGGCGAACGTGGGCAGTTCAATGGTTGGATGCAAACGGGAATGTTGGCGGGCCGTGCAATCATGGGCGGCGGGGCGCTGATCTTGTCGACGTACGTTGGCGACGGATTCGTGACTGTCATGTTGATCGTGCTGACCACGTTTTCGATGTCGCTTGTAATTACTCTGCCACAGCAAGTGCTGGTCAGCACCGATGGCGACCGATCATTCCGTTTGCGAGAGATTGGTCAGTCGATCAAAACGATGCTATCGCGGCGCAACACTTGGCTTGGCCTGCTGTTCGGCGGCGTCGGTGGCGCGGCGTTCAAATCTTTGGAAGTTTTCTACGGTCCTTTTTTAATCGACCGCGGAGTATCGCAAGATACGATTGGTTGGTTTTCGATGATCCCCATGATTGGCATGATGATCGTCGGTTCGCTGTTAGGCGGATGGCTGACCGATCGCGGTGGCGTTAAGAAGACCGTCGGCGGAGCCTTGGTGCTGTTGTCCACGTCTGTGGTTGCGTTGGGGCTTGCGGACCAGTTTTCGGGGCTGCAGGCGGAGACTTACGCGTTTCCAATACTGTCGATCGCGGCTCTGGGAATCGGCATTTTCACCGCGTCGTCGTATGCTTTGTTCATGGATCTGACTGAACCAAAAATCGCTGCGACACAGTTTAGCACCTTCATGGGATCCACCAATGGATGTGAATCATGGTCTAGCTACGCGTCGGGTTTGATCATCGCTGCGACGGGGTACTCCGCCGCGATGTATTCGATGGCCGCTGTGTCGCTTGTGATGGTTCCAGTACTGTTCTTACTTGATACGCGAAAGTCCGAACAAGTCGCGTAATGCAACTCGCTGAATCTTGGATTCCCTGGCGTCCAAAATGCCATTTAAAAGATCCAGTTCCTGGCGGCTTTTGACTTGCGTTGCGAATGATGCGGGGAACGCGGTGGAAAAATTTCTTCCGCCGCCTGGAAAGCATCTTCTTGTTTTTAGACCGTCTAGGCAAACTTACAGTGTGGACAATCGCTTTTCTTTGCGGCGAGATGCTCGCGTATCGGTGGGATTGCATCGGCGTTGGCCGTCCGTGCTAGGTGCCTGGCATGACTTCGTCGCGGTCGGTGAAGCTCCGTCGACTTTGGTACGGAAAGTGCCTTTCTGAGAACTTGAAATCCGCCGACAGATTCTTGCCAGAGTGACTGCGCTGTGTTGCAATGCATCCGCAAGAGCGTTGTTTTTCCGGCGGTTCCCTTCCACCTTATAGCCTACCACTTCCGAACATGCTTCGACGTCACTGCTTTGCAATCGCATGCATCACCTGCCTCACGGGCAACCTCTATTCTGGCGATTGGCCGCAGTGGCGTGGCCCGAATCAAGACAGCATTTCCATGGAGAAAGGCTTAGTTGACGCATTTGATCCCAAGGGTGGCGAAGGCAGCAACGTTTTGTGGAAGAGCGAGGTAGCGGCCGGCATTAGCACCCCAATCGTGATGAACGGACGTTTGTTCACGATCGTTCGTGACCAGCCGGACACGAACATGGATGCCGAACGAGTGATTGCGCTGGATGCCGTGACAGGAGAACTGCTGTGGGAAAACGTGTACAACGTCTTCCTGTCCGACCTGCCCGCCGAGCGTGTTGGTTGGTCGAACGTCTGTGGTGATGCGGAAATGAACCGCATCTATACGCTTGGTGCGTGTTGTTTGTTTCAGTGCATTGACGGCGAAACCGGTAAGACGGTTTGGTCTCGATCGTTGAGTGAAGAATTCGGCATGCTTAGCACGTACGGCGGTCGTACCAACACGCCAATTGTGTACGAAAACTTAGTCGTTATCAGTGGCGTTACCACGGGCTGGGACGAAACGGCCCGTCCAGGACATCGTTTTCTTGCCTTTGACAAGTCCGACGGCAAACTCGTTTGGTTGACCGGAACCCGGCCGCTACCCGAGGATACGACTTACAGCACGCCAGTGGTCCGAAAAATCAATGGGCAAGATGTCATGGTGGCGGGCAGTGGTGACGGTGATGTCTATGGAATCCAGCCACGCACCGGAAAGATTCTTTGGAATCACAGGCTGTCACGTCGTGGTATCAACACGTCGGCGGTCGTTGACGATGCGGGCCAAGTTTATGCGGCTCACGGTGAAGAAAACCCGGAAGGAACCGAGATGGGCGCGGTAGTCCGTATCGACGCAGTCGCAGCGGGCGATGGTTCAGGTGCGGCCGAAGTTTGGCGGACTGAATCGCTGACCGTTGGCAAGAGTTCGCCGCTGCTGATCGGCGATCGTTTGTACGTAGTCGAAGATTCGTCGCGTTTGCACGTGCTCGATTCGGCAAACGGTGAAGAAGTCGGCAAGCCCTTGAAACTCGGAACCGCCATGCGTGGCAGCTTGCTCTATGCGGATGGCAAAATTTACGCTGCAACGGCCAGCGGTATCATTCACATTCTTCGCCCAACGGACACGGGATTGGATTCGGACTTCAAGGTGCGTTTGCCCAAAGGACACGACGTGGGCGGTTCGATGATCGCTGCCGACGGCCGCGTTTACCTGCCGACTACCGGTGGACTGTTCTGTTTGGCGACTGGTGAAAGTTCTGGTGACGCGAAATCGGCGGAGGCTGTTCGCTCGCCATCGAGTTCGTCGAAGTCGGAACCATCGGCAGCGTCTGACGCGTCGCGAACGATCACGCAGTTGCAACTTGTCCCAGCCGAAGCGATTGTGCATCCGGGCCAGGAACTGGCATTTACCGTAAACGCTTTCAACGCCATCGGCGAACCGGTTGCGGTTCAGATGGGCGACGTCGCGTTTGAAACCACGGGCCGAGCAACGGTGGGATCGTCAGGCGTGTTTGTGCCGAATGCCGATTCCGCGCATGTTGCGGCAACGGTAAACGTTCGTCTGGGAGACGCTGTCGGAACCGCTCGTGTTCGCGTCATACCAGTGCTTCCGTGGCAATTTGATTTCACCCCTGGCGAGGTTCCCGTGACTTGGATCGGCGCTCGCTATCGTCACGAGTACCGCAAAGTTGATGGCGAACCCATGATCGTGAAGATCTCCACGATCCCCAAAGGAACCCGTAGCCAAACTTGGTTCGGTCCGACTGACTTGCACGACTACACAGTAACAGCAGACGTCAAGGCTCAATCGGGAACCAGCAAGCTGCCAGACATGGGCGTGATCGGTCAGCGTTACACGTTGGATCTGATGGGTGAGTCCCAACAATTGCAGATCAGAACCTGGGCCGCACAACTGCGAATGGCAAAGAGTGTTCCTGTCACGTGGCAAGCAGGTGTTTGGTACACGTTGAAATTCTCGGCGTCGGTTGAAGACGGCGTCGCAGTTTTAAAGGGCAAGGTCTGGCCGCGCGACGAAAAAGAGCCCGATGAGTGGACAGTAACTGCGACGGACGAAGCCGCAAATCTGATTGGCAGCCCCGGTTTGTTCGGTAACGCAACCAATGCAGAAGTCTTCATTGACAACGTAACTGTGAAGGCGACCGAGTGAAATTCTCTTTCAGTTTTCTTCAGCGCTGGCGGTAATCGGCGCAGTGACGCTGCCGGCGCCCAGGCGGACAGACAGGATTCTCATCCGGATGGTCTTGAGTGATCCTTTCGGTAGCACGACGCCCGCCAACAATCCTAGGCAGAGCATGCGGCCAGTCGATGAGATTCCGAACAGATAGTAGTACGTTCGCGACTCGCAGCCCAGCGTTGCCAGGATCGCGGCGCCGGTCAGGGCGCCCGTGCAAACCGCTAGCGTGTTGGCGAAGTTGTAGTAGGTCAGCAGTCGCGTTCGCTGGTTGGCCGGCATGGTTTCAAAGAACATCAGGAAGAACCCGAGTTCGTAGGCTGCCCATGCGATGCCGCTGAGAATTTGGATCAGTGCAAGCCAGTACAGGTTGGTCGACAGGATCCACAGCGATGCCAGGGGGACCAAACCTATTCCACCAAACCACAGTACCTTCGATGCGCCTGACCGTTCGGCAATGCGACCCCAAAAGTTGAGCGAGATAACTTTGCTGAGAAAGGCGATGGCGACCAAACTAACGTAGACGCCATATCCGAACTCCAGTTGGCCCAGCATGTAGGGGACAAAGTAGGGGCCGCTCAATTGGATAAAGACTTGCATCGCAACCAAGTAGGCCAGCAATCGCATCGCAGGACGAGTATCGGTGCTTGCGATCTGACCGAGATCAGCCACAGGTTTTGTCGTGCTTTCGATCGGCTGGTTTTTCGTTTTTGGCTCGCGTGTTCGGTGTAAGAAACCAGCCGAAACCAGTCGGAATCCGGCGGCTGCGCAGAACAGACCCGCAAATCCGATCAGTGCGATTCCATTCTTAGACGTCCAGTGCAAGATCAAGCCAGCGATCATCAGGGACACGAACGTGCAAGTTTGCTGAAGTCGAGATCGTTTGGAAAAGAATCTTGCGCGGTGTTGCGACGGAACAATTTGTTCCATCCAAGTGTTCCACGCTGGGCCGGTCGACAAACCGGCGGCCCAGTACACCGAAGCAATGATCAACATCATCGGCAGGGTCAGGGTTTCGTTCCAAGCTGCCAACGCCAATGGCAGGAACGCGAGTGCCTGTAACGAGGCGCCCAAGACGATCCATCGCCGATAGCCGCCGATTCGTTTGATCGCGTACGGTGATCCCAATTGCAGAACGCCGCCGACTAGTAACGGAATGCTGGCGACCAAACCGGCTGCGGTTTCACCCAAACCAACTGCCAATGCAAAGGCGGAAAAGTAAGTTTCGCCGCAGCCGACCATGCCGCCAAAGCACGCCGCGTCGCCCATGCTGCGTGATAGGTTCGGATCGTTGGCCCGCGAAGGAAGATCAGCGAACCTTTCAGACGCGGCGAGTGCAGGGGCAGCGAGGGAGCGGTCCATCAAAGCGAAAGTGTTTTGGGATTCGTGGTTAGCTGAAAGTCTCGGCGACATAGGTGTGACAAGAACAAATGGTCTTGATCAGGTCTTTTACAGCCTTATGTCGGCAGTCGACAGATCGTTTCCACAACGGATTGCTGTTCTGCAGTTCGATTCCAAGTTACTTTGCGTTTGAGAAATGTCGACATCGCAGCATTGCTAAACCGTTGTCGGTCCACACCTAGGGCGACCAAACAGCCACTCGGGTTGGTTGTGGATACCGTGTTATCCGGTGTAGTTCTGCTTTGTTGACCGTCGGCTTGGTCACAGGCTGGCCCACTAGCCGGTCGTTCCGATTGTTGGGATCGATCAGGCAGGTACTGTGCTACTAAATGTATCGTTGGCGTTGGTCGATTTGGAAGTTGGGGAGATGCCAGTTGCAACCAAAGTCACCAAGACTCGGACGCTAACGGCTGATCCGACCGACTGACCACGAATTGCGAGGCCATCGATGGCGATACTGAAACGTGATGCGATCAAAACAATGTTGGCTGTAACGGTTGTGACGGCCGCGACGGTTGGTTGCAAATCACCGCAGCCTTGTTGCGATCCGAATTTTGTATCTCGCGAAGTAAGTTGGCGAACGGAGTCACAGCACGAGCGAGTCGAGCCTTGCCGCGAAGTAGTTCCCGCTGGCGTCGTGTTGGAGGACGGACTTAGCGAGGACGAAGCCGTGCAAACGGCGCTCGTCAATAACTCGGCCTTCCAAGCCACACTTGCGCAATTCGGGATGGCACAGGGTGATGCTGTGCAGGCAAACTTGATAGCGAACCCACAGTTCTTGGTCTACTTTCCGACGGGATCGAAAGAAGGTCAGTACACACTGTTTGCACCGATCGAGTCGTATCTCCTGCGTCCGACTCGCGTCAAGATTGCCAACCGCGAATACCGCCGAGTTGGTGAACAGCTTGTCCAGAATGGACTCGATCTGGCTCGCAACGTCCGCGTCGCGTACGCAGACTTTGCCGTCGCCAGTCAACAGGCTTCCTTAGCGAATGAAGCGTTGCAGATTCGTGAGAGTATTGCGGATTTGACTCGGAAGCGTCTTGAAGAAGGTGACATTAGCGAACTCGAAACGATTTCTGCGAAGGTCGATCGTCTAAACGCAACCGCCGCCAGCGGTGTGCAGCAGAACGTGGTCGCAATTGCGGAAGCGAGACTTGCGTCTCGGATTGGTCTGACAAACCTTGATACTCCGTTGGTCCCATTGCCGATCCAGTCGCCTGCGATGCCGATGCTCGACGAAGCGACATTGATCGCGCAAGCACTGGCATGTCGACCAGACTATGCGTCGGCAAAGTGGGCGGTAGCAGCCGCGTCGCAGCGATCGCGATTGTCACGCTGGCTATTTCTGCGAATGGACGGTGTGTTAGATGTTCGCAGCAATCCGGGCGGACGCACCGGTGGCGGGATGAGATTCGACATTCCGATCTTCAATCGGAACCAAGGTGGTGTGCTTCGCGCGGACTGGGAAGTCAACGCAGCGATGCACGCTCGTGATGCGATTCATGACCAGATCGTCGCCGATGTGCGAACGGCGGTTCGGCAGATGCGGCAAGCCAGCGAGAATCTGCGCATCCTCGAACAGGAAGTGGCCCCCGTGCTGGCCGAAGCTTTGACGATTGCCCAGAAAGGCTTTGCCGATGGCGGCACCGACTACTTGCTGGTACTGCAGACGACGACTCAGTATCTAGACACGCGAGCCCGGATACTGGACCAGAAAGCAGCCTACTCGCGGGCTTTGGCCGAGCTTGAGCGAGCGGTGGGGTGCCACTTGGAAGCGGGTGGGGTGAATGTCGAGCAGATTCTGGCTGCGTCCGAATTTGAGCTAGAACAGGTCGTCGTGCAAGAGTTCGACGAATCCTAAGCACGACTAACGCGATTAGAATGCGATCGCAAGCTGCGAGTCGGATTCCAATACAGTGGTTTGCAACTATGCTTTTAGTAACGTATTGCGGCCCACGTTGGTTGTGCTCGTGTTTGCCGCGATTTCCCCGAGGTTAATCGTTGTTGAAATCCATCAAACCGACGACCACGCTGATCCTGCTGATTTCTTCGCTGGTCGGCTGCGGCACGAAGACGGACAAATCGTCGAAAAAGGAATCCGTCAGCCCGGCCAAGGTCGAGAAGCTTCCGGTTGAAACGGATTTGGCCAGAATCACGTTGACGGACGATGCCAATTCGCGACTGGGAATCACAACGGCAACTGTTGTCGAGCAAGAAGTCACGCAGCGACGGTCGCTCGGTGGGCAAGCGGTTATCCCGTCGGGAAGTACGATCATCGTCTCAGCTCCTTTGGCTGGTGTTGTGACACGTGTAGGCCGTGTTTCATTGCCGGTACCAGGGACGAAGGTGATCGCGAACCAACCGCTGTTTTCGCTAAAACCGCTTCTGTCGGCCGAGCGTGACGTTCCGACGCCCGCCGAACGAGTCCAGCTTGTTGCAGCCCAAGCCAACATGATGGCCGCGCAAACCGTTGCGGCCGGTGATGTGGACCGCGGCAAGGCGGAAGTCGAAGGTGCCCAGATTGCTTTCGATCGAGCCACGAAATTGTTTGCCGACCGTGCCGGTGCCCGTCGCGCCGTTGACGATGCCGAAGCGGCGCTGAACATTGCGAAATCAAATCTCGCTGCCGCCGAGGAACGTGAAAAGCAACTGATCGAATTGCTAACGATGCTAGACGTCAAGAATCCCGAAGGCGAAGCCTCGGTACTACCGATGACGACGCCGATTAGCGGATTGGTCAATCGTATCGAAGTCAGCGAAGGGCAAACCGTTGCCAGCGGCGCGGTAATGTTTGAAGTCGTCAGTATGGACAAGATTTGGATTCGTGTTCCGGTATTTGTGGACATGCTTTCAAGTATTCAAGTCGAACAACCCGCCAATCTTGTCTCGCTGTCCGGTGACGCACTTTCTCAATCCGCGATCGCGAATCCGATTTCCGCTCCGCCGACAGCGGATGCGATGACTTCGTCCGCCGATCTGTATTATGAAGTCGACAACCGCCAACTGGGGCTGCGTCCCGGTCAACGAGTCGGTGTTGAATTGCCGACATCAAAGGCCGAGTCATCTTTGATCGTTCCCAATGGTTCGATCTTGTTCGATATCTACGGCAACGCCTGGGTTTACGCGATGACCGGCGATCGACAGTACACCCGCAGCCGAGTCAGTGTCCGGTTCGTCGACGGTGACGAAGCCGTGTTGGCGTCGGGCCCGCCGGTGGGAACAAAAGTCGTGGTCGACGGTGCCGCCGAGTTGTTCGGTACCGAATTCGGAGCCGGTAAGTGAACTGGCTCATCAAGACATCATTGCAATTTCGATTGCTCGTACTCGTTCTCGCCGTCGCGCTTGTCATTGTTGGCGTTCGCACGTCTGACTCGGTGCCGCTTGACGTATTTCCCGAGTTCGCTCCGCCACTTGTGGAAATCCAAACCGAAGCGCCCGGGATCTCAACCGAGGACGTCGAGAGTCTGATCACGGTTCCGATCGAGAACGCGGTCAACGGCATTCCCTTTGTTCAGACCGTGCGATCCAAGTCCGTGCTGGGGCTGTCGAGTGTGCGATTGATCTTTGAACCGGGTACGGATCTGCTTACCGCACGGCAATTGGTGCAGGAGCGTCTCGCGCTGGCTGCAAGGACGCTGCCGATGGTCGCCAGACCGCCGGTGATCTTGCCGCCGCTATCGTCACTTAGCCGCTGTTTGAAGATCGGGCTTTGGTCCAACACACAGTCGCAAATGGAAATGACGGTGCTAACGAAGTGGACCATTCGTCCGCGATTGATGTCGATCGCAGGCGTGGCCAACATTGCGGTATGGGGCGAGAAGGAACCGCAATTGCAAGTGGTCGTCGATCCTGATCGGCTTCGTGCAAACAGTCTGACCCTGGACGCGATCTTGCAAACGGTTCGCGATGCGACGGCGGTCGGCGCGGGTGGATTTGTCGACACCGCCAATCAACGTCTGGCTCTTCGTCACGTACCAGCTGTGTATACGCCCGAGCAACTCGGCGAGATTGTTGTCGGTTTTCGTGCTCCCTCGGCGGCCGCCACAGGGCCCGCCGTCGTCTCGGCACCGCTGCGATTGAAAGACGTCGCGGAGGTTACCTACGATTACGCGCCCCCGATTGGCGATGCAATCATCAACAGTCGGCTGGGCTTGCTGCTGATTGTGGAAAAGCAACCGTGGGCCAACACGCTCGACGTGACTCGCAATGTCGAGAAGGCGATGGCCGAGCTGAAGCCTGCGATGGGCGAAGTTGAATATGACACGACGGTGTTTCGTCCGGCAACGTTCATCGAACGAGCCCTGGCGAACCTCGGCCATTCGATGTTGGTTGGCTGTGTGTTGGTGGTGATCGTGCTGTTGCTGTTTCTGTTTGATTGGCGATGTGCGGTCATCAGTGCCACCGCGATCCCGCTTTCGCTGCTGGCGGCTGTGATGGTGCTTTACTATCGCGGCGGCACCGTCAACACGATGGTCTTAGCCGGATTGGTGATTGCACTAGGTGAAGTCGTCGACGACGCGATCATCGACGTTGAGAACATCATGCGGCGACTGCGTTTGAACGCGAAGCTGAAGCAGCCACGAAGCAATTTCGCGGTCGTGTTGGAAGCGTCGATGGAGGTTCGAAGCGCCGTCGTCTATGCGACAGTGATTGTCGTTCTTGCGTTTCTGCCCGTGTTCTTTCTTACTGGCCTTGCCGGGGCGTTCTTCAGGCCGTTGGCCGCTGCTTACATCTTGGCCATCCTTGCGTCGCTGTTCGTTGCATTGACAGTGACGCCCGCAATGTCGTTGATTCTGTTGCCCAAGTCGGCTGAACGTCGCAGCATCGATGGGCTACTGGTTCGTTTGTTCAAACGAATCTACCGTACGGTTTTGGGCTTATCGCTGCGGCTCAAATGGGGCACCATCGCTGTCACCTTGGTTCTGTTTGGCTGTTTGGTTTCGACGATTCCAATGCTCGGCGAACGGTTGATGCCGAAATTTCGTGAAACCGACTTCCTGATGCACTGGGTCGAAAAACCTGGTATTGGAATCGACGCGATGAACCGCATCACGATCCGGGCCAGCGACGAATTGATGGCGGTCGACGGCGTCCGTAACTTTGGATCGCACATCGGACGTGCAACCGTTGCGGACGAAGTTGTCGGACCGAACTTCACCGAACTCTGGATCAGCATCGATGATACCAAGGACTACGATGCGACGGTTGCCGAAGTCCAAGAGATCGTCGACGGTTATCCAGGTTTGTATCGCGACTTGTTAACGTATCTGACCGAGCGAATCAAAGAAGTCCTGACCGGTACGAGTGCTTCGATCGTCGTTCGCATTTATGGGCCCGATTTAGATCAACTTCGTGCAACCGCTAAGGAAATTGAATCGGTCATTAAGCCAATCGAAGGTGTGGCTACCTTGAAAGTCGAACCGCAAGTTCTTGTGCCGCAAATTGCAATCGACATGAAAGTCGAGGCGGCGTCACAGTTTGGTTTGACGCCTGGGATGTTGATGAATAACGTCACGACGCTGGTCAATGGAACGCAATTTGGCGAAATGTATCGTGACCAAGCGATCTTTCCTGTCGTTGTTCGCGGCGAAGCCAAATTGCGCACCGACTTGGCCACATTGGGCGATCTGATGATCGATACGCCCTCGGGTGCGCAGGTACCGCTTTCAAGTGTCGCCAGTCTGACCGTCGTTCCGGCTCCGAACGTTATCCAGCGTGAAGGAGCCTCGCGTCGTCTTGACGTGACCTGCAACGTCGAAGGCCGCGATTTGGCGTCGGTCGCGACTGAAATCGAAGCCGCAGTTCTTGCGAACGTGAAATTTAAGACTGGCTATCACCCCGAGTTCCTGGGCGAATATGCGGAAGCCAAGGCATCTCGCCAACGTTTACTTTTACTGTCGCTCGGTTCGATCTTGGCGATCACGATCATTCTGTACATCGACTTTGAAAGCTGGCGATTGGTGCTGTTGATCCTGCTCGCCTTGCCACTCGCGTTGGCCAGTGGCTTGCTAGGTGTTTTCGCTGGTGGCGGCATCATCTCATTAGGCTCGCTCGTTGGATTTGTGACGGTGCTTGGTATTGCAGCACGCAATGCGATCATGTTGATCAGTCATTATCGGCACCTCGCCGAAGAAGAGCCGACGATCACGGCAATGGAGTTGATTCTGCGCGGGGCTGAAGAACGCCTGGCGCCGATTCTGATGACTGCGCTGACAACCGGGCTAGCGCTCGTTCCGCTGATCTACACCGGCGAGCTTCCCGGTCAAGAAATTGAGTATCCGATGGCCCTGGTGATTCTCTGTGGTCTGTTCGGTGCGACGATCGTGAACTTGCTGGTCTTGCCGGTGATGTATGGAATGTTCGCACCGCACCAACCCAAGGAAGCCAATCCAAGCTAGGTGATTGTGACCGCGAGCTTCCGCAACAAGGTGTTTGTCAATGTGGCGGAATCGTTTCTAACAATGCTCGGACTATGTTCTTTTGGCTTTGCGGCGATCGCTTCCAAAACCGGTGGCTGATCTCGACTTCGATGCCAAGGTAATTTGAGTCTGCGAACTTTTGGCGTAGGGCAGTTGTGAATCCGTCGTCAGTTCCGGCGTAAGGTTGGTTGGCGACCGCTCGAACGCGCGGATGCTTTCTTTTCACGTCGCTAAGCCAAGCTTGGCAAAAAGCTGCTTCACCGGCTCGCACAGGATCGAAAAGAAAACCAACATCGATGGGACGCCATGTTCCTTTGAAACGTGGCGTGAACGTATGAATGGACAGATGGACGACACAGCCGGCGGATTGAATTCGACTGCGAAGTTCGCCTTCTACTTGTTTGCGGTAGGGGTAGTACCAGTCGTCCAGCAACGTGGCTCGCTGGCTAGCGGAAAGATTAGATGTGAACGGGGAATACAGGCCCGGATTGTCTTGTGATCGGTTTAGGTCGACAAGCAACCGAGTGGTTTCTGATGAGATTAGTTCCGCAACTTGAGCTTTTGCGAACTGCGTCGCCGCTTCCAGTGCACCGGGGTCATAGCCGCGGTGACTGTTGAGGGCTCTGGCCGCACCGGGTGTCGCGAAGTGCGATTGAAAAGGCTTGGGCACCAGGTTGCCGCCGTGTTCGCACGTGATCAACCATTCTGGGCTAGTCATGGCTGGAACGGTTCCCAAGTATCCAAGCAGTCGGCGATCTGGTCATACACGTTGTGGAGTTCTTCGTGGTCGAAGTTTTCGCCAAGAGAGGTGCGAATCCGGGTCGCGAGTGTTCCCTGTTCCATGATGATTTCGATCGGTGCGTACAGATTTGCAAGCGCCGTGTCATCGCGTCGCACTCGTTCAAGCAGGACACCCCAAAGCTGTCTCGCGGTACACGACGATTTTTGAATGTCAAACATAGCCAGGAAATCTGCATTGTCGATCAAGGCATTTTCCGCGCTGACGGTGACTTGATCCAGGATTGCTCGTAGCGAATCTGTCGAAGCTGTTTTCTGCAGTTCGGTCGTCGACCATTGCTGGGCTACTAACGATTTGATGACTGCGATCGCGGCGGCGCAAATGGACACGTCTGCACCGGGATACTCTTGCACGTCCATGACGCGAAGTTCGATCGAACCACGGTCAAATCTCGCGATCGCTCCGCGCGAGTTTAGAAAGTCGACCTCGAGCACGCCCTGTGGATCGTGTGGCCGTACATCTTTGGCGATCTTGTCAAACACTTCACTCCGATAGCTGGCCTCGTCAAACAACGGCTCGGGAACAAGACGCCCGGTCAGCGACGGCATCGCTTTACAATGGTCGGCGTAGTGCTGCATCCGAGAATCTGCCTTGCCAGTGTATTGCCCGTCGACGATTGGCGAACTGGCGGTCAGGGCTGGTAGGATCGGCAGAACTAAACGAACAGCCGCATGCAAACGAGCAAACTCATCGTCGCCATCAAAAGGCAGGTTCAAGTGAACGCTTTGAACGTTGGCCCAACCGTGCGACTTGCAATTGAAGATGCGATCATAGGTCCGATAGATTTCATGGTTTTCATGCGGCCACAGGATGGTTTCGACCGCGGGGTTCATCCACGGGTGCATGGCGGTGGGCAGCAATCGAATATTTAATCGATCCATCGCGGGGCGAAGTTTGCGAATGGCGGTTTCAAACTGCGATGGCAGCGACCCAATCTTAGTTACTGGCAGCGTTGTTTTGAGCTCGATGATGTGCAGCGCAAGTTCGTTGGACCATGTGATTGGACCTGCCTCGTAGTCGCTGGCCATGTTTCCGCCTGTCAGAATCGCTAACAGCGAGTCGGCGACCGGGCGCACGCCCAGCGTGTCGCGATCGACCAGCATGTATTCCATTTCAATGCCAAAGGCGTCAAACAATTTCAGTGTCATGATTGGAAAGCTTTATCGTTAAGTTTGTTTGGTGGCTTCAATTCGGCGGGCAAACGATTCCATGATGCGGCGATAAAGTTCTTCTCGCAGCACGGCGTCTTCGACGCCGGAATCCAAGTTTGGGTTGTCGTTGACTTCGATGACGTAAAACTGTCCGTCGACCTCTTTGACATCGACGCCATATAAACCGGCACCGATTAGATTGGCGGCTTTGACGGCGGTCGCGACCGCTTTTCGCGGTGCAGTTTCCACAGGGATCGTCTCAGCTTTACCGAACTGAGGTTTCGATTCCGATTCGGTGCCATGCTTCGCGATCTGCCAGTGACCACGCGCCATGTGGTACTTGCAAGCGAACATTGCCCGGCCGTCCATCACACCGATCCGCCAATCAAAATCGGTTCGCATGTATTGCTGGGCGATTACAAGCTCAGAATCAGCAAAAAATTCGGACAGCCTCGCCTGCAATTCATCAGCGTCGGCGGCTTTGACCACTCCCTGCGAAAACGCGCTATCAGGCCGTTTCAGCACACACGGATAAGAAAGCGTCTCGGCCAATTCATCTGCGTTGCGACGATGCACGATTGTGGTCTGCGGGATCGGCACTTTGGCACGGGTCAGCAGTTCGGCCAAGTAAACCTTATTGGTGCATCGAAGGATCGATATCGGATCGTCGATCACCACCATTCCGGCCGCTTCGGCCCGGCGTGCTAAACGATACGTGTGATGGTTGACAGCCGTCGTTTCACGAATGAACAGCGCATCGAACTCAAGCAATCGGTTTGAGTCAGATCGTGTGATCAGTTCGGCATTGATACCTTCCGCGGCTGCGGCTTTGACCATCTTTTTCAGCGCCGATTCGTCGGATGGCGCCAAGTCCCCTTCAGCCGGATTGTGCAGAATCGCCATGTCATAACGCATTGACTTGCGTTTGGGACGGCTGGAAACACCACGAGCAAAGTGTTTCTTGGCTGCATCGGCGACGAATTTTCGATGATGTGCCGGGACATTACCCAGCGAGACCGCTGACGCGCGTCGGAGTCGCCATTTGCTGCGGCGTGTGAATTTGAATTGCAGTAGCGGTGCTTGAAATAGGTTAAACAGTTCTTTGGCCAGGCGGTCATACTTCTTGGCCAGGTTCTGGCCGAAATAGACACTCAGCACGAACTCATCGCTGGAAAGGCCTTTGAACGAGCTTTCGATCAGTTCTTCGAGATGTTGAGGAATTAATCGGACGGCGGCTGATCCAGACAGGTCTTGGATTGTGGTGACGTCTGGCATGGGGCGTTCACCACGGGCTTCGGCCAACAGTGAAACGTAATAGCCCATGCTCTGGTAGGCATAGGATCGACTTAGGTTGTAGACGCGAGTGCGTCCACGCGACTTGGCATCTGGAGAAGAGAGGTAATCGCGAGGGTCGACGGTTTCCACACCATCGAAGTTGCCGATCCAGTCGTCATTGGATTCAGCAACAAGAATCGTTTTCATAAAGCTCGGTTCAATCCTTGAGGGTGATGGTCAGCAGGTTGGCATCAAATGTCACGATGCCTAACAAAATTGCTGACGTAACTCGCGATAGCGGAGCGATGTACTTATTGGTCGGTGCCATCGGGTTCGGATGCAGCGGATCGGCGATCAAGACTGTTCGTTTGATAGGATCAAATCCGTGCAACACGACGAAATGGCCGGTTGGATCGCCCGCTTCATCGTCTGAATCCCCGGATGGTTTCTCGCGAGACTCTTGGTACAAGTAGGTCGCGCTTAGTCCGCAAAGGACAGGGGTTTCGCGTGCCATCATCGATACCAGCAGTAAGTCATCGAGCGGCTGCATGCGTACTTTGCCGCCGAGGTGGAGGAATCGCAGGTAAGTATTCGTCGCGGCCGTCAAACGCATGACGTCAATGTCGGTGCGATGTTGTTTCGCACCAAGTTGCCGAGACAACTTTTTAACTAACTCGTCGGCGGATTTCATTTCTCCCTCGCCGTCGAACCAAGTTGGGTCGAACAGTTGCAGGTTGTAAGTCACGATCTCGGCCATGAAACCACGCTCGAGCGCGTCGCAGGCCAAGTCGACTGCGAGTGTACCGCCGGTATCCAGTTCGGTGATCTTGCCAACTAGTTCGTGCAGGTCGACGGGGCGATCCCAGTATTCGTAAACAGCGGCCAAGCAGGTTGGACCACAGGCCGTTTGAGTCGGCTGCGGTTGAATTTCGAGGACAAGTTCGTGCGTCAAAGCTGGCACCGATGACAGAGCAGTCGCAGCATCGCATCGACGCTAATCAGCGACGCGGTTTCCAATTGAGTGTGGTATGACGATGTCGGCAATTGCAGAGTTGTGCCGGACACTTGGCCCGACGTGGCGGCGATCAATCGCCCTAGTTCGGTGCGTCCGATCGAGCTCTGTTTTTCGCGGGTTCGATTGAGCGCCTGGATGTAATCATCTTTGAAGCAGTAGGTGATCGCTAACCGATCGCACGACTTGCGAAGTCGCTCGGTCGCGGCTGGGTCGAACAATGCGTTGGAATCGCCATGGCGGAGCACCACATCTTGTTGGTCGCAATCATCGACTGTCGGAAATGGGCTCGTGTCGAGCACGATCAATTGGTCGGTTGTTGTATCGTGACGTTGAAACCATTCGGCGATGAATCGCCAGCTACGTCCGGATTCTTCGCCGGCCGAGAAGAAAGCCGTTCCTGCGAATCCTCGGCGCACCAGTTCGATCACCATCGCGACCGAAATTACGTTATCGAGCTGAGCGGAAATGTAGCCGTCTTTTTCTTGCAGGCGATCGACAAAAGAAACTGGCGTTGCGGGTTGTAGGTAATCGAGACCGTCAATTTCAAAGATCAGATTTTTTCGTCGCGGACAAACATACGATTCGGTGATGGTGCCCTGCCCTAGGTACGATCCCGCATACGGCGTGTGAGCCTGGACACGTTGACCGCGAAACCGTCCGGCGATCAGTTCCATAAATTGTTCTGAAATCGAGTCGCCGTTCAACTCGCCTCGGTTGCCGGCGATGAACGCGGCGTACTGGAATTCACGCGGCCCAGTGCACAACAAGCCGTGTCGATCGACGTGAGCCGACAAGTAAACGCTTTCGGGTTCATCGCCTTCAACGACAAGCAAGCCGTGGTACCGCGTGATCTTGACCGGGTACTCTTCCAGTTCTCGGCGAAGGACTCGAAAGAAAGCATCTTCCACGCCAACGACGGACGGTTCGCGAACCAATGCGCGAAGCAGGTGTAGAAATTCGTGTGTGGCGTAAGAGAGTTTCATGCGTATCCGTCGCGTGGACTTTGGGTCCTTGCTGTCTTCGAGTCGTGTTGACTTCTAATACCGGCTCACGGGCAGTTTTCGTACCGAAACCTTCGATACGGCATTATTACGCTGAATTCAATGGTGACCCATCAGATATCTGGAAAGAAGTTGCCGAAACCGGAAAGCTATTTGCCGATTCACGGGGGCGTCGGTGGTGCAAAGTCGCATGCAAGCGACATGGTTTTCGTCTTCGATTGTTCAATGACGAAATTTTCTGGTTCGGAAAATAGCGTTTTACAGATTGTTGTTTGCCGAATGTGTTAAGTGATTTAGCGCGAGGTTGCGGCGACGTCGTCTCGCATCTTTTGAGTGCGCCATCTAGAACTGTGACGAGTTCAGCAAGCGAGCGTTCATCGTTCAGAATGTTGACGAGCGTCGCGTCGATTCTTTCTGCGTTGCGATCAGCTCGTCTGCGGCTAGCGGTGGATTCCGTTACGCTGTGGAAGCTTGCGATAGAAATTGTGCTATCAAAATCGCAGTCGAGGTTGGGGGCGTCATTTCGCACTGGAAAAACTTTTTCCAGTTGAAAAGGATCCTTGATTCGTCCTGCGCAAATTTTTCTTGAGATGAAACGAACAATGAAGTTCACGGACTACCAGACTGACGGATTCTACGACGAGTTGTTCGAGAAGGCGGGCGTTCCTCATGAGGCCGCAAAGCCTCTAATTGCCAAAATTGAATCCCTGCCGCCGGGTGATCTGCACCGACGGCAACAAGCGGCCGAAGCAGCTTTCTTGCAGATGGGCGTCACCTTCACGGTTTACGGTAGCGACGAAGGCACTGAAAAGATCTTCCCGTTTGATATCGTCCCTCGTGTGATCGAGCCCGGGGATTGGTTGCAGATTGAAAGAGGGCTGAAGCAACGAATCGAGGCGCTCAATCTGTTCATCAACGACGTCTATCACGACCAGAACATCATCAAGGACGGCATCATTCCGGGCGAGTTGCTGAATTCTGCAGATTCGTTTCGCCCGCAGTGCGTTGGCTTGACGCCTCAGCGAGATATCTGGATCCACGTGACAGGAACCGACTTGGTTCGCGATCAAGCCGGCAAGCTGATGGTCTTGGAAGACAACTTACGCTGTCCTTCGGGCGTTTCCTATGTCCTACAGAATCGTGAAGTGTTGAAGCGGACGTTCCCGAACGTGTTTCAGTCGATGCACGTTCAGCCGGTTTACGATTATCCAAATCGCTTATTGGCGGCACTTCAGTATCTTGCGCCGCGGGGAGTCGCCGAACCAACCGTCGTGGTGCTGACGCCCGGCATGTACAACTCGGCATACTTTGAACATGCCTATCTGGCCCAGCAGATGGGCGTCGAGCTTGTTGAGGGAAGCGATCTTGTCATCCAAGATGGCTTTGTGAAGATGCGGACGACGAAGGGTTTTCAGCGAGTCGACGTGATCTATCGCCGTATCGACGATGACTTCATTGATCCAAAAGTCTTTCGCGAAGACTCTTGCTTGGGCGTGCCCGGATTGATGGATGTTTATCGCCGCGGAAATGTCGCACTTGCTAATGCACCGGGGACAGGGATCGCGGATGACAAAGCGGTTTATGCCTACGTTCCACAGATCATCAAGTATTACCTGAATCAGGACATGATTCTTCCCAATGTCGAAACGTACTTGTGCTCGGAACCAAACCAGCTTGATTTTGTATTGAAGAACTTGGACAAGTTGGTGGTCAAAGCGGTCAATCTTTCGGGCGGCTACGGCATGCTAATCGGGCCACATTCGACCAAGAAAGAGCAAACCGAATTCGCGGCCCAGATTCGCGAATGTCCACGCAATTTCATCGCCCAGCCGACCTTGGGGCTATCGCGTGCTCCTACAATCGTCGGCGATGATTTTGAAGGACGGCACGTCGATCTGCGTCCCTACATTCTGTACGGCGAAGACATTTTCGTGATGCCAGGTGGCTTGACCCGCGTTGCGCTTCGCAAAGGTTCCTTGGTCGTTAATTCGTCGCAAGGTGGCGGCAGCAAGGACACGTGGGTCGTCGCTCCTAGCGACGGCAGGGCTGAGCAAAGTCAGGGTGCAAGTTCGCAGTCGCAAACGCAATCGCAGACTCAAAAAACAAATTCGAAATCGCAAACTCAGGGTGCCAAGGATGCTTAGTCGTACCGCAGACGCTATCTATTGGCTGGCCCGCTACGTCGAACGGGCTGAAAACGTCGCTCGATTTGTCGACGTAAACTTCACGCTGGCGTTGGATCTGCCACACGAATCGGCTGCTCAGTGGAAACCGATGATTTTGACGACGGGTGATGAAAGTGAATTTTCTGATCGCTATGATGAATTCAGTGAAGAGAATGTCGTCAAGTTTTTGACGTTTGATCGTGAGAATCCAAATTCGATTCTGTCGTGTTTATGGCAGGCACGCGAGAATGCGCGAACGGTTCGGGATACCATTTCGTCCGAGCTTTGGGAACAGATCAATCATTTTTACTTGCTTGTTCAGCATGCGTCGAAGCAAACCAAGATTGATTCACCGCATAAGTTTTTTGCTGAAATCAAGCAAGCCAGTCACCTGTGTACAGGCATTGCGGATTCCACCATGTCGCACGGCGAACCGTGGCAATTTGCGAGGCTCGGACGAACGATCGAACGTGCCGATAAGACGGCCCGGATCTTGGACGTGAAGTATTTCATGTTGTTGCCAAAAACGGATCATGTGGGCTCGCCCTACGACGCGTTACTGTGGTCAGCACTGTTGAAGTCCGCCAGCGCCTTCGAAATGTACCGAAAGCGGTTTCGAGCGATTCATCCCGATCGCGTGGTCGAGTTTCTGATCTTGGATCAGCACTTTTCTCGCTCGATACGCTTTTGCGTCAAGGGTGCCGAGCGATCGTTGCGTCTGATCACGGGCAGCGAGAGTTCGAGCTATGCCAGTCCGGTTGAACGGAAGCTTGGGCAACTGCGATCCGAACTGGACTTTGCTGACATTGGCGAGATCTTAGAAGGCGGACTGCACGAATACTTGGATACCTTTCAAGAGAATCTAAACCTCGTTGGCGGCGCGGTGTTTGACACATTCTTTGCTCTTAAGCCCGTTTCAGCAGGAAACAAAGCAGCCTCGTGATATTTCAAATCCATCACCGAATCACGTACCGATATGATCGCCCAGTGATCATTGAACCGCTGACGATTCGGTTGCAGCCTCGCGGTGACGGTTCGCAGCGGCTTCTGGATTGGAACTGCACTCTGACGCCAACGCCACTTGCTTCGACGTCGATTCTAGATGTCTTTGGTAACTCGGCGCTGCAGGCGTCCTTCAGTGGCGTCTACCTGGAATTTTGCATCGAGGTAAATTCGCGTGTGGAAACGCTGCGAACGAATCCGTTCGATTTTCTTTCGCTTGATGCACGAACGACGAACCTGCCTGCGCGATACCACGAACCGGTCGAGCAAGCATTGGCGGCGCATTTGCACCGTAACAAGGCTGACTCGCAGATTAGCGAGTGGGCAAAGGAAGTGTCTGCGTCCGCGGGTAACCAAACGCAGTCGTTTCTGTTGCAAGTGACAGAACAGATTGCGCGGGATTTCAATTCTGAAAATCGCTACGGTGGATCGCCTTTATCGCCATCGGAAACATTTGCTTCCAAGCGCGGAGCGTGTCGTGACTTGGCCGTGCTGTTTATGGATGTGTGTCGTTCGCAAGGAATCGCAGCTCGGTTTGTTAGCGGCTATATTTATGAACCGAATCGGGTTGGAACGTCCGAGCTGCATGCTTGGGCAGAGGTTTATTTGCCGGGTGGCGGATGGAGAGGGTACGACCCTAGTCGTGGTGTTGCAGTCTCGGACCAACACATTGCAGTGGCTGCTGGACCCGAAGCCGAGTGGGCGGCAGCCACGGAGGGTTGTTACATCGGTACCGGAGCAGAGTCGACCATCGAATACGAGGTGACAGTGACCGAGGTGGATCGTCACTTGTAAAAGTTGGTGTGGTAGGAAGCGGCGCGACAAGAACGGCACGAGATTCGCATCGGAGATTGTTATGCAATCTGCTTTGGCAATATTCCTTTGACTGGCCGGTTCTCTAGCCCGTTTCCTTGGCATTCCTCGATGCAACTCTCAAACGACGTGACTGTTTCCTGTACGTCCGGCCAATCGCGAGCCGTGTCGAACGAGCAAGATTCGTTCGCGCTCGATCCATGGGAACAGGGGCTGATCAACGAGGTTCGGCGGTTATTCGCTGGCGAATCGCAAGTGATCTTAGAACAGGTTCATGAGCGAGTCGATCGAGTGGTCTTGGACTATGTGTTGGCCCAAACGAGCGGGAACATTAGCCAGGCCAGCAAGCGGTTGGGAGTCAGCCGACCGACGCTTAGAAATCGGAGCCGCGCGCTGGGGCTATACACTCAGCCGACCGCGTAACCCACCCGGAAATACTGGATGACTTGGAAAGAATTTTTCCAGTCTCTGCAATGGTCTTTTTAGGCCCGGCCGGGGCTTGCCTGCATCGACTAAGTAGATGTACGTTCTGCCGCCACGGTATTCCTTCGGCACAGGATGTGCATCATAAACGGCAGGTAATGACGCAAGTTCCGCTTGACAATCCATGCCATTTGTCGGGAAAGTTGCCTAGACTGCCGGGTGACGTGCTTTTGCCAAAAAGTCTTGGCATTCGTGTTCCTGTTCCACCATCGTAAATCATTTCGCTGAAGATCTTCATGGCTGATCCTAATCAACCGCTGCATGTTTCGTTGTCATCTACAGACGACCAACCAGAACCCAATTTTGACGTTTCCGAGTTCGAACGCGAATTGATCGTGCGTCCGATGCAGAGGGAAGACTTTGACGGGCTGATTGCGATGGCGACCAAATGCTTCTCGGGAATGGAGCCTTGGGGCCACGATCAACTTGAAAGTCAACTCAAGCACTTTCCCGAAGGCCAGATCGTTGTCGAGTGTGACGGCCGAGTTGTTGCCAGCAGCAGCAGCGTGATGCTGGACTACGACGACGAAATGGAGTGGTGCAATTGGAAGAAGATTTCTGATTCGGGCTACATTCGTAACCACAACCCACGCGGCGACACGTTGTACGGTATCGAAATCATGGTCGATCCCGAGTTTCGTGGTCTTCGGCTTTCTCGGCGTTTGTACGCTGCTCGCCGTGAATTGTGTCGTAGCCGAAATGTTGAGCAAATGGTAATCGGCGGACGCATTCCGGGTTATCACAAGCACGCCGAAACATTGAAGGCGACCGAGTACGTCGACCGTGTCATCAACAAAGCGATTTTCGACCCGGTCTTGAGCGTTCAAATTGCCAATGGATTCACGCTGCAGGGATTACTAAGTAATTACTTGCCATCCGATACCGAAAGCTGTGGATACGCGACGTTCTTGGAATGGCGCAACCTTGACTACACGTCCGAAACAAAACGTCGCTTTCGACGAACCGTCCGTCCGGTTCGTATCGGTGCGGTCCAATATCAAATGCGTTCGATCAAAGACTTTGATGAATTTGCGGCACAGGTTCGGTACTTTGCAGATGTCGCGGGCGATTACAAGTGCGACTTTGTTTTGTTCCCCGAGCTGTTTTCGACACAATTGTTGTCGATCATTCCGGCACTTCGTCCAGGGCAAGCCGCGCGAAAACTGGCTGAGTACACTCCGCAGATTCTTGACTTGATGGGCGACTTGGCGGTCAAGTTCAACACCAACATCATCGGTGGTTCGCATTTTGTTGTCGAAGACGATCACTTGTACAACGTCGCGTTTCTGTTCCATCGTGATGGAGGCATCGACCGGCAATACAAACTGCATATCACACCCAGCGAACATAGCTGGTGGGGTGTCGAAGGTGGACCGTCGATGGACGTGTTCGATACGGACTGCGGTAAGGTCTCGATTCAGGTTTGTTACGACAGTGAGTTTCCAGAGCTTGGTCGTATCGCGGCCGAACAGGGGGCTGACATAATCTTCGTTCCTTTCAATACCGATACCCACAACGGTTACCTGCGCGTACGAACATGTGCTGCGGCGCGATGCATTGAAAACGATGTCTACGTTGCAATCGCGGGGTGCACCGGTAACTTGCCGTTTGTCGAAAACGCGGACATTCACTATGCCCAGGCCGCTATTCTTACGCCATGCGATGTTTCCTTTCCTCGCAATGGAATCGGTGCCGAAGCAAACGCCAATATCGAAACGATTATCATTCACGACGTCGACTTGGAACTGCTTCGTCGCCACCGCGAACGGGGCAGTGTCACAAACTGGAAAGATCGCCGAACGGACTTGTACGATCTCAAAGCGACTCCGCACTCGTAGTCGCGTCTGAGGCTCTTTCTAAAGAAGTTCGCTTTCGGAAAAGTTGCCGCATCCAACCAAGGCAAGGCGCCAGTCGCATTGTCTTGGATGATGCCTTTGATTCACGTTCAGTTGGGTTACTGAGGTGGTGATCCCTTTGCGTCCACGCCAAGCTGCTTGATTCGGCTTCGCAGGGTCGGACGGCTTAGCCCCAATCGGATGCTCGCGGCACTGATATTGCCTTCCGATGTGGCTAGCACTTGCGCTAGCAGAATGCGATCGACTCGGTCGTGAATTTCCGCGGACAAGTTGTGGGCTCCATCGCTCAGCAAAGATTGTATTTCGGTTTCTAGGTCACTTGCCCAGCTTCGTTGAGGGTGCCCGCTGATACTCTTGGTTTCGCCAAAGCCCATCGGCAGAAAAGCCGGAACAATCACTGGCCCGCTGGCTTTTAGCAGCGTCTGCTTCACTACGCCTTGCAATTCGCGGACATTGCCAGGCCAAGAGTGCGAAGTGAAACGCTGCATTGTTTCCGGTGCAATTGAGACATAGTCCTTGCCTAGCTGTTTGGCAAATGCCTTAAAGAAGAATTCGGTCATCATCGGAACGTCGTCGCCGCGATCACGGAGCGCGGGCAAGCTGATCGTAAATTCGTTGAGCCGATAGTACAGATCGCTGCGGAAACTGCCGTCCGCCATTGCTGCGTCTAAGTCGCGGTTGGTCGCTGCGATGACTCGCACGTTTGTCTTGATCGGTTTGCTACCGCCGACTCGCTCGAATTCCTTTTCCTGTAGAACTCGCAGCATTTTGGTTTGCATCAGGGGAGTCATGTCACCAATTTCGTCGAGAAACAGTGTGCCGCCGTTGCAGATTTCGAACTTGCCGATCCTGCGTTGGTCCGCGCCCGTGAAGGCACCTTTTTCATGTCCGAATAGTTCACTTTCGAGCAGATTTTCGGGGATTGCGGCACAGTTAATCGCATGAAAGACTTGGTCATGCCGCAGGCTGTGTTGATAGATCGCGCGAGCGACGACTTCTTTGCCGGTTCCGGTATCACCGAGGACGAGAACGGCAACGTCTCGCGAGGCGACTCGGCCGATCGATCGGAACACTTCGACCATGGCTGGGCACTGGCCGAGTACCTGTTCGCCTGCGCCAGCGTCGCCGGGACCGTTCGGGTTGCTGATGCCGTCGCCAGGCAGAACCGCGGGCATTCTGGCCATGCGACTTGTTTCGATCGCCGAGTCGATCAGGGGCAAAATCTCATCGGGCTCGAACGGTTTGGTGATGTACTCGAACGCACCGCCACTCATGGCACCAATGGCGGTTTCCGCCGTCCCGTGGCCGGTCATCAAGATTACTGGAACTCGCGGGTCGAGTTCGCGAAATTCATGCAGCGCAGCGAGTCCCGACTGCTGTGGCATTTGGATGTCAAGCAGAACCGCATCCGGCGAATGTTTGGTGAACAACGCTTGCCCAGTCGCCACGTTATCGGCGGTATAGACACAGTAGTCGGGCTCGGGAAGGCACAGCTTCATGACCTGCAAGATCAGCGGATCGTCATCAATGACTAAAAGCGACGGGGTGCCTTCGTTGGGTTGCATGGCTGGATTTGCTTTTTCGTTACGTTTTGGTGAGATCGTCATCTGATTTCGCGACGGGGAATAGCACGGTGATGGTGGTGCCTTTGCCGAGTGTGGATTGAACGTCAATGGCGCCGCCATGAGACCGGATGATTCCCAAGCTCGTGCTCAGACCGAGCCCCGTCCCTTGGCCACGTGGCTTCGTGGTGAAGAATGGATCAAACATACGTTCGCGAACTTCGGGCTTGATGCCGCTGCCGCTATCCGACACTTCAATGGCCAGGTAATGTCCGGCGGGCAATGTGACATACGAGAACGAACGCTCGGAATCTAAGATCATCGACCGAGCTCGCACAGAGAGTGTTCCCGCGTCCATCATCGCGTCACGAGCATTGATGGCAAGGTTCATCACGACCTGACTAATTTCAGTCTCGTCGCCCATCATCGTTGGCAAGCCAGTTTCAACGTCTGTTTTCAAGTCAACCGTACCAGACAAAGTATGGCGTAGGATCGCAATTACCTCGGGGATAATCAGTTCGACTTGCAACGGAACGTGTTGTCCCTCGCCGCCACGTGCAAACGTAAGTAGTTGGCCAACCAAGTCGGCGCCACGAGAAGCACTGCTTGTGATTGTCTCTAGCAGTGCGGCACGGTCAACGTTGGCACCTTCTCGCTGAAGCATTCGGCTGCTCATCAGGATCGGCGTCAGCAGATTGTTCAAGTCGTGGACGATTCCGCTGGCTAGAGTACCGAGCGATTCGAGTCTCTGGCGCCGTCGTTCAATCAGTTGTCGTTCGACCAGTTGGTGCGAGCTTGCTTGGGCGAGTTTTCGCGCGTGCCGCTCGTCGTCGCTCGGCCACGGCTGATCCGGTACTTCGTGTGAATGCTGCAAGGGGCCGCTGGGGAATGAGTTGAGCGGAAGGATTTGCGAGTGGCAGTAAATTGTCGATGGCACGCGGATTGCGTAAGAAAATCGAGTTGGTTGCAGGGAAAGACATTCTAATGCCGCTAGTCTTCTGGCATCAGGCGGGAGGTTTACTTGGGTTTGAATAGTTCCATGTTTGATCGAGAAGCCATGAAGCAGCGAATTCAAGCTGCGCGAGATCAATGGCGTGGTTGTGAGTGGCAGACCAGCTTTGGGCCCCAAAAGCTAGATCTTGCCGGTATTCGCCGTCGTCAAGCGATTTTGGCGGCCAAGGCAACTCGGGGGGAAGAGTCCGTTGGTTGGTTTCAAGCGGTTCAGTGGTTGGGCGAAGTCGAGCGTGATGCGGTCCAGGCGGCTGAGTTTGCCGATCGCGCGTTTGCCGAAGCTGAAAGGAATTGCTGGACAGAGGCCAGCGATTTGCTAAGCCAGGCAGAAGCTTTGGAAGCAAAGTACAGCCAACTCGACGGCTATCAACAGGTTCGAGAGGCGTTTCAAGGTTGGTTTGCGGGGACTCGAAACCCTGCCGAAATCCGCCAGGACGTTTAGCACGGCAATCATCTTTCCTAGGTGGGAAAAGTCTTTCCGGTCGATCTCCAGAAAGGGCTGCTGTCACGCATTTTCAGCAAAAAAGTCCGATCTGCTAGTTTCACGGATCCTTTGGGGGAATGCTCGCGACTGCTGCGTCCAAATGTTCTGTTGTTGAGGTAGCAATCGATCTGAGCGGTTTGTACCTAAGGTATCAGCTCGGTCTGCAGATTCGAAACTCTGGTTCGGATCCATCGCCTCATCAAAACTTGCAAGTTGTGAAACATTGCCGCCTCGCTTCGTGTTCGAACTTGCGTTTTTCGCGGCCTTGACCGCACGCCTGCACAATGCTTATTCCTGCATGAAACAACATCCTGACGTTGGAAAGCACGCATATGAATCCAGATATCACAACTCGATTTTTCGCGGTTTGTGCAATCTTGCTAGCTGTTCATGCAGGCTCGGTTGACCAAGCAGCTGTTCATGCGAATGAAAGTGATCCGTCAGGACACCCGGGATCATTGCAGGCTGTCACCCAGAAACCAGATCTTTCGCCACTATCAAATTCTGCCAAAACCGATATCAAGCGTGTCGGCGAGAGCGTTGATGTGTCTGACAACGTCGGCGGCGCAATCGCGTTGGTTTCAGGCGAAGAGTCGATTGTTGCCGAAACCGCCGCCGAGGTTCTGGAAGAGAAGCAGGTCGAGGTTGCTGCTGAATTGCGAATTGCGATGATGCAAGAAAAGCTCGAAGCCGAGGAAACCGGCGAAGCATCCAAACTGCCTACTGCTGACGCGAGTCGAGTAGATCTTTTGAAACAGATCGATGTCGTCATTGCCCAGCAGCAATCGGCAACGTCGTCGAGCGAAGACCATGCCGCTCAGGTGGATGCGCTCAAGTCGACGCTCACACGGTTGGCCGATGGCGTTCTTGACGAGCAACCGCCCTACTCGATCATCTTCCTTGACGGACTAAAAGAATCAGTTCGCAATGCAAAAACGAAACTTGCATCGGTAGACGCATCGGTAATTTCTGCGCGTAGTGCCGCAGATACTGCCAAGCAAACAGCGGATGAGCGTGCCAAGACACTGCGTCAGTTAAGAGAGAAAGAGAAGGCGGGAACAGCAAAGATCGACACTGTTGAATTGGCCGAGTTGGAGCAGAAGCTGGCCGAAGAAATGCTGGTTCTGAAACGGCAGCAGCTCTCTGTCGAAGAAGCGAATCAGGTTATTGCAAAATTGCATGTCGAAATCGACGAGCGGAAAGTAGCGATTATCGGCGACGTCGTTGTGTTCACCAAGGGTGACCTGGATGACAAAATTGATGACCTCGATTTGCTTGAAGTCAAACTGAAGGAGCAGGTCGTTCGGCTGCAGAACGAATTGCAGTTTGCCGAACGCCGCTGGCTTTCCGCTCGCCAGGAAGCCGATTCGACTCCAAATGCGGGTCCGGAACTGATTGAAAAAGTCGACTCGCTAAAGATTTCGCAGATGTCGATTCAATTGGAATTGGACCTGATCAATCCTCGTCTGCAGCGACTTCCCGTATTAAAAAAAGCGTGGGAACGACGTTTCCTTGTCGTCGCCGGTAAGGCACAGCGAAAAGAACGTAACCAGTGGGCCGATGAAACCGAGCAACAGATCGATCAAATCATCCAAGATCGCCGGTCGCGTCAATTCAAGCTCGACGAACTTCGAGTTAGCCAATCAACTTTGGATGCCAAAATCGACGCGGTTGGCAGCGAGAATGGGCAAGTCAAACGATGGTTGCAGTTGAAGCGTGATGCGTTCGATAAGCAATCAGAGATGTTGAACCGAAGTTTGTCGGTGCTGGATAGTTCCGAACGAACTCTGGACCGACTGAAGACGCAGATTGATGGCGAGCCCAGTCGCACGTTGGCAGAACTCGCAGAAGACAGTTGGACTCAAGCCACGAACATTTGGAATTACGAACTCACCGAAATTGATCAAACGTCGTTGACCGTCGGCAAGATCTGCAGCAGCGTCTTGATGTTGTTTTTTGGGTTTTTGCTTGCCCGCGGAATCAGTGCGTGGCTCGGGCGTCGGCTTCCAAAGTGGGGTGTTGATGAAGCGGCCGCCGATGCAATCGAGTCGCTTAGCTTTTACGCGTTGTTGGTAACGCTAGGGTTGACGGCACTTCGTTATGCCAACGTTCCGTTGACCGTGTTTACGTTCCTTGGTGGTGCGATCGCGATCGGAATCGGTTTTGGTAGCCAAAACATTCTGAACAACTTCATCAGCGGTCTAATTCTTTTGGCCGAACGTCCAATCAAGGTCGGTGACCTGATCAAAATCGGTGACACTCACGGCAACGTTATGAAAATCGGAGCGAGAAGCACTCAGATTCGAACAGGTGACAACCAAGATATCATCGTTCCCAACAGCAGCTTTCTGGAAAACGAAGTCACCAATCTCACTCGCCGTGACGATCGGCAACGAACGTCGATCACGATCGGTGTGGCGTACGGGTCGGACTTGGATGCCGTGCTGCGATTGCTGGCTCGCGCGGCGTCAGAGCAAAGCGGTGTGTTGGAACGGCCCAAGCCAATGGTTTGGTTTAATGACTTCGGCGACAACGCACTGGTGTTTCAAGTTCACTTCTGGGTTCAAGCCAAGAATCTGACCCAGATGCGGATGATTGAAACGGGCGTCCGGTTGAAGATTGACGCGATGTTCCGGGAAGCCAACATTGTGATTGCGTTCCCACAGCGGGATTTGCACATTCAATCGCCCAAGCCGCTTGAATTCCGCTTGGTGACATCCGACCCCGGCGATTGCGATTCGCATTCCAAGGTGGCCTAGAACGGCGATCTCAATATCCATTACCCATGCTTGCCGTCCGGTCGGTTATCGACAGTGGCGCCGATGTCGAACTTTTAACCCGCATCCTCGCTGTGATCACGGATGACTCGCGAAGTAACTTCGAAGCGCCCTCGATATCCAAGACTATGCCGAGTGGCGTGGCTGGTATTGCTGTGCGTTGTCGTTGTGGTTCTGTTTCGTAATCCGCTGGCGTGCTGGGCGATCAATTCGATCGGTTCCAAAGTGGCTCGGACAAAGGTCGATGTTCGCGATGTCTATCTGGGCGTCGGTTGGATTCAGCTTAGCGGGATCACGGTCGACGAAGCAGGCGGCGATGATCGAGATTTGGTCTCGGTCGGACGGTTAACCGTTGAATCAAGTCTTTTCAGCGGACTGATCGGTGGCTATTGGCTTGATTCGGTTCGGGTTGACGAGGCCGAAGTTCGCATTCGCGTTGATCACGACGGAGCGATTGTTTCTTCGTTCCCGATATTTCCAGAATCTTCACCGAGTGATGAACCGGTTGAAATCCCATTGCGATCTCTTGCCGTTCGAAACGCGTCGCTTGTGATTGAACAAACGGGAGTCGATCGATACCTGGTTTCAGGTCTCGAAGTGGACCTGGATCAAATCAATGACCAAATCGCCGTAATTGGAAGGATCACTAACTTGCTTGGTGGCGCTGCCGAGTTTGCAAGCAAGGTGGATGCGACGACGCTGATGGGCTCGACGAAGGTCGTGACCAGGAACATTCGACTCGATAGTTCCGAGTGGCCTCTATCCCTAGCAAACTTATTGCAAACCGAAACACCGGGCACGGTTGTTGCAACCGCTTCATCGAAAATCGAATTGTCTTGTCCGCCAGGCGTGACCGATTGGTGGCAACATGATGCAAACGTTCGTTGTGTCTTATCGGGCATTCATAGCGACGCATTCGATGGCCAAGATTCGCGAGTCGAAATGGCGGCGCGCTGCGATGTTGAAGGCGTCGCCGTGACGATCTTTGGCAATCCCATAGGCGGCGTGATACACGCAAGTGTGACGTCGGATTGTCGCGACTTTCCGTTGTCGGCCGACTGTAAGCTTGACGCGCAACATCCTGAACTTGGCAAGATCATCGGGGGTTTTGTCTCTGATCTCGATTGTCGTCTGGCAAGTCAGCTAGTTGGTAATGCGACTGTTCATTGGGATGGAAACCAGACTCGCCTGGATGGGCAAATGGATTGCCATGTGAGCGGCGCGCAGATTGGCAATGTGCCGATCGGTGACACCGTGTTTTCTGCAGCGATGGATGTTGTGATGCAGGGTGTCGAATTGAGCACACTTGCCGGGAACATTCATGGCAAAATCGATTCAGCCGGACTTGATCTGGCGATGGTTCCGATCGAGCAGACGACGGATGGAAAACCGTTTCAGCCACACGGCGTGGTTTCGATGTCAGGTGAGTTTCATTCGCCGATTCGAATTCCGTTTACCGTGGCAGATGTCGTTGCTAGCAGTTCGGTTCGCTTCGACAACGTCGCGATCAGCGACTTTAGTCTCGATCCGACTCGGTTTGACGTCGTAGTGTCCAATTCGCGTGCGGGTGTAAAACTTTTCGGCGGACGAATCTCTGACCGAAATGATCAAACACTTGCGAACGTTACATTTTTGGCCGAAGCCGATGACCTTGCTAACGGGACGCTTCGCGTCAGTGGCGGCGGTTCGTTCTCGCCGTTGCAGAACATCGCTGCGTTGACCGGATTCGAGTCGACGGGGCTAGGCGGCGCGATCGATGCACGACTGGGACTGTCCGTTCCGATCGCCGACTTAACCGACTTGAAGGCGTGGTCGGCTGATGCCACAGCTGTGTCAAACGAGTTAACGGTGGCTGGTGAACGTTTCGATGCGATTGCTATCACGGCAACGGTTCGCCAAGGGTTCATGTCGTTACCGGCAACTCCGATTCGATGGCGCAACAATTTGGTTACGCTGCAGGCGAAGGGAATGATCGAAGGAAGCGAGGGGCTGTCTGGTACGTTCCACGCTGGCTCTGTTCGCCTTGGCGACCTGGCAAGCATTGCGTCACGATATTCCAACACTCCGCTACCGCTATCGGGTGACGCGGATCTTGACGGTCGATTTTTTGTCAGGGCGAGTGACCATGAATTTGAATTTACTGGCAAGGCGAACGCTCAGCAGATTCGATATGGAAATGCCAAGATCGGAAACGTGACGTCGGGCTGGACATTCAATCGACGGGGACTGACAGTCGATACTTCGTCTGATCAGTTTCTTGGTGGGCGATACCGAGTGTCCGCCAAAGCAGATCAAGCTGACTGGACTGCCGCGGAAGTGGTCGTTCATTTCCAAGACATCCAAGCGAATCGTTTGGCAGCGATCGCAGGTTCGCCCATTCCGGTCGATGGACAACTTGAAGGTCGATGCCAATTTACCAATCTTGGTGATTTACAAACGTTGAAAGGAACCGCTTGGCTGCAAACGGTCGGCATGCGAGTCGATGATATTCCAATCGAGCTGTCGACTGTTTCGCTCGAAGTGGCCGAGGGGGCTGTTGCCGCAATGGTTGAGGGCGGAATCTTGTCTGGCCAGATTCGGGGCAACTCAAGTTTGCAGATTGAAGCAATGCAACGATTCCTAGCGTCCACTGACGGTCGCATCGAAGAACTGCCCATTGACGCGGACATTCAGTGCACCGGCGTGTCGATTGCCGAAGTCACCCGTGCCGCGAAGCTCGGTCGTGAATTACAGCCGCTTGAGGGCAGCGTGGAGTTCGCGATTCGCCGTGACAGTTCGGATCGACATTCGGGGGCGCTAGCCCGCGTCAGTGTGTCGGCGAGAGATTTAGCTTGGAATCGAGCGATCCTGTCACGACGAATCACCGCGAAAACGACTTTGCATTCCGATCGAGTTCGTCTGGATTCAATCGATGGTCGGTTTGCCGATGGAGAACTGAGTGGCAAGGGTGAAGTTCGATTGGCAGCGTCGCCGACAGGTAATTTTCAATTCGGAATCAATCGAGTCAACCTTCGCTATCTGGCTGCGCCGCTAGGCAATGCTGCGCGAGACTATTCAGGGACGGCGAACATTCGCGTTGATGGCCGGATCAACCGGACGGTTACCGGACGCGCGGCAGTCTCGATGAATCATGTGACGATCGCAGGGGTCAAGGTTCACTCGGCGCGACTGCCGTTGGACTGGTCGTTTGCAACTAGCAATGCAACCGCTAGATGGGATTGCCGTGCTGGATTCATCGAAGCTGGCGATGGAACGATTGCCCTTAACACGGATGGACTGTTTCAACGGAATCTGACGATGAATCTGCAGGCTGATATCCGGCGGATCGACACATCCAAGTTGTTGGCAGGGAAGTCAGCGGGCGCAGGGTTGATTGATGGCCGAGTGACGATAGCGGCTAAACGAGCGAGAAGCGTGAAAGATTTTTCGGGACGCTTCGATTTGCAGTTGTCGGACGTTGATTCCTTAAGTCTGCCGGTGTTGGATCAGCTGCCCAGCATGATTCAGATCATGCCCACGCAGGGAGGATTGCAGAACAACGAAGGTCACGTCAGCGGGCGACTTAGCAATGGCTTGGTGGCGATCGATTCGATGGCCATCGCGCAAAGCAATGTTCAGGTGACGATGACCGGAAGTGCAACGCTCGATGGACGTTTGGACTTTGACGTCACAGCCGCGACAGGTTCAAACAGCCCGACCGAAGGGCTGATGTCGCTCACTGATTCGCCGTTGATGCTTGCCGCGCCGGCACCAGCCAAACTGCTAGTACAGGCTAACGAAG
This sequence comes from Rubripirellula reticaptiva, assembly GCF_007860175.1. Classification (NCBI taxonomy): domain Bacteria; kingdom Pseudomonadati; phylum Planctomycetota; class Planctomycetia; order Pirellulales; family Pirellulaceae; genus Rubripirellula; species Rubripirellula reticaptiva. Next base: position 678,058 of record NZ_SJPX01000006.1, on the reverse strand, counting down.
CGATGAAGAATCGTTTGATCAATATTCATGTCGGTGGCAACGCCAACAGTCCCAGTATTCAATTGCAGCCTGGACGCCAGTTGTCGCAGGATGCACTGCGATTTTTCATCCAAAGCCAGTTTGGTTCCTCGGTTGCACGAGCGAGCGACCAAGTCAAGCAGGCCAATCAATCTCGACGCTGATCAGCCTCGCAAAATTTTTAAGACAAACTACGGAGTTATCGTGAATCATAAGAATGGAACCGAACGTTTTTCAGGCGTTCGATATCTCAAATTTAGATCGGTGTGCTTCCTGTCTCTACTGGCGCTTTTGCCGACTGCGTTGTCGGGATGTCGCACAGCCGCGTCGATGGGGTTTCCGGTTGCTGCGGGTTCGCATGTCTTGTTGCCGTACGTGACCGCCGCCCGGCAAAGCGTTGGGCATCCGAAGCGCATTCCTACTGAGTTGGCAAAACAAGCGTTGCCGCCGCACCGGATCGAGGCAGGCGACGTGCTGGTGATCGAGCCTAATGACTTTAATTCACCCGTTCGGTTTCAAAGCGATCAAACGGTGCAACAAGACGGCACCATTGATCTTGGCGACTACGGGCAATTTTCAGTTGCCGGCATGACGACGATGGAGATTCAGCAACAGGTTCAGCACCGAGTTGCGTCTCGTGAAATTGAAAAACACAACACTCGGATTGCCTTGGCTTCTCATCGCGATGGCGATGATATCTCGCCGGAGCCTGCCGATTTTGGGCTATCTGTTCGTCTGGTCAATAAAGAAGCCGGAATGATTTATGTCATGGGCGAGGTCAACGCACCAAGTTCGTATCCGCTGGTCGGCAGCGAAACGGTACTTGATGCCATTATCGCCGCAGGCGGTCTTTCCGATCGATCCAACGCGCACAAAGTGGTGCTGACACGTCCGCAACTTGACGGACAGCCTCGCGTCATTTTGCCCGTGTGCTATCACCAAATCTTGCAACTCGGCGACGTTTCAACCAACTATCAACTGTTGCCTGGTGACCGTATCTATGTTCCTAGCCTGACGATCTGGGAAGACGTCAAACAGAGCGTCTCGCTTGGCAGCAATCAAAGTTGTCCGCATTGTCGGAAGTATGCGGGGCGCAAATAGGCTAGACCCTCGCCATTGTGTCGGAAGTCTTTTTTCTGACATCTTCCCTTTTCTTCATCAGGCTCATCGCTCGGCCATCGGTGATGCCCGATGCATTCGGCTACGCACTGGGGCGTTAGTATCCGGCGAAGCTGGGCATCTTTCCGTTCTTTCCATGCCTCCGCCAGACATCCGTGCTCCCCGGCTCGGTCATCGAATTTTGCGGGGCGGCGATTCGCAAAAAGATAACCAGTTCCCTTGTGATAGGAATGCTGACGCTGGCGAGAAACTTGGCGTATCGGTATCGTCATAGGCGGTCGCTGTTGATGTTTTGATACGATCATCGACGTCGCGGCGAAATTGTCAGACATTCCCGTCTTGGTGTTGCCGTAATAGGACGACACAAAGTCTTCGTAGCATTCGCGAACCGTTTCAGTCAGCTCCGATGAATTGCCGAACGTCTCGGCGACATCCGATATCTCTTTTTTGATCCCAGTCCGCGATCGGACCTATCCAGCACGGATGCATTTCATGTCCAGCGGTTCTAAGCACGAGCCAATCACCTCCACAAAATTTGGAACCTTCGGGGGTGTGTTCACACCCTGCACGCTGACGATCCTCGGCGTCATCATGTTTCTGCGGTTCGGCCAAGTGGTTGGACAGTCAGGTATCTTCACGGCCATCATGATCGTGTTGGCGGCCAAGGTCATTACGACGCTAACGACGCTTTCGCTGTCCGCAATCGCTAGCAACACGCGAGTCAAAGGCGGTGGTGCATACTATTTGATTTCTCGTTCGCTCGGAGTTGAGTTTGGCGGCGCGATTGGAGTTTTGTTTTTCGCTGCTCAAGCAATTTCGGTGGCGATGTACATCATTGGTTTCACCGAAGCGCTCGCCGCCACTTTCCCATCGCTGGCTGACAACGCGATGGGCATTTCAACGCTCGTGAATTTGATCACGTTCGTCTGCGTTTACATTGGCGCCGGTTGGACGATCAAAGTCCAATACTTCATTCTTGCGATTCTAGCGGCTGCGCTTGGCTCATTTTATGCCGGTGCCATAGCGGACTTTAATCCTGAGTACTTGCAAGCCAACATGCGGCCTTCGTTTTTGGAAGGCGAGAGCACCTTCACGATGTTTGCATTGTTCTTTCCCGCAGTGACGGGCATCATGGCCGGTGCGAATATGTCCGGTGACTTAGCAAACCCATCGAAGTCGATCCCAACCGGAACGCTAGCGGCGGTGTTGATCACTGGTTTGATTTATGTATCTCAAGCACTGCTGCTTGGTTGTGCCCGGCCTGCGGCCGAATTGATCGGCAACAATATGGTGATCCGCGACATCGCGGTTTGGCCAATATTGATTACCGCGGGTGTATTCGCCGCGACGTTGTCATCGGCACTGGGCAGCATGATGGGAGCTCCGCGGATTCTGCAAGCATTCGCACGCGATGAGATTTTTACGTCGCTAAAGTTTTTCGGTTCGGGCAGCGGTCTTAGCAACGAACCACGCCGGGCCACGGTACTGACATTTGTGATCGCTCAAGTTTGTATCGTATTTGGCGATCTGAACGCGATCGCTCCGATCATCACGATGTTCTTCATGATTACGTATGGCCTTTTGAACCTGGCAACATTCTACGAAGCGGTAACAAAGAATCCTAGCTATCGACCAACGTTCAAGTATTCACACTGGATCACGTCGTTGTTGGGGATGATTGGGTGTTTCGGAGTGATGTTTTTGATCAACGGATTATGGGCCACCATGTCATTGTTGTTCATCGGAGCGATTTATTGGTTCATTCGGTCCAAGGAGGTCGAGGCTCGCTGGGGTGACTTGCAGAGCGGCGTGATCTTTGAACGGGCACGCAAAGCACTGTTGAAGCTCGAGGACGAAGTTTACCACCCCAAGAACTGGCGACCGATCGTGATGGCGCTTAGTGGCAGCGGTTGGACGCGTCCCCACATCCCGATCTACGGCCATTGGCTGACGTCGGGTCACGGAATTTTGTCGCTGGCTCATGTTGTGACTGGAGACTTGGAGGAGCTTTCCGAGCGACGGGACCGATACGAGAAACAACTGCGAGGTTTCATCAAACGCGAGGAACTGGATGCGTTTCCTGCGGTCGCGTGTGCTCAATACGTCTCGGACGGTATCGAATCATTGATTCAGTGTCATGGCTTGGGCGGACTGCGTCCCAATACGGTGCTGCTAGGCTGGCCGCGAGATCACTCGCGAGCAGATTCGTTCGGTGCCACCGTTCGATTGATTGCCCGAACCAAACGCAGCATTCTGGCGGCAAGATTTCTTGCGCATCGCGACGAGGACGACGAAACCGACAAAGCGACTGCGACCGATATTGCCGACCACTGGACTGTGCCCAGCGGAACGATTGACGTTTGGTGGCGTGGAATGGAAAACGGTGAACTGATGTTGCTGCTCGCTCACTTGTTGCACCGCAACCCCGAGTGGCGGGAGAACCACGTGCGCGTGCTGAGAGTGGTTCAGAACGAACAGGCAAAGGATGAAATCGTCAATCACATGAAGGAACTAGCGGCCTCGTCGCGGATTCACTTTGAACCCGAAGTGGTCGTATCCGATCATCCCGTCGCACAAGTCATTCAATCAACCTCGCGAGAAGCCTCGCTTGTCTTGATGGGATTTCAAACGCCAGAGGAAGGGCACGAGGTTGCGATGTATGAGTCGTTGGAATTGCTCGCAGGTGATTTGCCTCGAATCATCCTGGTCAATAGCGCTGGCGGTATGACACTTGAAAGCTAATCGGATCCTAGGGTGTTACGACGGACAACTTCGACCAAAGCAATCTGCGAGCACGGAAATGGCCATCATGAACCATAAACTGCCTCAGCTGAGCTCGCCCAACCAGTTTGGAATTCACTCGACCGACGCGGGTATGCACCGATCACCGCATCGGATGTTACGCTGGCATCGATTGAAGTTCGTCGCGAGGTCAGGCTCACCGCTAAATCGCAGACGCTGGACGACAAGCTGATGGCTTTGATTCTGTTCCGAGTGACGTCCTGCGTCGTGAATGTCATCAACGGGGTTCGCGGCGATGTTGCTTCGATTTTCATGATAAAGGTACTGTGATGCGAACAGAGAAAGCGGCCGGACAACCTCCTAAGCGTCGGCTATTCAAGAGGACTGCTAAAATCGTCAGCGCACCCGGCGTTTTGCCTGAGGCGATGGGCGACAAAGCCGTTTCTATTCGAGTGATCCGTTACGACGCGAACCATCACGGAGACGACACGCTGGTAACGTCGGACGATCTTGCGAGGCTGCTTTCACGTATCACCAGTGAATCCACCGACGAGTCGAGTAAGCACTTCGAAGGAGTCACCTGGATCAACGTTGATGCGGCGCAAAACACGTCGACGTTGAAGATCATCGGTGACGTCTTCGGTCTGCACCCGCTTGCGCTCGAAGACGTCAACAATGTCCATCAACGGGTCAAGTGTGAAAAGTACGACGACGCGATGTTTTTCGTCGCTCGCATGCCTCAAAGGACTCGTCCTTTCGATTCCGAGCAGGTCAGCGTCTTCCTGTTGAAAGGCGTGGTGATCACATTCCAGGAACATTCCGGCGACTGTCTGGATACAGTGCGCGAGCGGATTGCGATGTCGACTGGCCGCGTCCGTCAGCGCGGTGCAGACTATTTGTTCTATGCCATCTTGGACCGAATCGTTGACGAGTTCTTTGTCACGATGGAACACTATGACGAAATTCTTGGACAGTTCTCATCGAATATCGAAACCACGTCTCAGCATGACCTGCCGCTCAAACTGCACCACATTCGTGATGATCTATTGCAAGTGCGAAAAATTACGTCGCAATATCGCGAGGCGTTCAAACGACTCGCAATCGATGGAAGCGAGATCCTTGACGCCGACACCATGTACTTTATCCGTGACTGCCAAGACCACATTAGCCAGTTGATCGAAGCGTCGGATTTAGGGCGAGAGTATTGTGGCGAACTTCGCGAACTGCATTTCGCGATGCTGGGCCAAAAGAGCAACGACATTTCCAAAGTGCTGACGCTGATCGCGACGATTTTCATACCGATGAGCTTCATTTCCGGAGTCTACGGAATGAATTTTGATAGCCAAGCTTCCTCAATGAACATGCCAGAACTTCATTGGGGATTTGGATATCCGTTTGCTTTGTCGCTAATGGCCATGACGGGCGGTGCCCTTGCCTTTTTTCTGTACCGTCGCGGTTGGCTGAGTTAGCAGTTGTCTCACATTATTGATCATTCTTACCTACCCTCTACGCAAGCATTCAATGCACGACCTGTCACAGACGCTTCTCTATCTTTCGATTGCCATCGGGCTGATTTTACTTAACGGATTTTTCGTTGCCGCCGAATTTGCGCTGGTCAAAGTTCGCATTTCGAGGATCGAGCAATTACGTACCGACGGCAAAGCGTTTGCGACGACCGCTCGCTGGTTAGCGAGTCGCTTGGACGAATCGCTATCGGCCTGCCAGCTAGGTATCACGATGGCGTCGTTGGCACTCGGTTGGGTTGGTGAACCTGCGTTTGCCGCTTTGGTCGAACCCATGCTCGGTTGGATGGGCATTACAGACCCGCGGATCATTCACATTCTTGGCTTTGCACTTGCGTTCACGTCAATCACGGGACTTCACCTGGTTGTGGGCGAACAGTTTCCAAAGATCTTTGCGATTCGACGACCCGAGCAGATGTTGCTTTGGTGTGCGGCGCCTCTGAAGTTCTTTTATGTCATTCTGTTTCCCTTCTTGACCGTTTTGAACGTTGTGACTGCGTTTCTATTGCGTCTGGTCGGCATCAGTGGTGCTTCGGACCATGAAACGGTGAATACGGAAGAGGAAATACGCGCTCTCTTGCAAGAAGCGCATATTCACGGAAACCTTTCCCGCAACGAGCACTCGCTGATCAATAACGTGTTCGAGTTCGATGACCTTGTCGTCCGACGGGTCATGCTTCCCCGCGGTGACGTTGATTTCTTTGACATCAACGATCCGGTGTTGGCTCTTCGAGAATTGGTGCGAACGACCAAGCACACGCGTTATCCCGTCTGCGACCGGTCACTCGACAAAGTGTTGGGGGTCGTCCATATAAAAGATCTGTTGGCGGTACCGGATTCGAACGCTAACTTTGACGTTCGGTCAATCATGCGCCCGCCTCGGAAGGTGCCGGAAACGATGCCAATCAGTCGCGTGCTGCGGCACTTTCAAGCGACGCACCAGCTGATGGCGTTTGTGATTGACGAGTACGGTACTATCACAGGCATGGTCACGTTAGAAAATGTACTTGAAAAAATTGTTGGCGAAGTCGATGACGAGTTTGACGTATCGGATCCCAACATCGTTCCGGAAACCGAAGGCGATTTCATCGTCAGCGGCACGACTCCGCTTGACGAAGCTCGGGTGCGGATGTCCATTCCCCTGTTAGAATCCGATGCTGCCGATACGATCAGTGGTCTGCTAACCGATTGCAATCAAAACATTTTGTCGCAAGGCGACAGAATTGAACTCGCTGGTGCGACTGCCGAAATCCTTGACGTCAAGCACGGCAGCGCCACGAAGGTCCGCTTTAGGATCCATCACGAAGAGTAGCGAACCGTGCCATCACGTTACTCGTTCTAACGGTATTCGCCAAGAATTCCGGCCAGTCAAGAACTCAGTTTGTCGATCGTATTAGCGGCCAACCGTTACCGCGATCGACGCACGAACCACCGCAAGAAACTCTGCTCATGTCCGACACTGCCGAACAAATTCTCAATAGCGTCGACGAAGCCGAACGCCCCTGGATTCAGCTTGCTCGACTGGCCGAAGTCGGCAGCGCTGACCTGTTATTGGAATATGTCGAGACACTATCGACAACGGATCGTGCGCTTGCGTTAAGCCGGCTTGATGAAGCGCACCGGATTCAGGTCTTGGAAGGGCTTGCGCCGGAAGATGCCGCAGATTTGATCGGAGACTTGTCCGAGGCGCAAGCGGCACGCGTGATTGAGCTGTTGAATCCGGACAGCGCGGCCGCGATTGTTCACGAACTGCCAAGTGACGAACAGGCCGATGTGCTGGGTGACCTTAGCGATCATCATGCCGCGGCGATTCTAGATGCAATGCCGGACGACGAGGCCGAGTCGGCTCGAGCGCTATCCGCTTACGACGATGACGTCGCCGGTGGCATGATGGTTTTAGAAATGCTTCGTTTCACCGGCGACATGACGGTCGCTGATGTGATTGAGGAGCTGAACCGGAACTCTGAGACGTATAGCGATTTTGATGTCCGGTATGCCTATGTCTGTGACGAGTCGGGAACCCTGCTGGGGGTCCTTCCGATGCAAAATTTGCTGTTCGTCAAACGATCAGCTCGGCTGACGGACTTGATGATTTCCAATCCGTTGTCGGTTCGTGTCGACACCAGTTTGGACGATTTGATTGAGTTTTTTGACGACCACCAGTTTGTCGGCGTTCCCGTGGTTGATGACTTGGGGCGGCTGAAAGGTGTTGTTCACCGCGAAGCAGTTAGTTACGAGGAAACGCGAGCCGCCGAAAGCGACTATCTAAAGAGCCAGGGAATCGTTGGTGGTGAAGAATTGCGGACGATGCCGTTGTGGTTGCGGGCAAGACGTCGGCTCAGTTGGTTAAGCATCAACATCGTGCTGAACATTGGTGCCGCCGCCGTGATCGCTTACTTTCAGGACACATTGCAAGCAGTGATCGCGTTGGCTGTGTTTTTGCCGATCATCAGTGACATGAGCGGTTGCAGCGGCAATCAGGCGGTGGCGGTCAGTATGCGAGAGCTTTCGCTGGGTCTAGTGCGTCCCAATGAGCTTTTTCGCGTTTGGTGGAAAGAGGTTTCGGTTGGTTTGATCAACGGCGCCGTGCTGGGATTCCTGGTTGCTCTGGTAGCCGTGATCTTTGATGGAAATATTTACTTGGGGTTGGTTGTTGGGCTAGCGCTGTTTGCCAACACGGTAATTGCAGTTTCGATCGGCGGTGTGGTGCCACTGGCTCTGAAGCGTTTCGGATTTGACCCTGCGGTCGCAGCCGGACCGCTGCTTACCACAGTGACTGATATGTGCGGTTTTTTCCTGGTACTGGGCCTGGCAACGATTTGGTTGAGTCGGTTGGTGTGAAACGTTGGGAATGGTCGAAAGCGTCACGTCGCTCGGCGACTTGATGCGTCGTCACCGGCAAGCCGCAAGTTACCGACAACGAGCCGCTGGAAAGATTCTTTCCATTGGGAATGCGTGCATCTTTTTCGATCGATCAACTCAGTCCGTATTTACTGATCAATCGACGTTTTCGGCGCTCTGGACCGTGTTTAGAGCACACGCAATTAGTTTCGGCCTGGCATTTGCGTACAATTCTTTGTGAAATCGTGTTCTCATCTCGGGCCGTTCTGAACTCTCGCTTTAAGTAAAAAAAATGAAACTCGGCATTCTCTCCACTGCTCCCCGTTGTTACAGCACTCGACGAATGGTGGATGCTGCGAAGTCGCGCGGCCATAAACCGACGGTGATCAACACGCTGAAATGTTCGATCGATCTGCAATCGGGCAAACCAGACCTGTACTACAAAGGTAAACCGCTGGCGGATTTTGACGCCGTGATCCCTCGAATCGGAGCCAGCATTACGTATTTCGGTACGGCGGTGGTTCGTCAACTTGAACAAATGAATGTCTTCGTCGCGAACACCTCTGGTGGTATTTCCAACAGCCGCGACAAGCTGCGCAGCATGCAGATCCTAAGTCGGCACCACATCGGCATGCCCCGAACTACCTTCGTTCGCGATCGTGCAGACGTGATCCCTGCGATCGAGCGAATTGGCGGAGCCCCCGTCATCATCAAGCTTCTCGAAGGAACCCAGGGTGTGGGCGTGATCCTTGCCGACAGCATCAAGATTGCTGAAGCGATCATTGAAACATTGCAAACCGCCAAACAAAACGTTTTGGTCCAAGGATTCGTTTCGGAAAGCAAAGGACGCGACGTTCGCGCTTTTGTGATCGGTGACCAAGTCATCGGTGCGATGCGACGAGTTGCGCAAGGTGACGAGTTTCGCAGCAACGTTCACCGCGGCGGCAAAGTCGAGCACATGGAACTGGATGATGAGTATCGCGAAACTGCGATCCGTGCCGCTCAGATCATGGGGCTGCGTATCGCCGGTGTCGACATGCTTGAGGGCAAGAACGGGCCACAGGTGATGGAAGTGAACAGTTCCCCTGGACTCGAAGGCATCGAAGCGGCAACGCAGAGTGACATCGCCGGGGCAATCATTGATTACTGTGCGGCTCACACCGACTTTCCTGAAATGGACGTTCGCCAAAAGCTCACGGTAAGCCGAGGATACACGGTTTCGGAGCTGGTCATTCCCGAAGGCTCTCACTTTGTCGGCATGACCATCACCGAAGCGGCGTTCGCAGAACAAGACATCAACGTCCTGACACTTTACCGTGGTAAGACCGTGATTCCAAACCCGAAAGTGTCACGTGTATTAGAAGCAGGCGATCGGTTGCTTTGCTTTGGCAAACAACTCGCAATGAAAGCGATGGTGCCAAAGAACACTCGCGCGCAGCGAGAACCCGAAGTGAAAGAGCTTGACCCAGAAATGGTCGCGCACGCAACTGCGAATCCGGTGTACTCATGAGTTCAAAAGTGGAAAGCTGGTTCGGTTGTGAAGTGAAAGCTGGCGAGGCCGTCAGTACCGAACTGGTGATTTCTGAGAGCTATAGTAGTCGTGATGTTGCAATTCCCATCCGGGTTCGTCGCGGATTGGAATCCGGGCCGACGGTTTTCGTAACTGCCGCGTTGCATGGTGATGAACTAAATGGCACTGGCGCGATTCGCAGTATGCTTTCCGATGACTCGTGGGAGTTGCGGTCGGGCACGCTGTTGATGGTTCCAGTCTTGAACGTGCTCGGCTTTGAACGTCACTCGCGATATTTGCCAGACCGTCGAGATTTAAATCGATGCTTTCCTGGTAACTCGACGGGCAGCATGGCATCGCGCCTTGCGAAGGTTATTTTTGATTCGATCGTGCCGCGATGCGACTTCGGAATTGATCTACACACCGCTGCAGTCCGTCGTACCAACTTCCCGAATGCTCGCGCTGATTTGGACAACGACGCTTGCCGCAATCTTGCTGAAACGTTCGGGTCAGGAATTATTCTGCACGGCAAAGGCCCGAAGGGATCGTTTCGTCGATCAGCAACGGACGCCGGATGCCCGACGATCGTGGTCGAAGGTGGCGAGGTTTGGAAGGTCGAGTCAGCAGTGGCTGAATGCATGCTGAGAGGCGTTTTCAATGTCTTGAAAATGTTGAAGATGATGGATGGCGAACCTGACATCCCAAATCGGCAAGCCGTCATTCGCGAAACAAAATGGATCCGTGCCGAGCGCGGCGGTTTCATGTCGATGCATGTGGCGGCGGGCGATAGCGTGGTCAAAGGGCAAGCGATTGCTTCAAACAGCAATCTGTTGACCGAGGACCAGAACCGTCTTGAAAGTCCGTTCTCGGGAATCGTACTTGGGATGACCACATTGCCGGCCGTCCAGCCAGGCGAACCGGTCGTTTACATTGGCCGACTGGCGAATCCCAAGTCGGCGCAGCGCCACGACGAAAACGTTGCCAACGATGACATCCAGCGAACGGCGTTAGAGCACTTGGCTACCAACGTTCAAGTCACTGAACCCGACGAATCCGAACCCGACGTGTCGTCGGACTAGGTTGGTGGTTGGCGACATTGATACTCTATGCGGCTTCGCTAATCTCAATCGTGTTGTCGCGTGTTCCGGCATCGAGAATGAGCTTTGCCTCGTTCGTCACGGTTCGGATATGCAGGTCTCGTTGAGGGAATGCGATTTCCAATCCGGCTTCGCGGAATGAGCGATTGATTGCCGTATGAAGCTCGGTGATGACTTGTAACCGATTGTCTAGCGATGGCAAGAACGCTCGCAACAACAGGTTTAGCGAGTTGTCACCAAAGCCTTCGAAAGAAGCGACGGACGCAGGATCTTTCAAGACCAAGGGGTGGTCATTGGCTGCTTTCAAAAGCAATTCGCGGGCAAGTTCAGTATCGGCACCGTAGGCCAGACCGACTTCGACAACGATTCGGTTTACTTTGTCCGACAACGTCCAGTTGAGCAGTCGACCGGTAATGAATTCTTTGTTGGGGACGACGTACTCTTTACGATCCCAGTTCGTAATCGAGGTCGCGCGAATGCGGATCCGTGACACCACACCGCTCACGTCATCAACGGTTACAACGTCACCGACACGGATGGGACGTTCCAGCAAGATGATTAGGCCGGCAACGAAGTTGGCAAACATCTCCTGCAATCCAAATGCCAACCCGAACGTCAATGCCGTGGCCAACCACTGAATCTGTGACCATTGCAATCCAATGGTCGAGCACGCAGCGATCGTTCCGACCATGATGATGACATAGCTGACAAGCGTTGTGATCGCATATCTCACCGAGGCCTCTAAGGGTAACTGCTGTAAAACAGAAATTTCTAACAAGCCGGGGCCGTTGCGAAACATCATCACGGTGACAACGATGATTAGGATCGCCAGCGCCAGGTCAGACAGGGTGACCGAACCGCTGCTCGCTTCGTCGGGAACGATCGGTGCGGCTGTGGCGGTGCCTGTTCCAGCAGTTGCCGTCATCGGCAACATTGGTGTCGTTGTGACTTCGGCAGTTGCAACGACATTTGATTTTCCCCACAGCGGGTAGTTTCCAATCATGCTGAGTGCGGGCAGGACTCCGATCCAAATCATCCACATGCCGACTAGCGAGGCTGCGGTCATGGCGGTGCTGACGAGGTTTCGCGACTGCTGACTGTGAGCCGAGATGTCGGCTTGTTTGTTTCCGGTCACGATGCCGGCGACCGTTTGAGTATCACCGCCTGCCTCGCCCATTGCCTTGGCATTGGCGGCGCGTTCGCGAGACTGTTCCATGCTGAGGTGGCGCCGTCGAAGCAACAGCATCCGGTACAGCACCGCTCGCATCACCACCAACGTGGCCACAAACAAGCAGGTGGCAAGCAAACGCCAAAACAGTGTCTGGGCGGTATAGAAATATCCTGCTGCGGCTAACAGAGCGAGCGATACCGGCAACGAGATTCCTGCGAGAGGAAACAGGTATTTGATCTTTGCGGCGATGCCGTTTGGGTTCACCGCAAAGTGTTCACGCAGAACGCCGACTGGCCGCAGCAGACGAAAGACACCAAACGCAATCACCGCCATTCCGAACATGAAGGCTAAACGTTGTACGTCGCCACGCTCGTGAACGCCTTCACCAGAAACCAGCGTTGCCGTGATAAAGACGGTGGGCAAGACAACGACACTGCACATCTTGACCTCGTGCCGCAATGCATTGGTTACCTTCACTGGCCAGCGAAAATGAGATTCGCCGACGCCTTTAGGACGTGTGATTTGCCGAATCAGTTCGATCGATGCCCAGATGATCGCGGTTGCTTTTAGACCTTGCCCAATGGCGGACGTAAAGTCTGATTCGCCCAAGTGCTGGCTCAGACGCCACCCGATAAAGTAGCAGGTCAGCGGCCAAATCAACGACACGATCCCGGTCAGCCACAGGCCTCGAAGTGTCGGTGCGATTGAACGGCAATTGACCTTTTCAGCCATTTCCCCGATCTGCCGAATGGTTCGTCGAGTAGACTTTCCGCGAACCAACAGCAGTCCGATCAGCGAAAAACTCAACACGTACAATACCACATAGCGACGAGCGTCGGCGAGTAGTAATGTCCCGGCTTCTTTCCACTTACCAGTCGAAAGCAACCATTTGGCCGAGTCTTCGATCTGAACTCCCGCGGTCAATGGTTGCCCACTTCGGATCCATAGCACTCGTTGGTCGATGTACTTTTCGTATTCGGATTCTAATTTGATAATTTGCTGGTCGACGGTGTCCAGTTCAATCAACTTGTCAAAGTACTGGCCCGTGCTTCGGACCAAGTCGACTAGATATTCGCGTTTGCGCATCATCAAATCGCGAGCGGCTGATTCAAGCAACACTACGTTTTTAGACGAGTCCTTTTTGGCTTCGTAAAGAATCTTTCCGATGGTTTCGTCCATTTTGGAAAGCTCTTCTTGAGCCTCTTCGTATTCGAACATCGCGAACTGAGTGTCGTTGATCCGTTTTTGGCGATCGGCAACTGCGGCACGTCGCTCACCGACGTCCGGCAGTGTCGTCATTTCCTTTCTCAGTAACGCGCCCACAGAACTGGTCAAACCAACGGAGTCGACCTTCTTGCGAGTGTTGGAAAACTGTCGAACCAACCCACCATAGACATCCGTAGCGGCGGACAGCAATTTGTCGGTCTGAGCTAGTTCCTCGGCAACGTTCTTTGCTGTTTCCGCGAGAGCTTGGTTCTCCGCTGCATAGATTTTTAATGCCGGGTCGGCAGAGATCGCTTCACGTCGCGCCATCCGAACAGATTCAGCCGCTGCAGCTTCACGTGCCGCATTGATTCGTTGTTGCAACAGGGCAATCGTTTTTTCCGTGTGCGTCGCGCTCAGGTTCGCAACTTCGATTTGCAAACGGACAAGATCTGCAGCTTCCTCGGCATCGTATTTGGCGAGCTCGCCTTCTAAGGCGGGCGTCTCTTTCTCAAGCGTCATCCGTCGCGTCAACAATCTCGCTGCCAACGCTTGACTTTGTGGCGAAGGTTCGGCGACCTGCAAAGCCTTAAGTTGCGACGATGCGACCGCGATCTTGTCTTGAATGATCGCCATGCGAGCCCGGATTTCCTTGCGGCGGGCGGCGCGAGATTGCAGTTCGGCCTCCGCGTCCTGTTTTGCTTTTCTGAATCCAGAGAGTTGCAATTCCGCGGTTGGCAACAACTGCTCAAGTTCCATCAACGCCAGCGATTCGCTGAGGTCAGGTTTCTTGTTCTTTAAATCAGTCCGTTGGTTTTTCAACTGTTCGGATCGCGTCGATACGGATTCCGCTTCGGCGACCAGAGCTTTCAAGCGAGTGTCGCTGTCGGCAGCCGAATGCAGGTTACTCAGCGTGGCACGATAGTTTTCGAGCGATTGCACCTTCACGTCGGCGGCGACGTCGGAACTCTGTTCTAGTTCAGCCATCGCCCGCTCGATCTGCTCTACCGTGATCACGCCGGTCGACTGGGGGGGCTGGGGCGAACTGGTGGGAGGCTCAACTGGACCGTCAGCCAGACTTTTACCGCTAGCAACTGCACACGCGAAAGCCAATAGCGTTGCGAAAAACCACTTCGATTGCGTCCAAGTCTTCAATTTTGGCCTCCTGCCAAATGCATCCGTACTTCCAATTGGTCAGTCTTGACGTGACCAAACAGATATTACACAGGACTCCCAAGCATCAGCAATGCACATGGTGATCTGATCCATCGGAATACGAGCCATTTTGATATTCCGGGTAAGATGGGGCCCCCCGTGTCGACGCGCTCGCGTGGCCCAAGTCCTACGACGTCTACTCGATCGAAACAATGCGATACAAAAAGGTACTGTTTCGTGTTCGCCCATTCGTGTGATGATAGGGAACAGTTGGTTCAGGTCGCAGGGTGCGCTTCGATCGACTTACGCGTTACTCAGGCCGAATAAAGGAATCTTTTTTATGGTGAAGCTTGGATTGCAAATCTTTGTGTTTGCATCGCTGTGCCCGTTCGCGGGCTTAATCGCCGACGACTTCACGCGATTTCGCGGTGCTGACGCGACAGGAGTCGCAGCAGACCATCCGAGCCTACCCGCACGATGGAATGACAGCAAAAACGTCGCGTGGATTTCTGATGTGCCGGGTCAAGGTTGGGGCAGCCCGATAGTGGTGGGGCACCGCGTCTTTGTTTCGTCGGTGGTAGCCGACGAGCAGGGCATCAAGCCACAGAGCGGGCTGTATCTTGGCGAGGGCGTGCGTGATCCAGCCCAGGGCATTCACCACTGGATGGTTTATTGCTTTGATCTGAATAGCGGGGCCAAGCTTTGGCAGCACGAGGCACACACAGGACGTCCTGTTGTGCCTCGGCATCCGAAAAGTTCTTACGCAGCCGAGACTCCGGCGACAGACGGCGAGCGGTTGTTTGTCTTGTTTGGTGATCTTGGTCTTTATTGCTATAGCCTTGATGGCAAGCTGGTTTGGTCCAAGCCGATCGAACCAAAGAAAACAAACATGGACTATGGTGCGGCCTCGTCGCCTGTGGTTCACGATGGCCAAGTGATCGTCGTTTACGACAACAAAGAGGAATCGTGGGTCGCTTCCTTTGACTCAAAAACGGGCAATGAGCGTTGGCGAACCGCACGTGCGGAAACGATGTCTTGGGCCACACCGTTCGTCTGGCAAAACAACGTTCGAACAGAGCTCGTTGTCCCGGGGCAACGTGTCAATCGAAGCTATTCACTCGATGGCGAAGAATTGTGGAGTTTCGACGGCGACATGTCGATCCTGGTCATCCCATCGCCGTTCGCAGCCCACGGATTGTGTTACCTATCATCTGGCTATGTTGGTGACGCTCACCGTCCCACGTTTGCAATTCGTCCAGGGGCGAGCGGAAAAATTGCTCTCGAAGGTAATTTTAAGAACAGTGAATTCATCCAGTGGTATCAACCGCAAGCATCAGCGTACAACACGACGCAAATTGTCTACGGCGATTACTTGTACACGGTCTACGATCAAGGCTTTATGACTTGTCACAGTGCGCTTACTGGAAAAGAGATATACGGCAAGCAACGTTTTTCACCGAAAGGATCCTTTACCGCTTCGCCTTGGGCCTATGGCGGTAAAGTGTTTTGTTTAAGTGAGGACGGACTAACTTATGTGATCAAGGCGGGGCCGGAATTTGAAATCCTAAACACGAACCCACTCGACGAGCTTTGTATCGCAACGCCGAGTGTCGTTGATGGCAAGCTATTGATCCGCACGTTGACGAAAATCTACTGTCTCACCCAGGACGAACCAACCACCGCGGGTCAGTCGCCAGCCCGCTCTGTCGGTTCCTCGAAAAAATGAAAGAATGACAAGAAGCCAAACCGAATTCGGCTCGCTAGCGACGGATTCGTTGCTGTTAGTCATAAATTGAACTCGGCCCTGTTCGAGAGAGATTGAAAGAAATTGGAATCTGATCCGGTATGTCAAACAACACGCTCGCGAACGACTCTCGACGCCACGATTTTGACGCTCTGCGTGCGGTCGCCATGCTGTTAGGGATTGCTTTGCATGCATCGATCTCGTTTATTCCGGGGCCCGGTTTTTGGGCAGTCAAGGACACTCAGTCGAGCGACGTGTTCGCCATTTTGATGGCGTCGATTCACGGGTTTCGTATGCCGTTGTTCTTTTTGATTAGCGGCTTCTTCACGATGATGCTGTTTCGCAAGCGGGGGATGCAGTCGCTGCTTGCGCATCGCTTTAAACGCATCTTCGTTCCGATGTTGATTGGCATGTTCACGATCATTCCGGCTACCTGGATCGTTTCAAGCATGGTCAGCGGCAACAACGAATCAACCGCGGTTGCGGCCGCGGATTCGACGACTGCGGATCTGCGCATGTCGGCGGCGCATGGTGATATCGATCGCATGAAAACCTTGCTTGGCGAAGATGTAGATGTCGAGTTTCCCGACAAAGACGGAGTGACTCCGTTAATGTTGGCTGCACTCTTTGGCGAGGCCGAGGCGGCCGAGTTACTGATCGAAAACGGTGCGGATGTTCTGGCAAGGAACCATCGCGGCGAATCGGTTCGCGATATGTTGGCCGCACCCGACGGTGTGACGAAGTGGGTCGGCGGACTGATCGGAATCGATGTTGATCAGAAGTCTGTGGCGACTGGCCGACGTGAAATTGCGGAACTCTTACCCGAAGTTAATGATGACGGATTGGCCACTAAGACCTCGACGCCACAGCGACCAGCCAGCGGTGCTGGTGTGATTGCGGCGCTGACTAACATTCCGCTGTTCGGGCACCTCTGGTTCTTGTGGTTTCTGTGTTGGTTGGTCATAGGGTTCGCCATTCTGTTGAGTGCGGGACGAAGTCTTGGTGTGCCTCCACCGCCCCGTTGGATGTCGGTTTCTACTGGAAGCTATCTCTGGTTGATTCCGATCACGATGATTCCGCAAGCGTTCATGGGCCGAGGCGAGTTGAATTTTGGTCCCGATACATCGATTGGATTGTTGCCGATGCCGTCCGTGCTAGCGTACTACGCAATCTTCTTTGGATTTGGTGCGATGTACTTTGACGCACGTGATGATGAGGGGGTGATGGGGCGACGGTGGGCTTGGACGATTCCGCTGTGTCTGTTCGTGCTTTTTCCAGTCGGACTGATGTCGAGCCAAGAAACCAATGGTCTGGGGCGATTCGTTTCCGTGTTTGTTCAGGCATCGTACGTTTGGATGCTTTCGTTTGCATTGATGGGAGTGTTTCGTCGCTTTCTTTCAAAGCCTAGTAAGGCAATGCGTTACTTGTCGGATGCGTCGTATTGGCTGTACCTCGTCCACTTACCTTTGGTGATCCTCGTTCAGGCCTGGGTGCGTGACTGGAACGTCTCTCCTTTCATCAAGTTCCCGCTGGTTTGCGTAGTCACGAGCGGCGTTCTACTTTTGAGCTACCAGTTGTTGGTTCGTCACACGCCGATAGGCTGGTTGTTGAACGGAAAACCCCCTCACGCTGCGAGAAAATCAGGTCGAGTAAACGAATTTGATCGCACCGAAACGGCGGGCCGTTTCGGTGGTGAATCGAATACTGGTGCAAACGGCGACGCCGAATCTGAGAGTCGCCTCGATAGTCTGGCAAGCTAATTGAATGAATCATCGCGTCCACAAAACGAGATTCTCCGTTTGAATCTTTGCTGTGTGGTCTGCGACTCTCGATAGTTCTTGGCGATTTCGAAACGCAGTTGGATCCAGGTGTACTGCAAGATGCTGTCGGTGTTGGTTTGAGCTAGAATGGCAGAGACCGCAAGAATACAAATTAGAGAGTCGTCCGTTGATCCATCATTTGCTGCTTGTCGAAGATGACCTACTGCTTGCGGAAATGGTGCGCGAGTTTTTGTCGGAGCATGGCTTCGACGTGACCGTTGAAACGAACGGAAACGCCGCGATTAACAGAATCGAGAGTGGAAAATTTGACGCAGTCGTCTTGGACATTGGCTTGCCGGGAACCGATGGCTTCAACGTCTGCCGATCAGTGCGTCCAAAGTTTACCGGGCCGATCATCGTCTTAACCGCTCGTGGCGAAGAGATCGACGAGGTAATTGCGTTAGAAGTCGGCGCTGACGATTTTGTTGCGAAACCAGTTCGACCCCGCGCGCTCTTGGCGAGACTGAAAGTCCATCTGCGGCGCGGTGATACCACGTCGTCGTCATCCTCTGACCTTGTGACTGCTGACAGTGTCATCGAAGTTGGTGATCTGACGATCGAACCTGCCAGCCGAAGTGTCCTTGTTGCGGGTGAGAACGTCGATCTGACGACGGCTGAGTATGACTTGTTGTACTACTTGGCATTACGTGCGGGAACAATCGTGCAACGCAAACAGGTTTACATCGACTTGTTGGAATTTCCCTATGACGGCTTGGATCGATCGATTGATCTGCGGATTTCGCGGTTGCGGCGTAAGCTCAATGATGACCCGAATCAGCCGACTCGGATAAAGTCGATTCGCGGCGTCGGTTACTTGATGGCAAAACCGGTATGACGCGACTGTTCATCCGTTTCTATCTCGGCGTGATTCTGATCCTTTTCATCGCCTGGGTGATTCAAGCTTACGTGTTTCGTGGAACGACGGAGACCGAGAACATTGCCGTCATTGAACATGCGCTAAGCGGAGGCGCGTTGTCGGCTCGCGACGATATTGTCGAAGGGGGTAATGACAATTTTGAGCGGACAATGGCTGAAGTACGGTCGCGATTCGCATATCCCGTGAACATCGTAAAACGTTCAGAGCGTCGCATGACTTCGGCGATGTCGGCGAGAGTCGACCTTGGTGAAGCCGTTCTAAACGGCAACAAGATCGATGTTGCGTTACCGGAAACCGAGTTGCTTGTCGAACTTGGTCCGTTGCCTCGGTTCGCTGGCCCAACGCATAGCGATGTTTTGTTAGGTTTGGGCAGCGTCTTTCTTTTGGTAGCGGGAGCGATAGCCGTTCTGTTACGGCCGATCGCACGCCAATTCCGAATCGTCGAAAAAACAGCGATCGCGATCACGGACGGCGACTTTTCGGCGCGGATCAACGAAGGCAAGCGGAAACGTGCACTGCCAATTGTCGGTGCTTTCAACAAAATGGCCGAGCGTGTTGAATCGCTGCTGCGATCGCAAAAGGAATTGTTGCAAGCAGTATCGCACGAACTCCGCACTCCGCTGGCTCGAATCAAGTTTGCAACTGAGTTAGTTCGTACTGCCGACAGCGAAACGAAACGCCAGCAACGACTCGAGTCGATTGACGAAGCCACCGATCGACTCGACGATTTGGTTGGTGAACTTTTAGATTACTCGCGTCTCGACGAGGGATCTGAAACTGCTGCTTACGAAACCGTGCAAGTCAATGATTTGGCGGCCGACGCAATCTCGCTTTATGCGCCTCTGTACCCCGAAATCCGATTTCAGTTAACCGATTCACCCGAGGTTGACATGACGACCTATCGAGCCGGGCTTTCGCGAGCGATTGGAAACTTAGTCAGCAATGCGGGCAAGTACGCAAGTTCTAAGGTCATTTTAAGCGTTTCACGGGAGAGCGATTTGATGACGGTCGCCGTCGATGACGATGGTCCTGGGATTGCCAAAGCGGATCGCGAAGAAGTCTTCAAGCCATTCACTCGGCTAACAAAACACGATGAACCAGGATCCGGATTGGGGTTAGCCTTGGTCCGACGTATCTGTCGCCGTCTCAATGGCGAAGTGTCAGTTACGGAAAGCGAATTGGGGGGCGCGAAGTTCGTGATTCGGCTTCCCAAGTGAACGCATGCTTAACATCATGAACGCTCGCCGAAGTGAAGACTCGGCTGACCGGCGGATGGCTCGATTCGATCTGTTTTCAGTATTGTGACCGTTAAGGATACAAGTGTATTTCGACGAACTTGCCATGCTTTTCGCTCGTCATCTTTTTGAAGTAGCCCGAGAGTCGAACCGTAGCAGCAAGCTTAACGTTGAACGACAGAAACTAACGATCGTCCACATGACTGACGTTTGCATTTTCTTGGACCCCTAACTTCGGGCAAGTCCTTTGCAAATTAGTCCTGCTGTTGATCCAGGTCGCGATTTGTTCTCCATCCGTGATGCCTGATCTGCCGGTCAAGGAAACGCCGCCGCAGTTACTTTTCTTGAACGTCGTGTTCTTGGTCTGGCTTCGAATGAGCGCTACGAAACGGTCGTTATTCTATCTTGCACTTCTGTCGTACACGCTGAGGACGACGATGACGTCAAGCTTTAACGCGTTGTCAAATGAGTAGTCGGGGAAACATTTTTAAACCCTTTTCACTCTCAACGAGATCGTAAGCAGCCGAGATGGCAATCACGTTGAAGAGTTGTTTTTCGTCTTCGGAGTCCTTGTTAAACAACATAGGCGATGTGATTTGAGTTCGCAGTACGTCGCCGCGTATCAGTAATCCTAAATTGACAAGCCAGGAATAATTGTTTTTGGTTTGGTGCCAGCTTGCCAGCCTATTGCAATCGCAGTCGCTGCGGCGCTTTCGGCCTCTGATGATTATGGAACGGCGCAGGTTTCTGGTGTCGTCGAGTTCAACGCCGGAGCAATTGAGATTGGAGCGACCGAATTTGAGTCCTTTGCAATCCCAGGTCCCGTTATCGGCCAAACGCAAAAACAACGCTAACAACGCAATCGAGACATCGCAGATTCAATGTGCGTTCCGGTTTCATCATGCAGGTCATCGATCGTTCCAGGGTTCTCGATTTACGGAATTTTTCGCGACTTAGTTTTGTCGACTCGCATCTTGGCCAAACCAGTCGGTTTCAGACACGTGCAGTTGGTGCGACCCTTGGAGGCAAGAACGACTGAACGGAAACGCGTAAAGGAACTTGAACATCTTCACTAGCAATGGGCTTGCTTAAGTTGGACGGCAAGTGATAATTCGCTAGTCCGGCAGTTTGTTTAACGTTCAGTTTAACGATGCGCCGCATCAATTGCGAAACCATGGAACGCAGCCTTTCCAACCACCGTACGTCTTTTTCCGGGTTGATACCCTATCGTTGGTGTTTGGTTTCAACTCGGCTGCTGACATGCTTTGTCGTGCTAGCCGCTCTGGTGCAATTCGTTCCCGTGGGAGTTTTGCCGTTTCGAGCTAACGTTGCGGACGATGGTGATCACGCGGGTTGCGTTAGTGAGTGCCTGACGGTCAACACTCATGTCGTTGAGCCCTGGATGGCGACGCCATCGAGCGTTGTCCAGTTGGCCAATCGCAAGTCGATTGAGTCTGTGCCGCTGCAGAGTTCCTGGATCAGATGGGACCGTCTTGGTCCGCTTCTCGGTAACCCGAATCGAGCCTGTAAACGCTGCAAGTCGGATACCGATTCTCGCGTTGTAGCAACTCTCGTGGACCTGAAGGTGCGACTGCAGATTTAGAAACACCCGGCGTTTCAGTCTGTTTTTAACCGATAAGTGATTCCACCAAATGAGAGAGTTACGATAATGTCTGCGCGTACCAACAACAAAGATTCGAATAAGCTAGTCGCTGCTGCCGCACCTGTAGCCTTTAGCACGGTGAATGCTGCTAAGGAATCCAGGGCGCTGAATCCAACACTTCAGAAAGCTTGTGGTCTTATCCAAAAAGGGAACTTTGCCGCGGCCGCCGATTTTCTGGCTGCGGCGGGTCGTGATCCGAACGTCCGCAACGCCTTGGGCGTTTGCTTGATGCGGATAGGGCACGTTGATCAAGCTGTTGATGTATTTCGGTCGTTTGTCCTAGTCCCTGGTACAGTCCTTGAACGCCCGGAAGTCAGCTTCGCATCCAAGCGGAACTTTGCAACGGCCTTGTTGTTGAAGGGATTACCAAGCGGCGCCATCACTGTGCTTGCTGACATTCGCGACCCGGATTCGACCAGATCCGCACAACTCTATGCCGCGATTAGGCGTTGGGAGAAAACGTTATCTTGGTTTCGGTGGCTCGATTGGAAGCTGAACAGCATTGAACCATGCAATTGCCAAGTTGTGTTAGATTTCGAGCCAGGTGAATTTGACTTTGACGTCCAAATCAAGCGTCCTGGTCTGCCAGACGATTCTGGAAACGCTTCCTTGAAAAACGCGGCTTTGTCGGCGTAGCCGAATGTTGGTCGCAACGAACGCGAGGCAATTTGAATCGCTCAGCTCTTGACTCACTGTCGATACGATTGCTCTCGCGTTCTTCTTGAGTCCGGCTTTCCGCGTTAGATGCATCGAAGTCGATTCAGCTCACAGCTTTGGAATTTCCGAGACGCAACAGTCGCCGCAGTACAGGTGCAGTGATCAGTGTTGTTACGATCGCCATGACCACCATCATGCAGAAGACAGCATCGGGAATGACTCCTAGGTCGCGACCGATGTTTACAGCGATCAGACCCATCAAGGCTCGAGTGTTCATCATGATTGCAACACTGGCGCTGTCATGCCAAGACAGCCCACCTAGTCGGGCCGCGGTACCGCAACCAATGACCTTTCCCGCGATAGCAACGGTGACGACAAGTCCACATACGATCCACAGATATACAGAATCCAAAGTTCCGATATTGGTTCGCAGTCCCGTGTAGGTAAAGAATACCGGCAGCAAAAACGCGGTCACGAATTCTTCAAGCCTTACACGAATCGCTTTCTGCAACGACTGCTGGTCGCATAACGAGGCTCCGAGCACGAACGGACCAAAGATGGAAAAAATTCCAATCCAGTTTGTGAAGGCAGCCGAAGCTAAAACGAGCAACAGCATCATGGAGAACGGAGCCAGCGGAAGTGCGCCGTCGTTGGCGGTTAGGACTCGATGGCTCCAGTGACAGACAACTGGTCGTATTAAAAAAAACACTGTTCCAATAAAGGCGGCAGTGCAAGCCAGCATCTGGAGAACTGGAACCAGCGAAAAAGAACCATGAACGGCTGCACTGACCGTCGCCAACAAAATCCAGCCGATTGCATCATCGACAGCCGCTGCTGAAATCGTCAATACACCAAGTGGCGTTCGGGTAATCCCGAATTCCATCATGATCCGCCCAAGAATGGGAATCGCTGTGATTGAGAGCGCCGTCGCCACGAACAACACGAATCCGGGGCGACTATATTCTGCGGCGACTTCCGAATGAACGCAGTACGCCAGACCCGCCCCCATCGCGAATGGCAACGCCATGCCGGCCATTGCAACGCCTCCCGCAGTGCGGCCGATCCCTCGCAAATGCCCAAAGTCGAATTCAAGGCCAACGATGAACATCAGGAAGATCAGCCCCAACTGTCCCAAGGTCATAAAAATGTCACTGGTCTCATCCGGGAACAGTTGGGCGGAAAAGCCTGGGCTAAGTCGTCCAAAGCATGACGGTCCAAGCAGCAAGCCCGTCGCGATTTCACCAACAACTTGCGGTTGCCCAAGTTTGTGAAAAATCCAACCACCGATGCGCGCGGCGGAAATAATGACGATTAACTGCAAAATGACTTGCAGCAACATCGCTTCGCTACTGAGGGAAGCCATCAACATTTCTTGAACGTTCTTCTGTGGGTATGATACGACATAGCTTGCTCGGTTCTACGTCTTGCGAGTTGCCAATTTTTATTTGGAATCGCCGTCCAATTTCGATTCAGACGCGCTCGCCGCATTTCGATGAAACCATGCTCGACCCGATACTGCGATGCAAGCCAGCGGGAAGACAGCAAACACGAAACCCGATTTTGCCAGACTGGACCATGGAGCATTCTGCGACGCGGCAATCAGCAGGCTTGTGTAGGTCACGTACATCAGGAGCATCAGAGCACCTTCCGCTCGACTCACCGAGGCGTGGCTAAAGAATACAGGCAAGCATAGAAACGCAGTTAGCACCATTACTGCCACATCGAACAAGAGGACCTCCGACGTGACAGGAACCCCACCTTTCGAAACGATAGACGCGGTCGCCAAAACCATCAGCAGGTTAAAGATATTGCTGCCCACGACGTTACCGACGGCAATATCGCGTTGACCCCTGATCGCAGCGACGACAGACGTGGCCATTTCTGGAAGCGACGTTCCTGCCGCCACGATTGTCAGTCCGATCACAGTGTCGGTGACACCTAAGGAACGTGCAATCGTTGTTGCAGAGTCAACAAGCAACTTGGCGCCCCAAACGAGCAGGGCGAGTCCCAGCATCAGCATGGCAATGTTGACGAGCAGGTTTCGCATTGACAGTTTGAGGGGCCGCACTGAATCGTTCACGGTTGCTGCGGATTCCTGGCGGCCGGCGCGTATCAACCATCCGGTGTAAGTCGCGAACATTAGCAACATGCAGAAGCCTTCCCCACGTCCAACTTCGCCGTCGACGGCCGCCAGCAGCGTAAGAACCGAAACTGCGATCATGATCGGCACATCGAAACGAATCAGCTGGGACGAGACCGACAAGGGTACGATCAATGCCGAGATGCCTAGGATCAGCAACAAGTTGAATATATTGCTGCCAACAACATTCCCGAGTGCGATGGCGGAGTCGCCTTTGAGACTGGCGATTGCCGAAACGGCGAGTTCCGGAGCGCTCGTTCCGAACGCGACCACGGTTAAGCCAACTATCAACGGCGAGATTCTTGCGATCTCTGCCAGCGTGACTGCTCCCCTAACCAACAACTCAGCACCAACCACAAGGACTGCCAGTCCAAGAATCAGAAAAGGGTAGACCATGAAGAGTTAAGGATAACCTCGAGACAAGCAGAGAGACGTCGAAACTGTGTGCATTCTAGTGTGCCTTTCAGACTTGGATAGAGATCCATCGGAAATAGCAAAATCACTTTCCGGTTCGCTTTGACTTCCAGCCCGCATTCAGGGCAAACATCAACGGCACCGGCGTGCTGAACCTGCATCACTTACGCCCTCGAAAGCAGCGAATCGGCGCACATTCGAATTTGGGTTGCCAGTTGGCTGCCGCAAGGTGATATTTATTCGGGGGTCGACAACTTCGGTTGTCGTGGCGCGTGAAAGGTCCGGAAAGCCGGGCAAGCTAGGTTGGTGACGTTTGTTTCGCTACTGCCAGTAGGGAAGCGGCACGATAACGAAACGCTGCTTCTCCGCCGCTCCAATCTTGCAACGGACTTCCTCTATCCGCATCCCGATGACTCTATTCCATTGTCGCGAAATCATTGAAGCCGACTGGCCGTCGATCCTTTGCATCCAAAGTGAAGTCTACTATGACTTTGCGCCGGAATCGGAAGCTGTGATGCGATCCAAGGTTGATCGTGGTCGTTTTACTTCCTTTGTCGCGGTTAACCGGTGTACCGCCGTCGTCGGTTATTGTCTCGCCCATCCGTTTCCACGAAACCGAACAGCCGTTCTTGGCGAGCTTGATATTTCCCCCGTTGAACGGACTACCAATTTGTTTTTGCACGATCTCGCTGTGCAGGAAGCGTCCGCTGGTTGTGGAGTTGCGCGAGCGATGTTCAATCATCTCACCGGAATCGCCCTATCGATGGGGTATCAGACAATGTCGCTTGTCGCTGTTCAAAAGGCTGCTGGGTACTGGACCAAAATGGGATTTGCGGGTTCCGCCGAGGCCGCGATCAACCAGTCCTACAAGGGCACCGGCGCGTTCATGACAAAGTCGTTGACCACCAAGGTCTCTGGCAAATAGTGCGACGAGATCGGCAACGTCGGTATATTTGCAGCTTTGTTCGGCATTGCCGGTAAATTCGAAGCTTGCGACGGACGCGTTCTCGAAATTGAGACGCTCGCTTCTTTTCGCCCATGGCTTGAAGTCTGTATACTACGGCGATGATTCAATCGCCATTCACGAGTACAACGAAGCCCGCCGATCGCGTGACGTCCAGCGGAAGAGTGCCTCGATGGAGCGAGGTGGTCGACGGATGAGCCGGTTTGTAGCAGTGGGAGACATTCATGGATGCAGCAATACGCTAGCGAAAATGCTCGAGATCCTAGACTTGACGCCTGGTGACACCTTCTTGTCGGTCGGCGATCTGTCGTCCAAGGGAGAGGACTCTCGCGGCGTTCACTCGCAATTGCTGAGCCTCGAAGAACGTGGAGTCAATCTGATTGTGTTGTTGGGCAACCACGAAGTCATGTTGCTGGCGATGCAGCGGATGATGGGGGCCAACGTTGATCTTCGTGCGTTCCCCGAATCCATTTTTCGTGGAGCCGAAATTAGCGCGCTGATGCGAAGCAACGAGACCTGGGCGACACTGAAATCGTATGGTCTGGAAGGGGCGGAAACCAGCGATTTCTGGGCGTTTCGATACGATGATCCTGCGCGGCACTTTGAAAGCGTGGCGGAGCAACTTGAACAAGTGGATTGGAAACTTCCACAGGATCACCTTGATTTGCTGAGTCGATGTAAAACGCATCACATCGCTCGCAATTGTCTGTTTGTGCATTCGGGAATATCGCCGAAGAATTTGCGAATGGACAATGTGCAGCATGCGGTCGAATCGCAGATCCGAGATGACGCGAGGGAACTTTGTTGGAGTCGAGAATGGCTTGGACAACAGCCAGGTTTCCCCGAGCTTGTGGTGCATGGTCATACGCCACTTTGCTATTTGTATTCGTTTCTACCTGACACGACGCCGTGGCGAGACAACGACTTGGTTTTTAAATCAGTTGTTCATAGTGGCGCGCTAAATTTGGATAGCGGCGTTTTCCTTGAAGCTGGTCATTTGACCGCCGTAGAGATTCCCGAGAGTGGTTGTCCGTCTGAACTCCGCTTCTTGCGAGTGCCAAGGTTGGATCCGGTTTGTCAGGACCGGTTGAGTTATTTCAACTACATGTAGCGCGACTGCGGCGAGTTGCTTTGGAATTGCCAGCGAAATTTGAAACGGTTCCCGATGAGTCAACCAATGCAGTATGCGATCGATGCAAGCTTATCGGCCGGCGAGTTCGTTGACGTTCTTCGGCGGTCAACGCTTGCCGAGCGACGACCGGTGGATGACATCGCGAAGATCTCCAAGATGTTGGCCAATGCCGATGTGGTCGTAACGGCGAGGGATGTCGACGGGATGCTTGTCGGCATAGCACGTGCGATCACGGACTATGCGTACTGCACGTATCTGTCAGACTTGGCCGTTGATGTGTCGTTTCAAGGAAAAGGAATCGGTCGCGAGTTGATTCGCATCACGCATGGACACGCTGGAATCGACACGCGTTTGATTTTGTTGGCGGCACCTGCCGCGGTGAGCTACTACCCACATATCGGGATGCAGAAACACGAGTCTTGCTGGATGATTCCGCCGCAGGAAAACGAGAGTGGTGCAGAGTCTTGATGCCGTCAGCTCAGGCGATTTTGCGGCGATGTTGATATTCGAGTCTATAAATCGTTGCTTAGTAAAAAAAGAATTTCTGGTGCCGAAACCGTCCTGGTTCCGGATGTGGTGAGCGAGTTTCAGCTACTTGTCGATCGCTTTGCGATTGTGTTGGTTCTGAATCGTGGTATGTTGCAATATCGGCCTGCGCGAAACACTTCACAGAGGTGACGCCAGCAAGTTTCCATTGCCTCAACGTTTGGAAGTTTGCTTTTCGCAATTCGCTGTTTTGTTTTGTCGAGGATTCTCTTTGGCAGACGAACCGCAGCAGGCCTCGCGATGGCCCAAGGAGGCGATCATGGTGGACGGTTTTGCCAAGACACCGCGTTATGTCTTACGCGAGGGATCGAATCCGACTTGTCCTTGTGTTTCGCAGGCATCATCGGACGTTCCCGCGACGGTTATCTTTGGTTTTTCTGACAAACCCGAATACGACGAATTTCTATCGTCGAGTGAACTCAGTTTGACGCCGTATCCGTTGGTGAAGGGTTTCTTAAAGAATCAGATCGAGCAAGATATTGATTCTCTGAAATTGGTTGTGCTCGACGCAGTTTCTTCGACAGAACCGATTCTTTTCGCCGCGACATTGCAATCGGTGTTGGAATCGTTTCAGAGTAGTTCGGAAAACGTGGCGATCTCGCACCGGCTCATTCTGGACGAGTCGACGCATGAGTACCGGATTGAGGCCGCTTCGGCTTACGCACTTCCAAAGATAACGCCGTGAATTGGAAACAAGTCAAACAACAGTGGCCGACCGTTCAGGCAGTTGTCAAACGAACTTGGGGAAGAATCGACGAGGCCGACTTGGCGATGATCCACGGCGAGCGTGATTCGTTTGTGCGAGTTCTCTCGCAAAGGTACAGCTACCCGGATGCGCTTGCCCAGCAAAAAGTGGACGCCTTTGTCGACGGACTTCAAGTCGAAAGTAAAAAGCGGAACAGGCTAGGCTGGCTCGCACGACTGCTGGAAAAAGTGCGGGGGCGTGTTCATGTTGCCAGTCGCCGCTAGTACCCTCTTGCTGGGGCCTTGCGATGTTCAAGCATCGTGTGGTGACTGGGAAGTTATCGGCGTATTCAATCCAGCCGTTGCGATGGTGGCTGACGAAACGGTCATGCTGGCGAGAGTCGCTGAGCGTACAAGTGAGCAACGTACGGGTTGGACTCCGCTTCCCCATTGGTCTTCGACAGGCACTGCGGAAGTGGATTGGGTTCGTGATGGGGATGTGAGCCACACGGACGCACGTGTTGTTGCGATAAAGAACGGCGGCAACCTGCGTTTGACGTCCGTATCGCACTTGCAAATCTTTCGCAGCGGCGTGTCCGGCGAACGCACATGGCAGCGATCTGGTGCGATACTGCCCGAAGGACCTTGGGAAGAGTTTGGCATCGAGGATCCTCGGATCACCAAGATCGACAACACCTACTGGATCACCTACGTCGCGGTCTCTCGGTTCGGCGCGGCGACGGCACTGATGTCTTCGCCGGACCTGGCAACCTTCCAGCGACACGGGATTGTTTTTCCAAGCGAAAACAAAGATGTCGTGCTCTTTCCCCGTCGTATCGAGGGTGACTTTGTTGCGCTGCATCGGCCAAATCCGCACTCGCACTTTAGCCCTCCCCAGATCTGGCTCGCTCGTTCGCCCGACCTCATTCACTGGGGGCGCCACGAATTTGTCCTTGGCGGCGTCCAGGCTTGGGAAGGTGATCGCGTTGGCAGTGGAACGCCACCGATTTTGTGCGATGAAGGCTGGCTGACGCTCTATCACGGCAGCACGCCTACCAACGTCCCAGGTACCGTGGGCCGCTACTGCGCCGGCGCTCTGCTGCTCGATCGAGATCGACCCCAGCGTGTTTTAGCTCGTTCAAGCAAGCCGATCATGCAGCCAACCACCGATTTCGAAACGAGTGGGTTCGTGCCCAATGTCGTGTTTCCGACTGCAATGCTTGATCGAGGCGACGAGTTGGAGGTTTTCTACGGAGCTGCCGACACGACTGTCGCATCGTCGCGTTTCTCGAAGCAATCCTTGCTGGATTCGCTTGAATTATAAAACCAAAGTACTTCACAACAATGACTACCCCCGCCTTATGCAAGATCGCTTTTGTTGGTGACTATTTGCCTCGCAAATGTGGTATCGCGACATTCACTCATGATTTGCGAATTGCGGTAGCCAAAGAGTCGCATGCAGAGTGCGTCGTTGTCGCGATGGACGATATCGCGGGCGGTTACGCGTATGAGGATGAAGTTCAGTTTCAAGTTGCCGAACAAGATCTGGACGAGTACCGGGCTGCAGCCGACTTTTTGAACTTCAGCGACGTCGACGTCGTTTCGCTTCAGCACGAATTCGGAATCTACGGTGGGCCCTGCGGCAGTCACATTTTGGCGCTGCTGCATGATCTGCGAATGCCGGTCGTCACAACTTTGCACACCGTCTTGTCGGAGCCGAGTCAGACGCAGCGGGCTGTGATGATGCAGCTCATTCGATTGTCGACTCGGTTGGTTGTGATGACCGATCGTTGTCGTCAAACGTTAATGAACACCTATGCAGTCGATCGTGACCAAGTTGACTTGATCGCGCACGGAATCCCCAATGCTCCTGATGCGGACCAACGCGTCTTGAAAGAGCAATTCAATGTCGAGAACAAGCTAGTTGCGCTGACGTTTGGTCTGCTTTCGCCCGGCAAAGGCATTGAGCATGTGTTGCAAGCGATCCCCGAGATCGTTGCCAAGTTTCCCGATTTAATCTATATCGTTCTAGGGGCGACGCACCCAAGTTTGATTCGCGAACAAGGCGAACGCTATCGGATCAGCCTGGAACGCATGGCTAAAGAACTTGGTATCACAAAGAACGTCAGTTTTTACAATCGCTTTGTCGAGCTGGAAGAGTTAACCGAATTCATCGGTGCTGCCGACCTGTATATCACTCCCTATCTGAACGTACAGCAAGCTGTATCGGGGACGTTGGCCTACGCTTTTGGCTGTGGCCAGGCTGTAATCTCCACTCCGTATTGGCACGCCGAGGAACTGCTTGCCGATGGTCGTGGGGTGCTGGTTCCTTTTGCCGACTCGTCTGCAATCGCTCGCGAAGTGATCGGGTTGCTTGGTGACGACGATCAACGTCTTGCCATGCGAGCTCGGGCCCACGAATTAGGGCGATGCATGACTTGGGACCACGTTTCGCAGCTTTACATTGACTCTTTCGATCGAGCACGAAATCAACGCAGCCCCTCGTTAAAACCTCTTGCCGTTCGGACGCTCGACGAGCAGCCGCTTGCACTGCCGCAATTGCAACTTGCTCATCTGCGAAACCTCAGTGACTCGACCGGAATTATCCAGCACGCAATCTATTCGATTCCTGATCATACCCATGGTTACTGTACCGATGACAACGCCAGGGGATTGATCCTAACCGTCTTGTTGGAAGAGCAAGGTAACGACAAGACGGACGTCAATTCGCTTTCGTCTCGTTACGCTGCCTTCTTAAATGGTGCGTTCAATCGAGATACAGGACGCTTTCGCAATTTCATGAGCTTTGACCGGCGGTGGTTAGAGGAGGACGGTTCCGATGACTCGCAAGGCCGAGCGATGTGGGCACTTGGAACGTGCATCGGAAGGTCTCGCCGGGCGGGGTTGGCTTCTTGGGCTCGTGAGTTGTTTCATCGCGCACTGCCCGCGTGCGAGCAGACGACTTCACCAAGAACGTGGGCGCTTGGCATCATCGGCATCCACGAATATTTGCGACGTTACGGCGGCGACCGTGCCGCGGTGACGATGGCCCAACAGCTTGCCGACCGACTCGTCGAAATGTACCGCGTCACGGCAACCGACGACTGGCCTTGGTTCGAAGACATCACGACATACAACAACGCCAAACTATCGCAGGCATTGATTACCCACGGTCGCTTGGTTGATGATCAGCGAGCGGTGGAAATTGGCTTAACATCGCTAAGGTGGCTGTGCGAAAAGCAGCTCTCGCCGCAGGGACGTTTTCGCCCGATCGGTTCTAACGGCTTCAGCCGCGATGGCGGGATAGCGGCGGTTTACGACCAGCAAGCCATTGAAGCTCATGCGATGGTGTCAGCATCGATCGAAGCGTTTGCGGTCGCCAAAGATTCTTTCTGGAATGAACAAGCACACTTGGCGTTTGATTGGTTTCTCGGTCGTAATGATTTAGGCCAGCCGATCTATGACGCTTCCACCGGCGGTTGTTTCGACGGTTTGATGGAAAACCAAGTTAACGAAAACCAGGGCGCTGAATCGACACTTGCGTTCTTGCTCTCACTTGTCGAAATGCGTGGCCATAACGCCAACATGCGCGTTCTGACCACAAACACTTAGTACAGGCTTCCCGCTCGTTCTGTCCGTCCAACAGGTTAGCAGCCTGCTCAATTCTCATTGAATTTCATGTCAATCAATCGAACCGGAATCGTTCTTTCCCCCAACAAGCAACGTGTCGTTTTGCGACCGTTCCAGCCGCCTGGCAACGACCGTGTGCTGCGGGTAATCGGTCGGGTTTGCACGTTGTCGGAACAGCAGGTTGACGAGCAACTTGCTCACGTGCTGGAAGAATTTCACGGTCGGCACCAGAAACCCAAGGCGTTTTTTAAGCGACGATTTCAAGACATCAAACACCATCTGCTCACCGACACTCCGCTTAGTGAGAACCGTCGAATGCTGTTGGGGGCGTACTTCACTCAGGAGTACGCGCTAGAATCCGCGGCCTTGTTCAATCCTTCGCTGGTATGGCATCCCGACCAGACAAATCTGCCGACTGGAACGCGGCGGTTTGCAATGAGCCTGCGTGCGGTTGGCGAAGGTCACATTTCCTCCATCGTTTTTCGCAGCGGAACGATCGACAGTAATTTGAAGATCATCGTTGACGAACCTGTCCGGTTCGTTACAACTCCGCGATTTGTTCCCGATTCGTGTTACGACAACGACTTGTTTCGACGCAAACTGATTGAACTAGGTCTCGGAACTGCGTTCACCTACGAGGTCCTGGCTGCGCTCCCAGCGGCATTCACGCTCAGTGATCTGGAGGGCCGTTTGAAGGCTTCGCTGCGGGAACACCGATCCCGTCATGACGAGCTTGCGCCATTGGTCGAGCGAGTTGTCATGCTGGCAAAATCGAACTACGAGATCCAGTACACGCCGGATCATGAACTGTCCGAGCGTTTGATTTTTCCCTTCAGTCCATCGGAAAGCAACGGAATTGAAGACGCCCGGTTTGTGCACTTCCAGGAAGATGATGGTAGCAGTCGGTACTATGCCACCTACAGCGCCTACGATGGTCAATTGGTATTGCCACAACTGCTAGAGACGTCGGATTTCCTGCGGTTCAAAATGCACACTCTCAACGGTCCCGCCGTTTCCAACAAAGGCATGGCGTTGTTTCCTCGGAAAATCAACGGTCACTACGCGATGCTAGGCCGCCAAGATGGCGAGCATTTGTTCTTGATGTACTCGGACATGTTGTATTTTTGGCACACAAGCGAATTGATTATCAAGCCGGCCAATCCATGGGAGTACGTTCAGATGGGCAACTGTGGCTCGCCAATTGAAACGGAATCAGGTTGGCTCGTCCTTACCCACGGCGTCGGCCCGATGCGAAAGTACTGCATCGGCGCGATGTTGTTGGATCTGGATGATCCATCCAAGATTCTGGCACGCTTGCATGAACCGTTAATTACGCCCAACGAAGTCGAACGCGAAGGCTATGTTCCGAACGTTGTATATTCCTGTGGTGCGATCGTGCACGAACAACACCTTGTTATTCCATACGCGATGTCGGATTACGCTACAACGTTTGCGACCATCGCAATCGACGAGTTGCTTTCGTCGATGTCTTAGCGGCATCACTTGACGATGACGTCGATCCCTAGTCCAACGATCTGAGATGATTCGGCATGGTCCGCCAAACACTGACAAAGCATCCGTGGTGGAAAATTGGAGTCATCTACCAGATCTATCCTCGCTCGTTTCAGGATAGCGATGCGGACGGGGTCGGTGATCTAGCAGGAATCGAGGCGCGGCTAGATTATCTCGCGAATTTTGGGATCGACGCGATTTGGCTCTCACCAATCTATCCGTCACCAATGGCAGACTTCGGCTATGACGTGGCCGATTATTGTGACATCGATCCGATGTTTGGCGATTTGGATGCTTTCGATCGGTTGCTTGATGGGGTTCACTCGCGAGGTCTGAAACTTCTGCTTGATTTCGTTCCCAATCATTCGTCCGACCAACATCCATGGTTTATCGAAAGCCGATCGTCACGCGAGAGCCCCAAACGTGACTGGTACATCTGGCGAGATCCCCTGCCCGGTGGGGGACCGCCCAACAATTGGATCAGCGATTTCGGTGGCTCGTCATGGCAGTGGGACGCGGCGACCGGGCAATACTATCTTCATGCGTTTCTCAAAGAGCAACCCGATCTCAACTGGCGAAATCCCGATCTACGTGAAGCGATGATGGCGGTTTTGCGATTCTGGTTCGATCGTGGCGTCGACGGATTCCGAATTGACGTTCTTTGGCATATCGTCAAGGACGTTGCCTTTCGCAACAATCCAATCAACCCAATGTGGACGCCAAACGTCACCGAACGAGACCGGTTGATTCAGCGGTACTCAACCGACCAGCCAGAGGCCCACGAGATCACGGCAGAGTTCCGTGCGTTGGCAGATAGCTACGGCGACCGCGTCCTAGTCGGCGAGATCTGTTTGCCCAACGATCGACTCGCTTGTTGGTACGGAACCGAAGATCATCCGCAAGTGCATCTGCCGTTCAACTTCCAACTGATGGAAACGGCCTGGGACGCAGTCACACTTCGGAAAACAATTTCCGACTACGAAGCGTCGCTGCCCTCGTTCGGTTGGCCCAACTGGGTGATCGGCAGTCATGACGCACCCCGCATTGCGGCAAAGATTGGCGAGGCACAAGCACGAATCGCAGCCATGCTGTTGCTGACGCTTCGTGGGACACCGACGCTCTATCAAGGTGACGAGATCGGTATTGGCGAGGTACAAATTCCGCCCAATCGAGTGCGTGATCCACAGGATCTGCGTCAGCCCGATCTTGGTATCGGTCGCGATCGTTCACGCACGCCGATCCCCTGGAATTCGTCGGCCCAGGCAGGATTTAGCACGGTCGAGCCTTGGCTTCCGCTCAACGAAGACTGGCGAGAACGCAACGTTGCGGCACAGGACCAGGACGACAATTCCATTCTGTCACTTTACCGATCGCTGCTAGCCCTCCGGCGATCCCACAATGCGCTCTCGATCGGCGATCTCACGCTTGTGGACGCGGCCGATGATGTGCTTGCTTACAGACGGCAACGTGCGAACGAGATTTTGTTGATCGCGCTAAATCTCAGTGACGAGCCGCGGCCGTTGTTGCTGCCCGAAAACACCTGCATTGCCAAAGTGCTTTGTTCGACAAAGCCGATCCGTCCGATCAGCAGCACGCTGGATCCGAACGAAGGTCTCGTACTCGAACTAAAAGAGAAGAGTTGAAATGCGTATCGCAATGTTGGCTCCGATCGCCTGGCGAACGCCGCCAAAAACCTACGGCCCTTGGGAACTTGTCACCAGCATGTTGACCGAAGCACTCGTCGAGCGTGGCGTTGACGTCACGCTTTTCGCCACACTCGACAGCATTACCGATGCAGCGCTCGACGGTGTTGTGCCAGCCGCCTATGAAGAAGACGCTTCGATTGACGCAAAGGTTTGGGAGTTCCGGCACCTTGCCCACCTCTTTGAACAAGCCGATCGGTTTGATTTGATACACAATCAAGCGGACTTTCCGGCACACGCTTTCTCGCGTCTAACCGACACACCAATCGTGACCACAATTCACGGTTTCTCGTCCCAACGCATCCTGCCGATGTACACAGAATTTCAAGACGTGGTTCATTACGTCGCCATCTCGGATGCCGATCGTCATCCGGATCTGCGCTACGCCGCGACGATTCATCACGGCATTCCAATTGAGGAGTTCCCGTTCCATCCGAAGGGCAGCGACGACTTGCTCTTCTTTGGGCGAATCCATCCTGATAAAGGCCCGTCCGAGGCAATCGCGGCGGCAAAAGCTAGCGGGCGAAACCTACATATGTACGGCATCGTTCAAGATGCAGACTATTTCGAACGAGAAGTCTTGCCAGCCGTTGACGGCGCTACAGTGTCCTATCACGGAGCAGTCGGTGGAACGCTGCGGCAACGCGCCCTCGGCGAGGCCCGCGCACTTTTGCATCTGATCAACTTTGACGAACCGTTCGGGCTTTCGGTGATCGAAGCGATGGCGTGCGGAACGCCCGTCATCGCTTCGCGGCGTGGATCGATGCCCGAATTGATTGACGACGGCGTCACCGGATTCCTAGTCGACAACCTCGCCGGAGCAAGTCGGGCAATCGAGCGGATTGACGAGATCGATCGCGCGACCGTGCGCCGTGCCGTCGCGGAACGTTTTACTATCGATCGAATGGCTGATGAGTATTTGACACTCTATCAACGCATCTTTGACCAGCGATAGTGAAGCCGCGTGTGGCGGTTTCAGTCATTCCACGTGAGTCCCGGGAAGGTATGATGGAGACCGGCTCCGACGTAAACTTTTCGGGGAAGCACGGATTCCTCGGCTCACTTGATAGGGTCACTGATGAACGCAGACTTTTCGCGAAGCGGGTTACTGAGCGTAATTTTTTTCCTTCTGACTTCACCAACCGTTCGCGGCGACGATTGGGCTCAGTGGCGTGGTCCCAATCGTGATGCGCAATCGCAAGAAACTGGCCTTTCGACGCAGTGGCCCGCATCAGGTCCACCCTTGGCGTGGAAAGCGGAAGGGCTCGGCGGCGGATTCTCCAGCGTGTCGGTTGCCAATGGGCGGATCGTCACACTCGGCGATTTCGATGACGGAAATTACGTGGTTGCTATTTCCGAGGCGGACGGTTCACCAGTTTGGAAAACAAAAATTGGCGACGCCGGCGGTCACAAAAAGTACAAAGGACCGCGAAGCACGCCCACCGTCGATGGTGGCCAAGTTTTCGTGCTCAATCAACACTCTGATTTGGTTTGCCTTAACGAGAAAACCGGAGAATCTCTTTGGTCCGTGAATCTGGTGGAGCGGTTTGGTGGTGAGATGATGTCGGGTTGGAAATACAGCGAATCACCTCTCGTCGACGGGCGTCAAGTCATCTGCACACCGGGCGGAAGTGACGGAACGATGCTGGCGCTGAATCGTGAAACCGGTGAAAAGATTTGGCAAACCAGCAGTTGGACTGATACTGCCGGTTACTCTTCAGTGATCATCGCCACGATCGGTGGAAAACGACAGTATGTGCAATTGACCGGTGAAAGTGTGGCGGGCGTGGATACGGATTCTGGCGAAGTGCTCTGGCGTGCTGAACGTGAAGGCAAGACCGCCGTCGTCCCAACACCAGTCGTGGCCGATGATGTTGTCTTCGTGACGTCGGGTTACGGTGTCGGCTGTAATGCATTCGTGATTAAGAATGACGACGGAACATGGAGCACCGAAGAACTCTACGCCAACCAAGAGATCGCCAATCATCATGGTGGTGTCGTATTGGTTGGCGCCCACGTCTATGGATCCAGCGGGGGTGTTTTTCGCTGTCTCAATGTCACTAACGGAGAGCTCGCCTTTGAGGGACGCAGTGTCGGAAAGGGAGCCACTGTGTATGCCGACGGACATCTTTACTTGCGAGGCGAATCGGGTGACGTCGCGTTGATCGAAGCCACGCCCGAAGGTCTTCGTGAAAAAAGTCGATTTGAACAGCCGGACCGAAGTGACGAAAAGGCCTGGGCCCATCCGGTTATCTCCGACGGCAAACTCTACCTTCGTGACCAAGATATTCTGTTGTGCTTTGACCTGCGAGCCAAATGAATCGAAAAGACGTGGCTCGGCCGTTGCATTTTGGCATAGTTGACTGGCAAGGAAATGCAGCGGGTGCATCGCCGAAACGATGGGTAGAATTCGGTCAACCGGAGCAGTTCGAAGCTTGGTGACTCATCGACTGCGCAGAACTCGCGCAAGCCAGTGCATGCAACATTGGCACGAACGGCGAAAGTTTGGCAATCGTTCGAGGTCACACTGCGGGATTTGCGGTTTTTCGCGCCTCAGGTTCATCTGGGCATGAATAGTGCTGTCAGATCACCATGGTGGTGTTATGTGCCGTTGATCCTGAAGTTGAACTTAGCCTGATAGTCTGCAAACAACGGGATCGTGGGCGAAGTGCGAGTGACTGGACTTTCATATTCTTTGCGACGAAAGTTAGGAAACGATCAGGCCGGATTGTGTGGCCGAGGTGAATGGAAAATGAACGATCTTGTCTTTCGAACCGCGTGATGCAAAACAGCACTTCAATTCGCAAAATGATCGTCGGCATCGGTTTCTTTTGCGCAACTTGTGTGGCGGCGGTGGTCGGATATTCGATCGCAGGCTGGTCACTGGTTGATTCGCTGTACATGGTCGTGATCACCATATTCGGAGTTGGCTATGGCGAAGTACAGCCTATTGATACTCCAAGGCTGAAGGTCTTCACTGCGCTGATCATCGTCGCGGGTTGTTCCTCAGGGATTTACGTCGTGGGTGGATTCGTACAAATGGTTGCCGAAGGCGAGATTCAACGTGTATTGGGAGTCAGACGAATGAGTCGCGGAATTGAACAGGCTAACGGCCACGTGATCATCTGCGGCTTTGGTCGCGTAGGTCGCATGCTTGCTAGCGAGTTGAAAGAACTGGACGAGCCGTTTGTCTGTGTTGATTCCAACCCAGAGCGAATCGCGCAAGCCGACGAACTGGGTTATCTCGTTGTAACCGGCAGCGCGGGTGAAGAGGACACGCTCATGCGTGCCGGTATCGCTCGCGCTAGAGTGCTGGCAACTGTCTTGCCGGATGACGCAGCCAACGTTTTCATAACCTTAACAGCACGTGAGCTTAGCGAAGAAATTGAAATTATCGCTCGCGGCGAGTCGACTGCGACACAGCGTAAACTGATTCGCAGCGGTGCCAACCATGTCGTCCTACCTGCCGCGATCGGCGCGACAAAAATCGCCAATATGATCTCGTGCCCCAACGCGGCATCGTTGCTATCGGATCCGAAACAGAGCGAACGATTGCGATCAGACCTGCAAAGTCTGGGTCTATCGATTCACGAGTACCCGATCGAATCAACCAGCAAAATCATCGGAAGCTCGCTGGGCGATCTTCAATCAACCTGTGAAGGTGGAATGATGGTCGTCGCGATCCGGCACGCCGATCAAAGCTTGCTGAAAAACCCAAAGCCAAACCAGACGATCCAATCGGGTGACAGGTTGTTCATCG
Source organism: Rubripirellula reticaptiva (assembly GCF_007860175.1). Classification (NCBI taxonomy): domain Bacteria; kingdom Pseudomonadati; phylum Planctomycetota; class Planctomycetia; order Pirellulales; family Pirellulaceae; genus Rubripirellula; species Rubripirellula reticaptiva. The sequence continues at coordinate 639,198 of NZ_SJPX01000006.1, read as the reverse complement.
TCACCAACCGCAGCGACCGCGTCTCTCTCACCCGCGCAACGCAGCTAAAGAAACCTGAGATGCTTTACCGAGGCTCATCGACGTCGTGAGTCTGCTGTGTGCACGTTACGTTTGTAGAAACTCTTCGTTATCTTTTGGGCGATAACGTCAGCGACTGCGTTTAGCTTGGCAACCTTTCCGCCCACACCCAACATCGCCGGTGGTAAGATCTGCATGCGTGAACAAGACATCCTGCTCTGCTTTGACCTGCGTGCCCACTTAGATGAACAAAATATTTCTGCTGTCGTTTTTCGTCTTATTCTGCATTTCGAACGCCAATTCGGCGGACATACCGGACGTGCTGGTCATCGGTGATTCCATTTCGTTGGGATACACTCCTAACGTCATCGCAATGATGCATGATGAAGCGAACGTTGTTCACCACAAGGGCAACGCCCAGCACACTGGCACCGGCCTTGCGAAGATTGATGCGTGGCTCGGCGATACGGAGTGGGACGTCATCCATTTCAATTGGGGCCTGTGGGATCTTTGTTATCGGCATCCGGAATCGAAGGTCCAGGGTCAACGAGACAAAGAAAGGGGAACACTGACCACTTCGCTCGAGCAATACGAGCAGAATCTGAATCAACTCGTCCAGCGACTGCGTAAAACAAATGCGACTTTGATTTGGGCCAACACAACTGTGGTCCCCCAGCTTGAAGCTGGCCGACGAGTTGATGATGACTTGAAGTACAACGCAGTTGCCGCACGTGTGATGCAGAAACATGGCGTCGTGGTCAACGACTTGAACAAGCTGTCACGCAAGTTTTCAACCGAGATGTTTAAGAAACCTGGCGACGTCCATTTTACGGCCGAAGGTTATCAGCAACTCGCTGTTCAGGTATCCGAGTCCATTCGATCGGCACTGCAACGCGGCGAGGAAGGTGCAAGAACTGTCAGCCAAGTGTTTTTCGGGTCGTGCATCAAGCAGGAACAACCGATGCCTCTGCTCGCGAAGATGGCCGACTTGTCGCCTGACCTAATGATCTTTCTGGGCGACAATATCTACGGCGACACGGAAGACATGGATGTGCTGCGAGCAAAGTACGCTGTGCTTAGTTCAGATCGTGGGTTTCAAAGACTTCGACAGTCATGTCCAACGCTGGCAACCTGGGATGACCACGACTTTGGTGTCAACGATGGAGGAGCCGACTACTCGAAGCGATTGGAATCGGAACGGATTTTTGAAGACTTCTGGTTTAACGATTTAAGCGTAGAAGCTCGCTCGCGTCCTGGCGTTTATGACGCGAAGTTCTTCGGGCCGCCGGAGAAGCGGTTGCAGGTGATCATGCTTGACACTCGCTACTTTCGTTCACCACTAAAGCAGGGGGATAAACGTATCGGCGGATCTTGGTTGCCGGACAGTGATCCGTCAAAAACGATGCTCGGCGAAGATCAGTGGACATGGTTGGAAGAACAGTTGTCAAAACCCGCCAATGTTCGCATCATCGCTAGCAGCATCCAGTTCCTCGCCGAAGCAGTTGGGCAGGAAACCTGGTCCAACCTGCCACGCGAGAGACATCGAATGCTAGACCTGTTGAAGTCAACGAACGCCAACGGAGTGATCTTCATCAGCGGCGATCGGCATTGGTCCGAATTGTCTTCGCTTTCGCAAGGCGTGCCGTATCCGATTTACGATTTTACCTCCAGCAGTTTCAACCAATTGCATGGACGCGGTACCCCCACCGAGAATCGTTTTCGCCATCTACCCAATACCTTTCACCAGGCGAACTACGGCGTCATTCGGATTGACTGGGATGCAGTAGAGCCCTCCGCAATGCTGGAAATCCGTGATCTGTCAGGCGAAACGCAATTGCAACACCAAGTCGATTGGGAAGAATGATTCGAGTGGCTAATTCGCTAGTTTGCAGTTCGGTATTGGTATAGGATGGAGGTCCCGCCGCCGAATTAACCGGCTTTCCTCCCGCCGCCCGATCTTCCGGTGCACTCAATGTTTCTGACGCGTTTCACCGCTACGGTTTTGATCGGGTTATTTGTTGGTATCTCTAAAGCCGATGACGCGATGCAATTTGCGTTTCGTGATACCGTTGAGCCGATGCTGCGATCGAACTGTTTATCGTGCCATAACGACGAAACCGCTGAAGGCGACCTGGACTTAAGCGCCGACACGGACACGGCAGCGGTCGTGAAAAACTTTCGCCGTTGGTCGCTCGTTCTTGAACGCTTGCAAGCTGGTGACATGCCGCCCGAAGGCGCCGAGCTCTATCCAGACGATGCAGAAAGAAACGCGGTGATCGACTGGATCGAACAGGTAAAAGACGCAGAGGCGAAACGGACCAGCGGTGACCCTGGGATCGTGCTGGCACGGCGTCTTAGCAGTAGTGAATACAATTACACAATTCGCGATCTTACCGGCGCCGACATTCGACCCGCCGAATCGTTTCCGGTGGACCCAGCCAACGAGGCCGGCTTCGACAACTCCGGCGAGTCGCTGGCGATGTCCCCTGCCCTGTTGAAAAAGTATCTCGAAGCGGCACGCAAGGTTTCCGAGCACATGGCTTTGACGCCAAGTGGTTTGGAATTCGCACCGCATGCCGTCATCACTGATACCGATCGTGACAAGTTTTGTGTCAATCGAATCATCGATTTCTATCGGCGGCAAAATATAGACTATGCCGATTACTTCTTTGTGCTTTGGAAATTCAAGAATCGTGTCGCGCTTGGGCAAGGCGACGTGTCGCTTTCTGAAATGGCCGTCGGCGATGGGCTTAGCACGCGGTACTGCGAGACGCTCTGGGAACTGCTCAGTGAACCGATTGTAGAAAATGCTGTCGGTCCAATTGCAACTTTGAAGCTTCTGTTCAATGAGCTACCGGAAACGACCGATCCCGATGACCGGCCGACCGCTCGTTTGGGATGTCAGGCGATAGCGACGTTCCTTTCAAATCTGCGAACATCATTAGTTCCCGATGTTGCCAACTTAACCGCGCCGCAAATCAATAATGGATCACAGCCACTCGTGTTGTGGAAGAACAAACAGTTCGTTGCGAATCGACGACGTTACGTCGAAGGTAACTTGCCCGATGACACCTTCGGTTTAGCGGTTGGTTCCAGTGCCGCGAAAGCGTTTCGCGTTTCCGACAATACTGACCAGGTTGCCTACACGAAATCGTTGGAACGATTCTGCGACTTGTTTCCCGACCAGTTTTTCGTTTCCGAACGAGCTCGTGTGTACTTGGATAAGAAGAGCGAGAAGAAGCTGACGGGGCGATACTTGAGCGCCGGGTTCCATAGCCAAATGGGATATTTTCGCGACGACGCGCCGTTGTATGACCTGATGCTCGATGATTCCGAAAAACGAGAGTTGGATCGATTGTGGTTGGAACTCGATTTTGTGGCGTCGGCGCCGATGCGTCAGTATGCCGGATTCATCTGGTTCGATCGCACGGATTCTCAGTTCATGCGAGACCGTGTGTTTGACCGATATCGAGCAGAGGACAAAGATTGTATTTCGGCAGATAAGGTTGCTGGTTTGTCGGATGCTTATTGTGACAAGGCCAAGCGCGTGGGAGCAAGCGACGAAGCACTCCAAGCGATTCGAACTTATTTCACGGACATGTCGAAAACGTTTCGCCGGCTCGAATCGTTGAGTGCCGAAGCAGGGCCAGTGCAACTCGCGGCGGTTGTTCAATTTGCCGAGCGAGCCTTTCGTCGGCCGCTATCCAAAGGGGAAGCAGACTCGATCCGGTCGTTCTATCATGCGATGCGCGACGATGATGGACTGAGCCACGAGGATGCGATTCGCGACAGCGTGGTCAGCGTCTTGATGTCGCCGCATTTCTGTTACCGAATCGATTTGCCGGACGAGACAGAGAATAAAACTGATGTTGGCGACGCGGCCGTGCGACCGCTGGGAGACTACGCGTTGGCCAGTCGGCTAAGCTATTTTTTGTGGTCTAGCATGCCTGATGATGCGTTGCTGGATCTGGCAAAGCAAGGCCGCTTGCACGATCCTGATATGATGGTCCAGCAGATGCGACGCATGCTTGATGATGATCGTGCCAGCGGATTCATGATCGAGTTCGCCGGCAATTGGCTGGACTTCCGTCGATTCACGGAGCACAACGGTGTTGACCGCAATCGTTTTCCGACATTTACCGACGAACTTCGTCAAGCGATGTCTGATGAGCCGCTTCATTTCTTAAGCGACTTGATCGCACGCGATGGTTCCGTTCTGGAATGTCTCTATGCCGACCACACGTTCGTCAATCAGGTTTTGGCGGATCACTACGGCATGACTGAGTCAGTCGAGCCGACAGATCTTTTCAAGGAATCGGATCAGGATTGGGTTCGCATCGACCAAGCGGACCGCTTTGGTCGAGGTGGACTATTGCCCATGGCGGTTTTCCTGACGAACAATTCACCAGGCCTACGAACGAGCCCCGTCAAGCGCGGCAATTGGTTGATCAAACGAATGTTGGGCGAACAGGTTCCCGCGCCTCCTGCAACGGTACCAGAACTTCCCGCCGATGAATCTCAATTGGGCGAACTGACGTTACGCGAAACACTGGCTCGCCATCGACAAGACGTTGCTTGCGCTGGGTGCCACAACCGCATCGATTCAATGGGACTGGTGTTCGAAGGTTATGGCCCCGTCGGTGAGCTTCGTGAGCAGGATCTCGGCGGCCGCTTGATTGACGATTCCGCTGTATTCCCTGATGACACTGCGGGCCGTGGGCTAAACGGGCTACGTGACTACATTCGACAAGAACGCGAAGATGATTTTGTTGATAACCTTTGTCGTAAACTGTTGGCATTTGGGCTCGGTCGAACGCTTCAGCTATCCGACGAGATGACCATTGAAATGATGAAAGATCGATTGGCAGCGAACGACTATCGAATCTCTTCAATGATGGAAGTGATCGTGACGAGTCCGGCTTTTTTGAACAAACGCGTCCGTATCCCTCTGCAAGCATCCGTGGTGAATCCGTGAACCGTCCTATGCCGACTCGTCTGATTTCTCGACGCACACTTTTACGTGGTACCGGGGTTGCGATGGCACTGCCGTGGCTGGAATCGATTCCCGTTTGGGGAACCGAAACGGTCGTCGGCAACGATGCCGCGCCTTCGCCGAATCGGTTTGCAGCCTTGTTCATGGGCTGCGGCATCAACCAAGATCACTGGTGGGCCAAGGGCAGCGGCAAGGAGATGGAACTCGGCAAGAGCCTTGCACCGATGGAACCGATCAAACACAAGTTAAATTTCATCACGGGCTTGTTCAACGAGAACGCAACGGAGGTTGGGATTCATCCCGGACAAACCGGCAACATCTTGTCCGGTGCGTCGTTGCAGAAGGGTTCTGAGTTGCGTGGCGACATCAGCATGGATCAAGTCCTCGCCAATCATTTCGAAAACCAAACGGCCGTTCCCAGTCTAGTGCTCGGCTGCGAACAACCGGTGACCGGCTATCACGAGACCAACTTTTCGATGGCCTACAGCTCGCACATCTCGTGGCAGAACGCGACATCGCCGGTGCCCATGGAAGTTTATCCGTCTCTGGCCTTTGACGCGTTGTTTGATAATCAAGGCAGTCGACGCGACGAAAGCATTCTGGACCGCGTCCATGAAGATGCACTTTCGCTCAGTCGTCGAGTCAGCCAATCCGATCGCGCCAAGTTGGACGAGTATCTGAATAGCGTTCGCGAAGTGGAAAAGCGGGCAGCGTCGATGCGTGCCGCTCACGCCAAGGCGGCGACGCGTGCCAAAGACCACGGCAAACCCATTGCCGCGATGAAGCGTCCCGATGACGGACTGCCGGAAGACATTCGCGAGCACATGCGATTGATGTGCGATCTGGTCGCGATTGGTTTCCAAACTGATAAGTCACGTGTGGCGACACTGCTGTTGAACCGAGATTTATCAGGTCTGTTTTATCCATTCTTAGACGTCGCTAGCACTCACCACTCAGCGTCGCACAGTGATCGTTCAGACGAGTACGAACGGATCTCACGTTACTACTGTGATCAATATGCTTATTTGGCGAAGCGACTCGATTCGATGCCGGAAGGCGATGCAACGGTGCTTGATCATTCGTGTTTGCTTTTCATATCGAGCATGTGGTCAGGCAACGCGCATGATTCCAGCAAGGTGCCCGTTCTGCTGACCGGCGGTTTGTCGGGCCAATTCGAAACGGGGCGCGTGCTGGATTATGTCGGCAAAGACGATGACGACCGAAAACTGTGCAGTATGTATCTGTCGATCATGGATCGGATGGGCGTCAAACGGGATCGCTTCGGCGACGCTGAAAAGCAACTTGCCGGATTGTGAGGCCCGGTACTGCCAACGCTTGGGCGATTGGTCTTACGATTTAGCGGTACCGCACGAGCCAAATGCCGTTAAATCGAGATTCTTCAAGTCTGAAGCAAGAAGCCTGAATCCCGTTACGAACGTGACGGCATCCGTGATCAATGTGGACTATGTCGCTCAGATTCCACGCCGAGGTGATAGAAAAGAAACGCATTTCGATCAACGGATTCTTCGATTCGTTGGGACAAGCCCGTGTCCCCGCCGTGTCCCGAATTAGCACTGGTTCGCAACAGCACCGGTGCGCCACCTGGATTGGCCGCTTGCATTCGCGCCGTCATTTTTCGTGATTGCATCGGATCAACACGCGGGTCATTGGCTCCCGTGAAAAAGATCGTGGCTGGATATTCGACGCCGTCGCGGACATTGTGAAACGGCGAGTAGGCACGAAGCGCGTTGAAATGTTTAGGGTCTTTTACTGTCCCGAACTCAGGGATGTTGAACGACCCATTTGGCGACAATTCAACGCGAAGCATGTCGTAGATGCCAACCGACGAAACAACGCATTTGGCAAGATCTGGATGTTGGGTAAGCATAGCACCCATCAGCAGTCCGCCGTTGGATCCGCCCATGATCGCCAATTGCTCGGATGTCGTGTAACCCTTTTCGATCAAGTACTTTGCTGCGGCGTGAAAGTCATCGAACACGTTTTGCTTGTTGGTCAAGTTGCCATCCAAGTGCCACTGCTCGCCGTACTCCCCGCCACCACGAATATTGGCGACGACGTAAGTCACCCCTTGTTCCAAAAGCACTTTGTTGGCGGCGTTGAAGCCGGGCGTCAAGTTGATGCCATAGCCACCGTAGCCGTACAGCACCAAAGGTCCCGCGTTTGTCGTTGATTTGGGGCGAATGATGTTGACGGGAATTTGAGTGCCATCCTTTGACGTGGCAAACTCGCGACTGACTGCAACATCGCTGAAGCCAACTTTAGATTGGCTTGAAAGCGCTGTGCGAATGGTTTTGTTATTGGATGCATCAAAACGCAACCACTGAGTGGGTTGAACATAGGACGCATTGCTGAATAGGACGTCATTGTCAGTCAAGTGCTCGAGCCCGCCAACGCTGGAAATGGGCAGCTGTTTCGGTGCCGCGAGCTGTTGCCCATCATGATCAAAGACGCGAATCTCCGACGGACCGCCCAATTGGTAAGTCACGTAAATCCGGTCCTGCGTTGCCAGCAAACTAGGCGGTGCACGATAGAAGCTCGTCACGACCGTATCGTTGTTTTCACCGATGACCGGCAATTGTTTGTTGGGTTCATTCACCGGATCAGGCAGTCGAATGACCCTACCCTTCGCGGCGTTCTCGCGGGTGATCGCCAAAACACTGCCGTTGGGTTCGAAAGTAGCTTGCACGAGTTTGTCGCCGAAGTGGCTCAACTTCACCCAGGAACCTGATGGCGACCGAATGAAGTGGCTGAACTGTCCGCCGTCGCCGTCCTGGACATTGCAAAGCACCAGGCCGGTTGAATGATTGACCTCCACTTCGATCTCGGCGATCCGAGGGAAGTCCTTTCCAAGTTCGAATCGGTCGGTCGCACTATCGGTCCCTAACTTGTGAAAGAATAGTTGCTGATAGAAATTCAAATCCGATTCGTCGCGTTCACCTGGTCGCGGATGGTGGGTGTAGTAAAAACCGTCGCTGCTCGGTGTCCAAGCCAGATCGCCTCCGGCGGTACCCGTGTTCACTCGCGGTACCACTTCAAAAACCTGTTTGCCACTGGAAGTGTCAAGGATCGACACATTCCCCACTTCACTGCCACCAGTCGAAATTGAAATCGCCACAAGCTTGCCATCAGGTGACGGCTCGTACCAATCGATCGAAGTCGTGCCTTTGGTATCGATTACGTTCGGATCAAACAGCACGGTGGCTTGATCAGGCGACTGTAAATCACCAAACGTGATCAGGAATGATTGCTCCTTTGGAGGCTGCTTTTTAATCGCAAAGTACTTTCCGCTCGCGAAATGAAGATCGCCGTACGAGATTGATTCGTCCGACATGATCTCAGTAACACGCTCGCGAATCGCTTCGACGTTCGGCAGAGCATCGAGCGTTTGTCTGGCGTACGCGTTTTGGGCCTCACTCCAAGCTTTGACCTTCGGATCACTCCAGTCTTCTAGCCAGCGGTAGTTGTCTTGAACCTTAACGCCGTGATAGGAGTCCGCGGTCGGCGAAGTTGGTGTGGATGGCGGTTGAGCATGAAGCATTTGGGTTTGCGATACGAGAACCATCAACAGAACCGCAGCGCAACGGCGGGTGAATCGGTGAGGCATCAGAGCAGCAACTTCTAAGTAGTGACAAAACAACAAAAGATTGAGTTCATTAGACACCAGAGCGGATCCAAGATGTCGCGTGATTCTTTGCGACATGGTAAGTGAAAGTCGTGACTCTTGTTTTCGAGTTTATGCTTGGAATGCAACGCCCCCCCCGAATCACTTCGTTGATCGTTGATCGTTGATCGTTGACCGTTGATCGATGTCCATTCCGTTTCTAGCCAAACGTCTGGAGCTGGCGAGTTGAATCAATCGATCCATTTCAGACTTGCGTCTGTCTGCGTCGACGAGGTGATCGAATTTAGAGGGGAAATTTAATCTCGGATTGACGTCCGTTGTTCACGATCGATACGCCAACGACAGTCCGTGTTTCGTGGGTTTTGGGGCCGTCAAGGTGCGGTTTCCCTGTTCCAATTCCAAGATCCGCAAAAGGTTGCATGAAAGTTTGTGCGATATGCTAAAATGAATTCGTTCAAGCAGCATTCGCAAATGCAGCGGTTTTCGTCCCGATGCATTGTAACGTTTGTCGTTTGGATCCCACCTGCATGAAGACTGACCTAAACCTTTAGGTAGCCCCACCCAATGCCACTGACTCTGCGAATTGCGATTCGACTGTCGCTGTTGCTTTGCGCAATCGCTTTTTCCCCTTTTACATTTGCTGTGCATCCCAAGGATCAGGAGGCGGTAGAGCAACAGGAGGAGAAAAAGGCGGACACCGACCCAATACCGACTCTAGCCGCATTGAAAGCCACCGGACTGGAACGTTCGAGGTTCAATGATTTTTTGGCGTGGAGTGATCAGCAAAACAACGACTCGGTAGAGACTGAAACGCTGAAAGCCAATTTGGCTGCATTTGAATCAACGATCAAACCGCTGTTGGAACAAAATTGCATCAGCTGTCACGGACCCGACACCGCCGAGGGTCAGCTCCGCATCGATACGCTTGATCCCAATCTGGTGACAGGAGCAGATTCAGATTGGTGGTCCGAGATTTTTGCAGTGATCACGAACGGAGAAATGCCGCCGCCTGAAGACGGCGAGTTAGATGATGATGATCGGCATCAACTGGTCGATTGGCTGTCGAGCGAACTGCATAACGCATCGATTGTACGTCGAAATTCTGGTGGGCGTTCTGCATTCCGGCGGATGACACGTTACGAATACAATTACGCGTTACAGGACTTGCTGGGCTTGCCTTGGAACTTTGCCGATGACTTACCACCCGAAGCGCACTCTGCCGACGGGTTCCAAAACAGTTCTGACCTCTTGCACTTGTCGGTTTCGCAGTTCGAGACCTACCACCGGATTTCCCGCACCGCCTTGCTGCGGGCAACTGTCGCCGGCGAGAAGCCGCCCACGTTGTATTGGGACATCTCGATGGAAGACGCCGCACAGCGTGAATGGACCAGGCAAGACAAGGAAGTCGACGAGCTGAAGACGAAACTGAAGGACGATCCAGAAAAGCTTGCCGTTGAACTCGAGCAACTGCAAGATCGTTTTCGTGTGCCGAAGCAATTTGCCTACTTCAAAGATCTAACGGCTGACCGTTCAGCAAAGGCCGAGTGGCAATACCAAGGCGCTCGCTTTGCTTTTGCACCGCAAGACCAATCTGCCGAGATCCCCGATGAATACGACTGTGTCGCGATATTGCCAAACGGACGCAACCCGCGGCTGATTTTCGAACTGGGCAATCATTTGCCTGATAGGGGAACCATGAGAGTGACGGTTCGAGCGTCGCGAGTGAACACCAAAAGCGACTATTTCCCCAGTTTGCAGTTGCTCTTTGGATGGCAAGCCAGTAACGAGGGACGTGCATTGCTGCCGGTCAGTAAGGAAGACACGCTCGTTTCTGCGGGACCCGATCAACCACAACTGATTCAATGGGACGTGCCGCTTGGCGAGATCTATCCTCGTAACTCCGTCCGAAAAACGTCGCCGATGGGATCGACTCCAAGCCCATCGGAGTACATTCGTTTGATCAACAATTCGGCATCGGAATCTGGGATTCAAATCGACTATGTGCAAGTCGCGGCTCCCGTCTACGACGATTGGCCACCGGAATCGCATCGTCGAATTTTTTCCGAACGGGAGGATGCTACGGACGAAGAGAGTTACGCCCGCGAGACGATCACCAAGTTTATGACGCGTGCTTGGCGACGGCCAATCAGCGACGATAAAATCCAAGCCAAGATTGACCTCTTGGTCACGATGCGTCCACTGTGTGATACGTTTGAAGAAGCGGTGGTTGAAGTTCTTGCGACGGTGTTATCGTCGCCTCAGTTTCTATACGTTGGCAACCCATCCCACAGCGTCAGTGCGATTGCGAACCACGCGAAGAGTAAATCGGTTACTCGATCACCGTCGAGTAACCATGCTTTGGCCGATCGATTAGCACTGTTTCTTTGGTGCAGCATTCCTGATCAAGAACTGCTGACGCTGGCTGACCGCGGGCAGCTTTCTGATCCAGCCGAGCTTGCGTCGCAGGTTCAGCGGATGCTGGATGATCCGCGCAGCGATAGGTTTGTCGAACGGTTTGTGCATCAGTGGCTTGACTTGCAGTTGCTCGATTTTCAAAACTTTGGACAAAACGTTCCCGGATTTGATCCTTTGTTGAAGGAGGCCATGCTGCATGAACCGGCTGCTCTGTTCCGCGAGATGCTGGACAATAACACCAGCATCTTGGATTTCATCCACTGTGAGTATGCCCTGGTCAACGAACGCTTGGCCCAGCACTACGGGGTGCCAAATGTCAACGGAAATCATTTTCGGAAGGTTCCGTTGGAAGATGGTTTCCGCCGGGGTGGATTGCTTACCCAAGCGGGAATTTTGGCGATGAATTCCGATTGGCCGGATTCTCATCCACTCAAGCGTGCGATCTGGCTGCTTGAAAGTATCCTGTCTGATCCGCCACCACCGCCTCCGCCCGCCGTGCCACAGATTGATTTGGCCGATCCAGAGATCGCAAAGATGACGCTGAAGGAACGCATCGAGGATCATCGCAATCATGCTGCTTGCATGTCCTGCCACAGCAAGATAGATCCTTGGGGTATCGCATTTGAGAACTATGACGCTTTAGGAAGATGGCGTGATGAGATCAAAGGCAAACCGGTTGACGCGTCAAGTGAATTGTTCAGTCACCAATCGCTCGACGGCATGGAAGGCTTGAAGCGATTCCTGTTACTTAATCGCCAAGATCAATTCGTCCAAGCGACGGTGTCGAAGTTAGCCATCTATGCCTTAGGTCGCCCGCTATCCTTTGCCGATCGCGCCGACATCGATGCGATCACCGCCAACGTTCGACGCGATGGCGATGGGGTAAAAACGATCATAGAAGCGATCGTCAATAGTCAACTATTTCTTTCCAATTAGCATCCAGTCCACATCTCGCTGCAAAGTAGCGTAATCACTCATCGAGGAACCAGGCTATGACATGGACAATGAATACGATCGATCGTCGCCGATTCCTGCGTGGCAGTGGCGTCGCATTATCGCTGCCGATGTTCGGTTCCTTGTTGGGCCAAATTGCACGTGGTGCTCAGTCCAATCCGAACCCAAAACGCCTTGGTTGCTTCTACTTTCCTGACGGTGTACCGATGCCGTTGCCGGAAGATCCCGCTTACAAGGATTGGTCTTGGTTTCCAATTGGCAACGGCAACGAGTTTACGTTCACCAAGTGCATGGAGCCGTTGGAGTCCGTAAGAGATGAACTGACAGTGCTATCGGGATTTTCGCATCCCAAGTCGCGAAGTGTTCACGGGCATAACAACGCGGACCAGTTTTTGACCGCCGCGCTCACAGGTGGTGGTGACAGAGCCTACGAGAACACGATTTCGCTGGATCAAGAATACGCCAAGTATGCTGGCGACCAGACACGCTTTTCATCGTTGGTGATGTCGACAGACGGTGGAACCGGAACGGCGCGCGGTACGCACACGATTTCATTTGATCGACACGGCAGACCGATTCCAGCCGAGCATCGACCTAAACAAATCTTTGACCAACTGTTCGTTAAGAGCGATGCAGATTCGGCTCGCAAGCTAGCGCGTAGTCGCAGCGCATTGGATGAAATGCTGGATGATGCACAGCGACTGCGGCAGTCCTTGTCGGCCGCCGATCAACGTAACTTGGACGAATACCTTGATTCGGTTCGCCAGGCCGAAATCAAGGTGGAAAAGGCAAAACGTTGGTTGGGGGCGCCGTTGCCCAGCGTTGACGGGGGTGAGTTGAATTTGGAATTGACGACCGACGAACCACGCGAGTATCTGCAAACGATGTTCGAGTTGATCTACTTGGCGTTCAAGACCGATTCAACGCGAGTAGCTACGTACCAGATCGGCCGCGAAAATGGAGTCGGCCGTAGCGATCATTTGGCTCGGGCGGTAGGGTTTAACACGGCTCATCAGTTGTCACACGAAACTAAAAACCCCGATGGTTGGAGAGATTTTGGTATCTACTGTCGTTTTCTTAACGAAGAGTACGGACTGTTCCTCAGCAAGTTGAAGGCCACACCCGAACCGGCTGGAACCGGCAGCATGTTAGACAACACGCTGCTGTTATTCGGCTCTGCATCCAGCGCATTTCATCTGTCTCGCAACTACCCGCTCATTTTGGCTGGCGGTAAGCAGATGGGGTTCAAGCACGGACAATACTTCAACCACGCTGGCTTAAATTTCCAAGGTGGTCCGTGGTTAGGAAAAGGTGAACCGTGGCAAGACGAAGCGAAAGGCGAAGACCTGCCGCTTTCCAATCTCTATGTGACAATGCTTCAGCGTCTGGGCGTAGAAACCGATTCCTTTGCAGACAGCACTGGAATTATCGAGAACGTTTGAATCGGTCCAGTGCCGAATCAGACCCCAAGCGGTTTCACATCCACTCGCAACTGGTATTACCTCGTCGCCGCTTTTCGCATTTGTTTCCAAACCGAGCGCCCTTGGTGGCGATCAAGCCGTACGAGTTGTTGCTGTCGTGTGTCGAGATCGGTCAGTTTTCCGTTGGGGCATTTCGCGGAGACAAACGCCAAGCAAAATGCAACGACCCTGTGCGGTTCCCCCCGCGGAGTTCAGCAGCTAGCGAGTCCGAACGGGTTCGTGATTCGCGAAGGAATTTTGAAGTTGCGTACTTTGTTGCCTGAAAGTGGCTGGTTCGAGCCCTACAATGAAAACAGGCTTTACGCGTTGGCCTATCGAACACGATGACTCATCGGCCCCGGAGATAGCTATGCAAGATCGAAGACAGTTTGTTCGAAGTTCGATTGCAGTTGCTGCAGGCGGGATGACCGGGCTGTCCTGGCTGCCGAAACTGAAGGCAGGAGAGTTGGATGTTGCACCGGGGCATGTTCGTTTTAGTAACGACATCGAGCCGCTCGTGCAGTTTCTGGAGAACACGCCGCGAAACAAGATCATTGATGGTGTGCTTGAAGAGATCCGGACCGGCCGAAGCTACCAAGAACTACTTGCTGCTCTTTTCTTGGCCGGGATTCGCAATGTTCAGCCTCGGCCGTCGGTTGGATTCAAGTTTCACAGCGTCTTGGTGGTTCATTCGGCCCACCAAGCTTCCTTGGCCGCTGTTGACCAGCACCGCTGGACTCCGCTCTTGTGGAGTATCGACTACTTTAAAAGTGCGCAGGAATCGGATGTCCGTGAAGGTGACTGGACGATGTCGACAGCGCCTTCGTCGAAATTGCCCGAGCCAACGAAGGCCTTGCATTCGCTCGATCAAGCACTGACTCGTTGGGATGTGGAAGCGGCAGACGCCGCCGCGACGATCGTTGCGCGAACCGCGTCCGCCGGCCAGATTTTGAATCTGCTGGCGAAGCACGCAGCTCGCGACTACCGGAGTATCGGTCACAAATCCATTTACTTGGCTAACGCGTACCGTACGCTCGGCGTCATCGGCTGGCAACACTGCGAACCAGTGGTGCGATCGCTGTGCTACGCGATCTTGAATCATACGGGCGATCCAAACCCGGCCAATTCGGATCTGAAAGTCGATCGAGTCGGTCGGTCGAATTGGGAACGCGTGAATAAAATGTCTAAAGATTGGTTGTCGATGACTCGAAAACCGACCGAGTCGGCCACGGTTGCCAAAGAGTTACGAACGGCGACACCAGATCAAGCTGCTGACTTTGTGGTGCAGATGATCAACTCGGGCTGCCATCCGGAAAGCGTCTACGACGGAATCATGATCGCTGCGGCTGAGATGGTGTCGCGACAGGCGGAGATTGTGCCGCTTCATGCGGTCACGACTTCGAACGCGATGCGGTTTCTGTATCGAAATGTGTACGACGATCGAACTCGCCAATGGATGTTGTTGCAAAACGCGGCGATGATTCCGCATTTTCGAGAGTCTGCCGAAGCGCGTGGTCGTTTGAGCGACGTTGATCTACTTCAGTTAGATCCGGCCGCAGACGATAGCGTAGGCATTGAGAATTTGTTTGATCTGATCGGAACGGATCGAAAGGCTGCCGCTGAATCGGTGTTGAATTTGGCGCAGCAATCGTCGGTTGCCAATCGGTTGATTGGGCGAGCACGCGAGTTTGTATTTCTTAAGGGAAACGATGCTCACGATTACAAGTTCAGTTCGGCTACTCTAGAAGACTACTACCAAATCGATCCGATATGGAGATCCCGCTATCTGGCAGGCTGTTCATACTTGCTGCACGGCGAGGGCGAAGAGACGACCTCACTTGCAAAGCGAGTCTTGCAGTTGGAATAGCGAATAAATTTTCGATCGATCAATGACGAATCGCTGGGAGGCTGGTCCGAGCGATTCTATGGCGGGCAAGCTCCCCAGCACATTCAAAGACAAAAGGAAGTGTTCTCGCCAGGAATCAGCCTGGTTTGCCTTAGGTCGTCACCCCGAAAGTCGTGATGGCGTCGGATGATCGCATTGCTCATCCGGCCGGTGCAGTAGGCGTCATCGTGCGTTCGCCGTTCGATCGCACGCTTGCTTATCGTGTCAAGTTCAACGACGGTTACTTACTCGCCTCCGTTGCGGTTTCCCACGATCAGTTCAACGCTCCTGTACGGTTTCCCATCGCCTGATTCCGACTTTGATCGCCGTGGCGTCACCGTCTAATCGTGTGTTATGGACTAAATGCCTCATCGCCTGCTCGCTGCCAGCGGCACGAAAGTGCGGATTTTGGTTCGCACCATTAAGAATGTTTTGAGAAGCTGTTGTTGTTTCGCAATGACCAGTCAAGTCTTCACGGCGTACATATCGGGCACATGAAAAATCCGCCAGTAAGGATGCACGGCACTCGTGGCTCGCCCGTCAGGCGATTCCAGTGGCAGGCTTGCCCGGCACCAACCCAGAATGCTGTCGCGATAGTTCGATGCATCGACGCCGCTGGCAACCAACTTTCGTGCGTACAGGTAACTACGTCCACCCACGGTGCAATAGGCCACAACCCGCCGGCCCGCAAACTTTTCTGTGTTGGCTTCGTATTCCAGTTGCGTGATCGCACCAGGAATTCGAGAAATGGCTCTTTCCGAATCACTGCGAACGTCGACCAATAAAAGTGACGAATCACCCGTGTTCATCAAGGTGTGAAGCTCTGAAGTCGAGATCGAGCCAACCTTCGGCCGGCCAAACGATCGACGCACCGCCTCGATCGCTCCGAAGCTGAAATCGCAAAGTCGAATAATTAGGTCGCCAAGTGACATTTTGATTCGCCTCGCCGCTACCCGCGACCACCTTCACAACAAGTCTCGCAAATCCGATGACAGGCCGCGCATTGCAGCTTGCCACGGATGTCGAAAAGTTTCCCTCCGCAAACGGGACAAGCCGGGTCGGAGGTCATTGTTGGACTTTCATTTTTCGGGCGATTGCCGGAATCTTTCTTCATCGCTTCGTGTTATCCTATGGGCTCGAAGTTGAATACTCAGATCGTAACATTCCACAACGTCATGCATACGAAAAATTTTCGCAGTGCGGCGAGGCGATTGCACCGGGAATCGTTAAAGTCACCTACCGTCCGTGCTTATTTAAGACGCCAGGGCTTGAATCGCCTGGTCGAGTGCTTGGCGGTGTTAGATGAGAAACGATCGGGCCCAACGCGATGAGCCACAGTCGTGATTGTCGGTCGCAGGCAATTTTTTGTCGTCGGTGGATGCGGAGGAGTCTGTGAATTGTCTTGAATTGCCTGGGCTCAGTCGCCATGCGGAAAATCATGATTATTTCATCGTCCAGGCTCACGATCAGTAGGTGGAGCCCTCCCCTGCGACTGGCTCGTCCTGTTCGAGTACGAGCGGCGTTTGATTACGACGCTGATGGGTACTGATTCGCGTACGGTGATCGCTTCTGAACTTGATGCAGACGACCATCCGAGCATCGTTTGATATGACTTGTTCGTAGAGATTGAGCAACTGTTCGATTTTGTTAAATACAAAGATCGTACCGACAAGGACCGGAACAAGGAAACTGGCGAGCTTCTCTTGCACGCGCGGAAAACGGAGACGTCCGATGAGAACCGTACTCGGGTTTTGTGTCCAAACGCATTTAATTGGCAATTGTTTTTTCGAGATTTTTGCATGTCAAAGTATGAATGGTTGGCGATTCGCGAAACGATGGACGGTCGCTTCCGCAGTGCACGTCTTGCCCAACAGTTCCTAGAGCACGCTAGCAAGTCTCGATTGATTGTGGATCTTGGCTGTGGTACCGGATCCAATCGTCGCTACTTATGTCGTGATTGCGTGTCAGGAGTTCCCTGGCGATGTATCGACAACGATGACGAGGTGTTGGAAACGGCAACGCATCGATCCGCGGGCCGACCTATTCGGTTTGAACACGTTGAGCTCGCGACGGATTTGTTGTTGATTCCGATCGGTGGCGATGTCTCGATCACGGCGTCGGCATTTTTGGACATCACATCGGAGGATTGGTTGAGTCGGTTTGTCAAGCTCGCGGCGCAGAGTCCGATTTTGATTGCGATGACTGCCTCGGGTGCGCCTGTCTGGGATCCCGCTGACGACTTAGATGTTGCGATCGGCTTGTGCCTAGAGGAACATCAGAAGAGCGATCACGGTTTTGGCCCTGCAGCCGGCGCGCAAGCTGCTCCGTTTCTGGCGGACAAACTGATCTCCCGCGAGTGCAACGTCACTCTTGAAAAGTCGGATTGGCGGTTGGGCAGTCAAGACGCCGAGGTACTTGCAATGCTGGTCGATAGCGTTTGTCGTCGGGCCTCGTCGAAAATGCACCGCGAACAGGTGGAACACTGGGCGTCGATGCGACAGCAACAAATCCGAAAGGGAGTTTTGAAGCTGACGCTCCCGCACTTGGATCTATTGTCTTTGCCTCGGTTCGACGCCTGAACAGATGCCTCGGTGCGTTCAACAAATCCATCAACGCGGAAGTTGCTCTGATTGAGCCCGTTTTGCATCTAAATGATATCGGACTTGTGCGGAAGTGAACCTTTGATTGGTTTTGACAGACTCCGTTGCTCGACATCCAATTCCACTGGTCAATCAGACAAGCCACGAAGGACTACACTTGATAAATGTTGTCGTAACTTTTCCGGCGGAACTGGTCACAGGAATGCAGGCATGAATACTCTCCGATTCAAGGCTCGGCCCCAATCCAGTGGCTTAGCCATTGGTTTTCTCTTGCTTCTTGCGTTTTTGCTTCTTGCATCGATTGACACCTCCGCACTGTTCGCACAGGACGGCGGCAGCGAAGCCAAAGCCAAGGATCCATTGACGATCAAGCTTTTGGAAATGGACTTGCTGGCTGCAGCGAGAATGATCACGAAGCATGATTTGGATGACGACGGGACGCTGAGTAAATCAGAGTGCGAACGTCTGCATTGGAACAGCGAAGTGATCGGCTCGTTCGATCTGAATCGGAGCGGTGATTTGCAATACGTTGAAGTCACGTTAAAACTTGCTGCCGAACGCGAGGAGGCGGGGATCGTTCAGATGGATTCGATTTTGGCGGACCGATACACTTCTCGATACGACAGTGATCGCGACGGAAAGTTGCAACTGGATGAGCTCGAAGACAACACGTTTTCGGATCAGATCGATTCCTACGATCGAAACTCTGACGATGAACTTTCATCGGATGAATTGATCCGGGGATTGGCTAGCGAACGCAAGTTTCGTGACCTGCTTGGAATCAAAGGCTGTGACCAAGGTGGCGCGATGTCACTGATCAACCGTGGCGATGGTGATGGAGACCGTCAGTTGGCGCTTGACGAGCTAGAAGCAATCGCTTTGGAGTTATCGGTTATGGAATTTGACCGAAATAGTGATAAGCTTTTGTCGGTATCGGAGTTGGCTGAGTATTTGGCAGATCGACGTATGCGGATGGGCATGACTCCATCCGATCAACTGCTGGCTCGTAACTTGATCCGAAAAGCAGATCAGGACGGCGATGGCTTGGTCCCAGCGACCTTGTTTCAACAAGCCGGCACCGATAGTGACCTCGGCAGCCCCGACGAAAACGGCGACAGCAGTCTATCGCTTTTAGAACTGGAAACGTATTTAGCGAAACGTCGCAAACAATTGGGGTTCGATGACGAGGCAGCACAACGTGCATCAATCTTGATTGCAAGAAATGATTCCAATTCCGATCGTAAACTGTCCAAATCCGAACTGGTGGCCAGCGGAGCAAACCGTGACAGCCCGCTTTCGCCGGAAAGGCTCACTTTGGTGGATCAGGACGGTGACTCGGAAATCGACATGCAAGAACTCGCTCGATTTATCCAGAAAACCCGTCGCCCATAAACGCTGATCGATGATTTGGCTTTGACGCGTCGCAAAACGTTTTTTGCAACTCGCAATTCGTCATCGCGGCGGTGGCTCGAACGAGTAGAATCGTCACCTTGTTGAGCGAGCCTTGTTGCTGACGGTCGGCGAATGGGGCGGGCAACCGGTCCGGTTCGGACACGTTTGGATGAACCATCTAGCCGTGCTTAACTCTCCACGAATCACTCGTCAAATTTGGGACTCACCATCCATGAAGATCGCAGTTCAGTTTCTGGCTCTCGTCATTGTAGCCCTTGGTCTGGCCGGATGGATCAGCGAGGCCAACGCGGATGATCGTCCCAACATCGTTTTGTTGTTGGCTGACGATCTGGGGTACGGTGACCTGTCATGCTTTGGCAGTCCCGCGGTTAAGACGCCGCATCTGGATATGCTTGCCAACGAAGGGATGCGGTTTTCTCGGTTCTATGCCGGGTCGGCCGTGTGTTCTCCGACGCGTGCTTCGGTGTTGACCGGTCGATATCCGTTGCGGTTCGGGATCACGAAGCATTTCAACGATGTGAATCTTTGGTTGCCCGAGTCGGCGACGACGGTTGCCGAATTGCTAGGAGACGCCGGCTACAACACGGCGCATGTAGGTAAGTGGCACTTGGGTGGCCTGCACGTGGACGAGCATGGCAAGCGACTGGACAATCAGCCCGGGCCGCGACAGCACGGGTTCGACTTCTATCAGACTCAGATCGAACAGCAGCCGATTCGCAGCCGCATGGGGCGAGAGCGAACGCTGTTTCGACAAGGCGGAACGGTGCTTTTGCGCAACGACCAACAAGTCAGTCAGGACGACCCTTACTATTCCAAACATTTGACGGACGCAAACGGTGACTATGCGGTCGACCTGATCGAAAGAATGTCTGGCGATCCGAAACCGTTCTTCATCAACTTGTGGTGGCTGGTTCCGCATAAACCGTACGAGCCTGCGCCTGAGCCGCATTGGGCGCAAACTGCAGCGGATGGGATTAGCGATGACCAGCATCGTTTCCGATCGATGGTGCAGCACATGGATGCCAAAGTGGGTTTGGTCTTGGACAAGCTCGACGAACTAGGAATTTCGGACAACACGTTGGTCCTGTTCACCAGCGATAACGGAGCGGCTTTCGAGGGATTCATCGGCGACTTGAAGGGCGGCAAGACTGACTTGCATGATGGAGGGCTGCGCGTGCCGATGCTGGTGCGATGGCCAGCGGCGATTCCAGTCGGTCAAACGTCCGATGCGTTTGGCCATTCCAACGATCTATTGCCGACTTTCTGTGAAGCGGCCGGAGTCGAACTGCCAGCCGAGTTGCCGCTTGATGGACTTAGCCTTCTGTCACACATGAAAGGCGATAATCCACCGAGTGACGAAGATCGAGGCACGGTGTTCTGGCAACTAGACTTGTACAAGAGCATTCAGCGTCACTACCCGAAACCAAAACCATACGCGACCGAAGTTGCGTTGCGAGGGAAATGGAAGTTGCTTGCGCTCGGTGGAAAGCCGGTGGAGTTGTTTGATATCGAATCCGACCCGAACGAGCAGCGAAACGTGATCGACGAACAACCTGAACTGGTTTTAACGTTAGCGGCACAGCTTGAGCAATGGCTTCGTGCACCACGCACAACAAAGTAGCGCGTACTAAGTTGTTTGGACTTTGGCCGAGTCGCTTGGTCGGTGCGTGTTTCGTTGTTCCGCAGGAGTTCGAGCGACGCTGCAGTTCGCTAGTCACACCGATCGAAGTGAATCTGCTTGACCCAACCGAGCATCGTGCATTTTTTTATCAGCACTCGTTAAAAGCCGAAGGCATCATGCGTTACCTCATCTTCATTTCCACACTGGTTCTTTCAGCCATCGTGATTCCGGCTGTTCGGGCAGAGGCCCAGCAAAATTCCCTTCCTGTCGATGCGTCCTCGACTAACGAGGAACGTCTTTTGAAAAGCAAAAGAAAAGGGACCGGATCACAGACCGAGGCATCGACCGTTGGACTTGCCGCGCCCTCGGGGGCAGTGGTGCTGTTCGACGGGGCGAACTTTGATGCGTGGAAGCCGTTCTCGTTCCAGTGGATCAATCCGAAAGATGATCAAAAAGAGGTTCAGTGGAAACTTGTCGATGGCGAAGCGATGCAGATCGCTTTTGAATTCAAAGGCAAACGTCGTAAGCAATTTCTGTGCACGAAGGAAAAGTTTGTCGACTACCGCCTGCATCTGGAATTTCAGTTGCCCGTGGAAAGAAGCGGTAACAGCGGCGTCTTCTTCGGCGCGCTCTATGAACTGCAAATTTTCAATAGCGAAGGAAAAGAGAGCCCTGGGTTGGGTGACTGTGGCGCGATCTATCAAATTCGCGTGCCTGACGTGAGCGCGGGATTGGGCGCCAGCGTGTGGCAATCGATCGACTTGGAATTTCAGGCAGCGAAATTCGGTGCGAACGGTTTCATGAGTGAGGCGAACGCGGCGCGTGTCACGGTTCGGCTAAACGGCAAACTTATTCACGACGATGTCAAGTTGTCGCTACGTCGGAACAAGTATGCCGCTTTTCCCGAAGAACCGCTTTCGCCGATCGTTTTGCAGGAGCATGGTTCGCCAGTGAAGTTCAGGAATATTTGGGTCGTCAACAAGACCGCGTCAGTGAACAAGTCGATGGTGGATAGGTGAATGGCGAACAAGAAGATTCAGCCAACATTTGAAAATGGCTGTCTAGATTTACGCGTTGAAGTGATCAGTGGAAAATGTGATCGGAGATTCCTCCGGTTGGACAACCTGCAAGGGAATCTGTGATGTCGAAGTATTTGATCTATGCGTTCTCCGTTTTGGTGGCAGCAGTTGTTGGCGAGTCCCAAGTGGACGCTGATGATGCCGCGGGCCGGCCTAACATCGTCTTGATCATGTGTGACGACATGGGTTGGTCCGATATCGGTTGCTATGGCGGGGAAGTTGAAACGCCCAACCTTGACCGGATGGCCGCCGAGGGGATGCGGTTCACACAGTTTTACAACTGCGCCAAATGCACGACGACTCGCGCCTCGATCGTCACTGGCTTGCATCCGCGACGCAAGGGCGGCCTGCTGACTCGAAAGATGGTCACGACTGGCGAAGTGTTGGCGGCGGCTGGATATCAAACGTCACTGTCCGGAAAATGGCACCTGGGTTCGAAGGACGATACCCATCCCTTTCTTCGCGGTTTTGGGCAGTACTACGGCCTGCTCGATGGCTGTTGCAACTTCTTTGACCCTTCGATTCCGGATCCGGAGTACAAGGGTGGTCGTGTCCGGGAATTCGGACGTAATGATGAACGCATCACTGAGTTTCCCAGTGATTTCTATACGACGGACGCCTTCACGAATCACGCGATCGAGCAGATCAAAACAGCCGCTGGAAACAAGCAACCGTTTTTTGCGCACGTCTGCTACACCGCGCCGCACTATCCGATTCAAGCCAAGCCACAGGACATCGAAAAGTACATTGGTCGCTTTAAAATGGGCTGGGAAGAAATGCGTCAGCAACGTTACGAGCGGCAGATCGAGATGGGCTTGATCGATCCTGAAACCTGGAGTCTCTCTCAGCACGATTCAAAAGCGTATGACTGGAAAAACGCTGACCATGAATTCGAGGACCGACGCATGGCTGTCTACGCTGCGATGATCGATTCGATGGACCAGAATATCGGACGCTTGATGCAGACGCTTGAGGAGACGGGCGTCGACGACAATACGGTGGTGTTCTTTTTGAGCGACAATGGTGGATGTTCTGAGGAACCGGGGGGGGCGCGATCCTGCGGAGCGAAACCCTGGTCCCAAAAACGACTACGTCGCGGTCGGACCGTCGTGGGGATGGGCTCAGAACGCGCCGTTCAAACGCTATAAAACGTGGGCTCACGAGGGCGGCATTTGCACGCCAATGATCGCGCGATGGCCGGAGACGATTGGGCCTAACGTGATCAGTGCGCAACCGGCGCATATCATCGATTTCATGGCAACGTTCGTCGAGTTGGCTCAGACCGAGTATCCGGCGAACTTCAGTGCCAACGAAATCATTCCGCTAGAGGGCAAAAGCATTGTGCCGATCTTGCGTGGCGAAGTGCGGAAGCCACATGACACGCTCGCATGGGAGTACACCGGCAACCGCGCCATCCGGCAAGGCAACTGGAAACTGGTTTGGGACAAGACGATCAAGGATTGGGAGCTGTATGATCTCGGGCGCGATCGGTGCGAAACAGTCGACTTAGCGGGGCAGAACCCCGAACGTGTGAAGGAGATGTCCGCCGACTGGTTCGCGTGGGCCAAAAAAACAGGCGCGCCCGGTGGGAAGTAGTTAAGGACTGATTGAATCAGGCTGCCGGGCGACGTCGCGTCACATGCGGAATTTCGATCAACTAGAATGACAACCGTAAGTCGTCGGCTATACCGCGTGCAACGCGATGCAAGAGCGTCGCGTGAGTATGGGAATTTCTAACTTAAAGTTCACAGGAAATCACAGTGCAAAACATCAAACGCCGCCAATTTTTGGCGCAGGCAGCAACCGTTTCTGCAGTCGCCACGACGCTTCCCAGCTTTGCCCTTGGCCAGAACGTTGGCGGTGACAAAATCAACTTGGCGGTGATCGGCTGCTCGAATCGTGGCGGTGCGATCGGATCCGAGGCGATCAAACATCCTTTGACGAATTGCGTTGCTCTTTGTGACGTTGTGCCATCGCGAGCCAACGGGCTAAAAAAGAAGATGGATGGCCAATGCGATGACGCCCTCGTGTTTGACGATTTTCGCGAAATGTTTTCTCAGATGGGCGACAAAATCGACGCCTGTACGATTGGTGTTCCCGATCACTCGCACTTCCCAATCGCGATGCTTGCGATGTCGATGGGAATCGACGTCTACGTTGAAAAGCCGCTCGCACACACGTTCGAAGAATGTGAACTGTTGATCGCGGCCGAAAAGAAATACAACGTTAAATGCCAAATGGGCAACCAGGGGCATTCCAGCGAACAGCGTCTGCAGTTCGAATCCTGGGTTGACGCCGGAATCATCAAGAACGTGCGCCGAGTCGACGCTTGCATGAACAATGGGCGGCGTTGGCACCCTTGGGGTGACGTCAAAGACTATCCTTCGGCAGAAAAAATGCCCGAAGGAATGAACTGGGACGTTTGGGCCGGAACAGCACCCAAACGCGCTTACAACACCAAGTACGATCCAGGCAACTGGCGCGGCTGGTACGACTACGGAAACGGTGCCTTCGGCGACTGGGGCCCGCACACGTTAGACACTGTCCATCGGTTTCTAAAGCTCGGTCTACCGCATCAGGTTCGAGCGGTAAGCATCGATAAGCCAAACGATTTGATCTTTCCACACGGAACCACGATCGCATTTGATTTCAAAGAGCGTGGCCCGGATATGCCCGAGATGACCATCAATTGGTACGACGGAGTTAAAAATCGACCACCGAGTTCTAAAGACGTAAAAATCGGCGCGTGCGGCAAGGCGATTTTCAGTGATGACTTGACCTTTGTTGGCGGGACTCACAGCGCAACGCTAAGCATTGTCGGTGGCGACCGGCTTTCCGATGTGAAAGGCAACTTGCCGGAACTGCCAGCCAGCGAAACGTCCACCAATCATATGGACAATTTCTTGCGTGCGTCGGCCGGTTTGGACCCGTACTGCAACTCGTCATTCGCTGTTTCTGGTCCGCTTACTCAAGTCTTCATGCTGGGCTGTATCGCGCAGCGTCTTGGCGAGAACTTGGAATTTGACGCCGTGAAAAGGCAGATCACGAACAACGCAAGAGCGAACGATTTGCTGAAAGGCAACGCTCCACGCCAAGGGTGGGAAGAATACTACAAGTTGGCGTAGCGGGACTTCTGACTGTGACGTCGCATTGGCCGAATACCCGAGCGCTTGGGTATTCGGCGTCGATGGATTTTGATTGGCAATCCAATCGTGACAGTGATCAAGCGATGCCAGATACGTTCGCGGTTACTTGACCGTGATTTCGTCGATGTACATTCCACCGTTTTCGATCGTTGTCAGTCGGATCGTGTTTGCACCGCGTTGGACTGGGATGTTGATGGTGACGGTTCGCCAGTCTTTGCCCCAGTTCTTTGTGTTGGGAAGCAATAGCTTTTCCTGCACCGTCTTTCCATTGACGGTGACTTTAACCGCTCGTCCCGGACGCCCCTTGGTGACGCCGCTGTAGCGAATGACGAGTTCGGTTTGGCCGGCATCGCCATCGTTTTCTTGATACCACTGAACGTAGGCACCTTTGTTTTGGCCAAAGTCCAGATATCCGGTGCCGTTGAAGTTTTTGCCCTGGTTGTCGACGACCGCTTTGCTGAACGTCGCATCCTCCGCTTGGTCTCCACCGGGGCGGGCCGCTTTTTGCACGACGTCCCAGACGAAGCCAACGTCTTGTGCGAAACGTTCTTCAAGAAATTGCACCGGTGTTCCGTTCGCAACGACAAGTGCCTTGACGGTTGTGCCAAGCGGAACCGGGAATGCATCGGTGTAACGAGTCGACTGGGGCGTCGGCACGCTGCCATCGAGCGTATAGAAGACATCCGTCTTGACGTCGGGGAGTGTTCCGCGAAGTGAGAGCAATTTCGTGTCAATGCGAACTCGGTTCGACGTCACCTGCTTTTTTTCGCCCAAAATGCAACTGGCCAGCAGAGCGATGTCGCCCGCTTCACCGGTCGATTCAATGTATGCGCGAGTCAGGCCATAGAAAGCGATTCGGTCGTGAGCCTGAAAGTGTCGTTCCACATCAACCGGGCTGCCATTGTCGAGTGCACGGATCTTGCCTGGCCCGATCAAATGGAAGTGAGTGCGGTTTTCGCCGTACGGATAGAACTCGCCCTGCTCGTCTGTTGTGGTGACACGAACTTGAACGATGTCCTTGCCCGAGTCAGCCAACGGCTCACCGTCAATGGATAGTGCGATTTGCGCAGGCTCATCGGCGGTTCGGACCACTTGTTCTGCGACACGATTGCCTTGCTTGTAGCCTACGGCTTTCAATTCGCCGGGCCGCCAACCGACCATCCATTGGCACTGCATCTCGTTCGACTTGTTACCAGGAGTCCTTCTGCCCAGTGAATCGCCATCGAAGAACAGTTCGACCTCGTCGCAGTTCGAATAGACCCACACCGGAATCTCTGTTCCTGGCTTCATTGTGGGATGCGTCCAGTGCGGCAAGATGTGAACCATTGGTTGCTGCGTCCATTGGCTTTGGTAGAGGTAGTAGAGGTCCTTTTCAAAGTTCGCCATGTCGATGGCACCACCCATGAACGCCTTGAACGGCCACCCGCCATGCACATAGCCCGCCTCGCCGATGTAGTCGTATCCCGTCCACCGGAACGAGCCTGCATAGTTTGGGATGTCTCGCAGTTGCTCGATGTTCTTTCGAGCGTTTAACCGTACCATCGCATTGTCATAGCTGGAGTTGAAAATCTGCTTGCGGTTCTTTCGATTTGACGGCTGAGTCCAATCGTTGGTGAAGACTTCCGTTTCCGTTAGATCAGGCGTCTCATGCGGCTTTTGCTTTGCATTGGGATAGCCGTCACGGTACCAAGTCAGCGTGCGATAGAAGCCTCGCACCTGCCAAGTGTGTGTGTTTTCCGTTCCGATGAACACTCGATCATTCGGCAGTTGAGCGAACCAACCCATCTTTTCGCTACCGCCGTTGACGCCAAAGACATCCATGAACTCTGAACCTGAATGGCCCGACGTTACTGGCCGCGTGCTATCGAGTTTGTGGCACATCGCGACCAAGTCTTTGCCCACGTCGCCATGAGTTTCGTTGCCGACACTATAGATAACGATCGATGGATGATTTCGGTCCCGCTTGATCCAATCCGTCAGGTCTCGCTGCCACCACTGCTTGAAATAGTGTGCGCCATAGTCGTTGGCTGCCTTTCGTCCCCATCCGTCAAAAATCTCGTCCATCACCAACATCCCGACTTCATCGCAGATGTCGTAGAACACGGGCGTCTGTGGATTGTGAGTCGTACGAATCGCATTACAGCCCATCTTCTTAAGCTGCTCGATACGATAACGCAGCACTTTGTCGGGCACTGCCGTCCCCAACGCTCCGGCATCTTGGTGATTACAAACGCCTCTCAGCTTCAAGTTCTTTCCGTTGATCCACATGCCGGATTCCGGCTTCCACTGGACGTCACGCACGCCAAATTTTGTCTCCATACGATCGATCGACTTGCCGGCGAGTAGCACCTCGGTGCGGGCGGTGTAAAGGATTGGCGTTTCAAGTGACCACCGCTGAGGATTGTCGAGTTTAATCTTTTGCGAGATCGTTTGGATGTCGCTTGCGGCCAATTCGAATTCAGTTTGAACGCTGGCGACGGTCGCTCCCTCGGCGTCGATGATCGATACTTTCAATGTCGTGTTTTTGTGGCCGCTGGTTGTGTTGGTCACCTCCGTATCAATTTCGACAGTGGAACCGTTCGTGCGAATGAAGACGCCGGATGCAGGGACATGCAGCGGGTTCTTCACGTCGATCCAGGTGTGAGCATAGATGCCGCTGCCGGTATACCATCTCGCCGAGGGTTGTCTTTCATTGTCAACACGGATGGCAAACGTGATGGATTGGGATTCTTGGGCCAGTTTGCTGACGTCATAAGAAAACGAACTCCAACCATAGGGACGATTGCCAAGTTTCTGGCCGTTGGCCCACACCGTGCTGTTCATGAATATGCCGTCAAAGGCAATCTCGATATGCTTGCCACGCCAATCGGCGGGAACGGAAATCGTTTTGCGATACCAACCGATTCCGGCTGGCAGGTATCCGCCACCAGCACCCATCTGATTGTTTTCGTCATACTCTCCCTCGACACTCCAGTCATGCGGTACATCCAACTGGCGCCAGGCAGAATCATCAAAATCCGGTTGCTCGGCGCCCGGTACATCTTGTTGGATGAACTGCCAGTCCTTGTCGAAACTGGTGCGATCCGCGAGCACGGTGCCCGGAAGCCATGAAATTGAAAGCAACAGGACCGCCAGCAGCGTTAACAAAATCTTGTGATTGGGGGCGAACTGCGTGGCTGTTCGGCGACTGCAGATGGGGTCTTTGATGGTCATGAGATGGGTTTGAGTGATCAAGCGATTAGCGATTCAGTTTTGTCGTTGGTTAATATCAGCATGATAATTACATCGCAATGATGCAGGGAAAGCCATTGGGACATGCGAAGGATCCGAGCAATCATGACGCTAAGATGTCTAATTATCGTCCTTCGTTAGATTGGCGTCGGTACTTTCCGGGCGCGGATCCGAAATGCTGCTTGAACGATTCCGATAAATAAGCGACGGATTCGAACCCCGTTTGTGCGGCGATTTGGGGCAACGTCAACTCGGTTAGAATCAGCATCTGACTGACACGGTCAAGCTTGACACGAAGGATTTCTTGGTTGGGTGAACGGCCGATCGTGCTGCGAAACTCTCGTTCTAATTTGCTTCGTGATATATTTACGTCTGCCAGTACATCGCTGACACGCAGCCCGTTGCACGCTTTTTGTTTGATCAGTTGTAGAGCGCGAGATAGGTCTGCGTTGTCCACCGCGATCACATCCGACGACTGGCGAGCGACAAGCGGCAATGGATCAATCAGTGTCGGCTCGGTTGGCGGTTTTTCGCCGTTCATCATTCTTTGTAACAGTGTGGCGGCTTGGTACCCGACTCGTTCACCATTGAGTGGAACGCTTGAAAGTGGTGGCATGGCCATCGTGCAAAGTGACTCGTCGTTTTCGACACCCACGACGGCGATCTGTTCCGGGACCGACAAACCCGCGCGACGACTGGCGTCCAGAATCCAAAACCCCATCTGATCGGTACTGGCCATGATCCCAACAGGTTTGGGCAACGAAGTTAGCCATATGGCGAGCTCATCTTGCGCACGCTCCCACTGCGCCGGTTGTTCACGTCGCCCCGTGGGTTTGTACAAGTGACAATCGTGGCCGCGCTGTCGAAGCGTCTCGATGAAGTCGTCGCGGCGCTGCTGGAAGTACAATTCGGTTTCGATCATGAATAAACCGAAATGTTGGAATCCCCGATCCAAAAAGTGATCGGCGATCATTCGTCCCACTCGAAAATTGTTGACTCCGACGAACGGAAACGCATGACGCAGGCGGGTCGAACGAAGTTCGACCGTCGGAACGTTCGTTCGCGAGATCGCAGTCGCCATCGCTTGATTGCTCGTGCGAGTCAGGATGCCGTCACCCTTCCAGTGCTTCAGCCACGGTGGTGTTGGTGAGTCCAGCGATCTCAGTTCCATGAACACAGACCACGGCCCTGTCTCGGTGATATAACGTCTTACGCCTCGCAACAACGCACGTCCGTAGGAACGCGACGTTTCGATCAAAATCGCAACGTGAGGAATGTCAGGACGCACGAGACGACACGTTCGGTTATTGGGGGGGGCGGGAAGCGGTGACAATATAGCGTACAGGAAATACGCATTCACGTACGCAGTGGCACGATTGGCTTCGTAAAATAGTGATCGTCGTTGTGAAAACTTCAATTCGTACTGGCAGCGTGTCTGATGAAACGACCAATCTCCTTCAATGATCATCGAATTGGTAGACGCGAGTTCAACCTGGTGGCCGCTACGGCTTTAGCAGGGCTTGGCAACCAAGCCTGTGGCCAGGATTCGCGAAATGAGTTTCGTCTGAACTACTCACTCGCCAGTTGCATGTATGGCTATGCGGAATTGGCGACGGTCTTGCCAGAGGTCGCTAAGTCGGGCGCAAGCAGCATCGACATTTGGCCGATGATTCACGGTAACCAGCGTGAACAGATCAACAAAATGGGCGAGGAATCTTTTGCCGCTCTACTGGATCAACACGACGTTACGCTGGGGTGTTTGACACAGTACAAGCTCGGTCCGTTTGGCTTAGGCGACGAGTTATTATTCGCGAAACGCTTTGGATGCCCGCTGATTGTGGTTGGCGGAAGCGGTCCCAAGCATTTGAAAGGTGACGAACTGAAATCGGCGGTTGGCAAGTTCGCACAGCAGATGAGACCGCATTTGGAACAAGCTGCCGAGT
Organism: Rubripirellula reticaptiva; assembly: GCF_007860175.1. Taxonomy (NCBI): domain Bacteria; kingdom Pseudomonadati; phylum Planctomycetota; class Planctomycetia; order Pirellulales; family Pirellulaceae; genus Rubripirellula; species Rubripirellula reticaptiva. Next base: position 608,797 of record NZ_SJPX01000006.1, on the reverse strand, counting down.
GCAACGTCACGATCGCGATCGAAAACCATGGTAACAATTTGATCGAAAGTCCAGATTCGATGAAATGGCTGATCGAGCTTTGTGATCATCCGAATTTGGGTATCGCTCTGGCGCCCTATCACCTTCCGCAAGACCCACATGCAATCGCCAAACTGATCCGTGACATTGGCCCACGTCTGAGTGTCTTCTATGCGTGGCAGCACGGAATGGGGTCGGTCGAAAAGTTGCCCAAGGAACAGGAACTCTTGCAGATGCCGGGGCGAGGCGATCTGGATTTTGCGCCGTTGGTCAATGCACTTCGCCAAATCAACTTCGCCGGCCCCACCGAGGTCTTCATGCATCCGGTACCGCGCGGCGTGCCGATCTTGGAAACGCCCGAAGCGGTGACTGCCGAAGTCAATCGAGGTCGCGTCTATTTGAATGGTTGTTTGAATGCATAAGCAGATCGACAAGGTCGCCATTGCGATTGCACTCGCGATCGTTTGCGGTGCTGGTGTTGTTGATGCCCAAGTCATGCGTTGGCCCGATCCGATTGCTGGCGATGTGTTGCCGTACGCAGCCAGCGGATTGAGTCATGGTCCATTGTTGGGCAATCCGACTTCGCATTCGGTTCACGTGTGGGTGCGCACCAAGCAACCCGATTCGTTTCGCGTTCGTTACGGGAAATCGCTACCGCCCGACGACCACTGGAATACCGTCGAAGGACAAACCAGTGACAAGTACGATCTGACCGGCGTCGTTAAAATCGAGGCTCTCGCCCCGAACACCGAGTACTTCTATTTGGTCGAAGTCGACGGGCAAGTTGCCGACCTGCGAGCTGACTTTGCGGATCAATGGCCGTCGCTACGGACGCTTCCTGATGCAACCGCCTATGCCGATCCAGTCAACAACCCGGACGGCTTGTTCAATCTGTCCTTCGCCGTTGGTCACTGCGCCTCGCAGGCACCCGACAACAGCGGCGGCCAATACGTTAGTACGCCTGCCTATGATTCGATTCGACGTCGTCACGCCGATGAAGTTTCCTTCGGTATCGTCAATGGCGATGTGATCTACGAAGAAATGCGTGACGGTACGCTTGGCGGTGTGCGTGACAACTACAAGCTGTACTTCAGTCGGGGCCGTTCCTTTGCGAACCTATTTCGACGCGTGCCCGCGATGTTTACGTTCGACGATCATGATGTTGGTTGGGACATCCATGGCTGTGGACAGATCGGTTTGGGCGAAGGTCGGCATTTGATTCGCGATGTCGGTCTGAAAGCGTACGAAGACTATTTAGGCTGGGCGAATCCGAGCGGAGCGCAGCGAGGAAGCATCCGATTGGGACGCGGTGAAGTTAAACGTGACGACACCATCTTGCATGATCCCGACGCAGACTTCACAAGTCTGTCGCCCGATCGAGTCAGCACCATCCATCTGGGCAATTACACGCGCGGTGTCAAAATCGTCCCGCGGCGCGAGGACGCGCCCAAGAACGCGGGAGTGTACGGTTTGACGCGTGTCATCGATGCGACGCATCTGGAATTCACTCCACCGGCAAAAGCAAACGAACAGGTCGTCTACAGTATCGGCACGCATCACTACTACGACTGGCGGGTCGGCAACAGTCACTTCTTCGCGTTGGACACTCGCGGCGAACGTTCGAATCGCAACGCAAAAGATCGCAGTGATCCCAACTTGTTCATCCTTGGCGACGCCCAAAAGAAATGGTTGCTCGATGGAGTCGAAAACACCGACGCTGATTTCGTTTTCTTGGTGTCGCCGGATCCGTGGATGATCTATCACACCGCTGCGCATGTCGGCGGCGACGACACCGATGATAAAGGCGATGGTTTTCCGTCGTTTCTAGCCGAGCGTGAAGAACTGTTGCAGCGACTGGACGCAATCAAGCAACCCGTTGTCATTTTTACGGGTGATGTTCACGCGTCCGCCTCGGTCAAGATTTCTGACAACCTCTGGGAAGTAATGTGTGGCCCGCTCGGTTCGACGGGACATCCAATCGGTACGCTTGGCAATCCGCCCAACGGCGGAAAGTGGTCGAGCATGGGGCGTGAAGTCGACATCCGCTGGCTCTCTGAATTTCCCAACAATATGCCGTACCAACAAATTCGCAACACGTACTATGGCGTCGTGCAAATCAACAATGTGTTGAAAGCTGGATCGCCCGGTGGCGGATATCAGTTCGTCGCCTACGATCGTCCGCACGTCATCATTCGTTGGCATGACGGATATACGGGCCAACTTGTTTACAGCGAGACAATCCACACTCGCTAGCGAATATTACCGCACCCGCTTCAACAAGGAATCGTCTGTTGGAAAAAGTCCTGATTGTCATTGGCGATGCAACCGAATTGCTCGACACGATGTATCCGTATTACCGATTGCAAGAAGCCGGGTTTCATCCGGTTGTGATCGCGCCCGAAAAACGTCTCTACCAATTGGTGTTGCACGAGATCAAACCTGGTTGGACGATCACCAAAGAATGGGAAGGCTACACGCTCGACTGCGATGTGCCGTTTGCTGACGTCAACGAAGATGAATACGCCGGCATCTTCTTTTCCGGCGGACGTGCACCGGAATACATCCGTTACGACGAAAACCTAGTTCGCATCACTAGACACTTTTTTGAATCCGGAAAACCGATCGCAAGCGTCTGTCACGGTGTCGAGATCCCCGCCTATGCGGGATGCGTTTCTGGGCGTCGGATGGCAACGGTTGCGAAGTGTAAGTTCGACTTAGAAGTCTGCGGCGGCATCTTTGTTGACGAAGCGTGTGTGATCGACGGTAACTTGGTCAGCGGTCGGACTTACCGCGACAACGGGTTTTACATTGGTCCGTGGATCGAAATGCTGGTGAAAGCAAGATCCGAAAGACAAGCGGCGTCCGCATGAGTCGAATGAAGAAAAGTTGTCGTGGATTTGCCTGGATCGCTGTGACCATCGCGGTTGTGTCTTTCCGCATCGTTTCCATCGCTGACGAAGTTGCCTTCGTTTCGGCGGTTGAGCGGTTTGCTCGTCACGACCAAATTGACCAAGTTGAAGCCGGGCGTTTACTGATCACGGAACTGAGCTGCACAAAGTGCCACCGCAGCGATGACGCGATGCTGGTATCCAAAGGCGGCCCCTCACTTCGCAATTCAGGGCGCCGGCTGAATCCATCTTGGGTTCGTGATTATGTGGCGGATCCAAGTCGCGTGCATCCGGGCACGACGATGCCCGACGTGCTTGGCGAATTGACCTCGCAACAGCGGGAAACCGTTGCCGGCAATATCGCAGCGTTTCTGGCAAATCAGCAGCAGGACTTTCCGGATATCAAAGCAACCGGTGCCGTTCCAGTTCCGTTCGAGTTTTGGAATCGGGGGAATGTTGAAGCGGGGCGAACATTGTACCACTCGGTTGGCTGCGTCGCCTGTCACGAACCGGCCGCGGACTTCGAGGTTACCGGATCTGCTCGTTCAGCGGTCGACTTGATGATTGATCAACTGGACGCGGCTGAACTCGAAGATCTGGGCTTGTCCGCTGCCGCCCGGCCAGTCCCATCGGTGCCACATTCGAACCTGGCGGCGAAATATACCGTGCGAGGTTTAACGTTCTTTTTGCTCGATCCCGATCGTGATCGCCCGGGCGGCCGAATGCCGAACTTGAAGTTGACGGCGGTCGAAGCCGCAGACTTGGCCAGCTATTTGATGAATCGACAGGCAGTCGAATCGGATTCGGTGAACAACCAGGACGCATCTGGCGACGCCGAAGCCGGGCGAAAAGCGTTTGAACGGTTTGGTTGCATTGCTTGCCACCAAGTTGACGGACTACCCAATGATTTAGCAGCATCAGATACGCCGATCCTTACCGAACTTCGTCGCGAAACGTTTGCAGGTTGCCTGCAGGAAGAATACAGCAAAGGGCCAGCCTATTTACTCGACGATTTCCAACGCGGCGCAATCGTCTCGGCCCTCGCGTCAATCGCAACGCAGACTCCGGTTGCGACGGCCGACAAGCTGCAGCATCGTTTGATGCAGTTGAACTGCTATGCCTGTCACGTTCGCGACGAGTTGGGTGGCGTTGGTCGCCGCCGCAAGGACTACTTTCATTCCGTCGGTGAGATTGACCTGGGGGATGAAGGTCGATTGCCACCGCCCTTGACTGGTGCGGGTCGCAAAATAAAACCAGCTTGGTTTGCCAAAATATTGGCTGGAAACAATGCCGACATCCGACCTCACATGACGATTCGCATGCCCAAGTTTCATGCGGATCAAGTCGCGGATCTACCGATCTGGATAGCCGGAGTCGATGGTCGTCGCAAGTTGCCGTACACGGTTGCGGTTGATTCGAAACCGCCAAGCAATGAGGTGATCGAAGCGGGCCGAGAACTGATGGACATTGGTTGTATTCAGTGTCACTCGTTTGATGGTTTTTCGATGCCTGGCGTTGTTGGCGTGGAGTTGTCGGGGGTCGCCGGCCGCGTGAACCGAGACTGGTTTACTGCGTTTTTGCACGATCCGAGTTCGCTGAAGTCGCGAACGCGAATGCCAAACTTTTTCGCCGACGGAAAGACTCAAAACACAGAATTGCTTGGTGGCGATCCTGATCGACAGATCGCTGCGATGTGGGCATATTTGCAAGGCGTGCCAAAGCACTCATTGCCACAGAAGATCCAGCAGGCTCGGTCGCAAACCTACGAGTTGGTTCCAGACGATCGGCCGATCTTGTTGCGCACGTTCATGGACATCGCGGGCACGCACGCGATCGCAGTGGGCAATCCGCAAGGCGTCCACTATGCCTTTGATGCTGAACAGGTTCGCTTGGCGGATGGTTGGCGAGGCAAGTTTTTGGATGCGCAAGGGACGTGGTTCATTCGCTTCGCTCCACCGGCAAATCCACTAGGAACCGAATCGATCGAGTTTCCAGCCGGCAACGTTTTTGTCGAAATCGACAGCAAGGCTGACGCCAACAGTTGCGATTTCACTGCGACAGCGGCCCAGCACCGCTTTGGTGGCTATCGGGTGGATCCGGACGGTGTTCCGACGTTCCTCTATCGCGTAGGTTCGATTGCCATCGAAGAGGAAATCGTGGCCTTGAAAGACGGTTCCCTACAAAGGACTTGGCGATTTCAACCAGATCCGGACTCGTCACATCGGATCGCCTTTTCTCCATTGGCGGGCCGGACGGTAAAGCAGATCGGTGGCAATCGGTTTGTCAGCGACAAGGGGTTAACCGTGCAGATCGATCGGCTTCCCGCCGGTGCGGCAACGATCACTGCGGAGCAGGATCAAACCAGCGACGACCAACAACGAGTGGTGTACTTGATTGACATCACGTCCGCGACGAAGTTAGAGGTGAACTACTCATGGTGAAACAAATCTACTCGGTCGTTTTGACGTTTTTCTTGGTCAGTTTGGTCGTGCCAATGTCGCTTGTCGAAGCGGACGACGAGTCGGATTACTACCGGATCATTTCGGTCGCGACCAGCCAGACCAATACGGATTCGCGAGCGGCGAACTGGCGTCCCGGGGATGACGGACCGGCCTTGGAAGTAAGCGGGATCGCACCGTATGACGATGACCGCATTGCAGTGGCGATACGCAAAGGCGAAGTCTGGATTCTTGGCGGCGTCTACGACGATCCACCGACGCAAGTGACGTATCATCGGTTTGCTTCGGCACTGCACGAGCCACTGGGGCTGCTGCGTCGCGGTGGCAGTTTCTTGACAGTCCAGCGCAGCGAACTGACGCGGCTTCGTGACACGGTTGGCGACGATGTTGCTGACGAATACTTGACGGTCGCTAAAGGTTGGGGCGTGACGGGGCACTATCACGAATATGCGTACGGGCCAAAAGTAGATGGGGATGGTAACCTTTGGTTGACGCTGAACATCGGTTTGGGGTTAAAAGGTGACTTGCTAAAACGAACTCGCCAATCATCACTGGGATATCGGCAAGGTTTGTGGCGTGGTTGGGGCATGAAGGTCAGCGAAGCGGGGGATTTGATTCCGGTCTGCGCCGGTATGCGATCGCCAAGTGGCATGGGTGCCAACGCGGACGGCGACATGTTCTATACCGATCAACAAGGGAACTGGGTCGCTGCCGGCGCGCTGCATCACATGCGTGAAGGGGCGTTCTTTCATCATCCTGAATCTTTGGCCTCGATGGATGCCCAGGGATCAACGATTCATGATGTTAAGGAAGTGCCAAACGGGCTCGCGTTGCCCGAAGCTCTGAAACGATTTCCGCAGATGAAACCGCCGGCCGTTTGGTTTCCCTACAAGAAAATGGGTCAGTCAACGACCGACATCATGCTGGACGCTAGCGATGGCAAGTTTGGTCCCTTTGCGGGGCAACTGTTCGTCGGTGAATTTACGCAAGCCGGTATCAATCGGGTGTTTTTGGAGAAGGTCGACGGTGAGTATCAAGGCGCTTGCTTTCCGTTCCGATCCGGCATGGCCAGCGCGGTGTTGCGATTGATGCAAGGTCGTGACGGCAGCGTGTTTGTTGGGTTGACCAATCGTGGCTGGAGCAGTTTGGGAACGGCATCGTACGGACTTCAGCGGTTAGTTTGGACCGGCAAGACGCCTTTCGAAATCCAGGCGATGCGAGTCAAACCGGACGGTTTCGAGTTGACCTTCACCCGTCCGGTCGATCCCAAGTCGGCGTCCGATCCCGCGTCGTATCAGCTCCAGCGTTACACGTACAATTACCATTCGACCTACGGAAGCGACGAAATTCAACAACACG